>DASRQX010000171.1:0-33079 GCA_035696165.1 Acetobacteraceae bacterium | reverse complement strand
GGTCCTCGCTGTGCCGCTCGCCGGGGATGCGGAACACGAATAGCCGCAGAGGTACATAGACCTGCGGCGCCGCCAGCCCCACACCCGGCGCGTCCTCCATCGTCTCGATCATGTCGGCCACCAGCCGTCGGATCTCCAGTGCGCCCGGATCCGGCACCGGGGCGCAGTGTTGCAGCAGAACGGGGTGGCCCATACGGGCGATCTTGAGGATGGCCATGATTGTTCCGAGATGGGGTGCAAAGCCAGATTGGCGAGGGCCAGGTCCCATGTTATACGACCGGCCCTCCGCCCGGGCCACCGCGTGCGGACCCATGGTGCATACCCGATTGGCGGGGATGCCGGAGCAGAAAGGAGCAGGCGGCCAAGTGCAAGTTCTTGTTCGTGATAACAACGTCGACCAGGCGCTGAAGGCGCTCAAGAAGAAGATGCAGCGGGAGGGGATTTTCCGCGAGATGAAGCTGCGGCGGCACTATGAGAAGCCGTCGGAGCGCCGCGCCCGCGAGGCTGCCGAGGCCGTTCGCCGCGCCCGCAAGCTGGAGCGCAAGCGGATCGAGCGCGAGGGGTTCTGACCCCCAAGGGGTGTGATCCGGAAAGAGCCAAGACCGGCGCGGCGGCGAACCCGCGCGGACTGCTATGCGATGGTTGCCTGACGATAGCTGCCATACGGCGGCATGGATGACGGCAAGGATGCCAGGCTCATTCTGCGTTACCGGTGCCGCCCCGACTGTTGCAGTGTGATTCGACCGACCGAGCAAGCTGCCCCAACCCACCTCGATCCGACCTGATACCGCCATCTTGTGCCGCTGGCCTGTTCGGGCTTAGGGTGCGATTGGCCTGATCGGAAAGGTCGAATGACGGTGTTTGTCCCAGACCAAAATCGCCAGCAGGCAGTGTTCGACCGGCTCCGTCAGGGCATTCTGGCTGGCACCCTGCCCGCCGGCACGCGGCTGCCACCGACCCGTGTGATGGCCGAAGAGATCGGCGTCGCCCGCCAGACCGTGGTGCTCGCCTATGAGCGGCTGGCCGCCGAGGGCTATGTCCGTGCCCGCACCGGCAGCGGGACCTACGTTGCGCCCGATCTGCCGGACGCCGCGCCGGCACCTGCATCGGTGCCGCGTCTCGCCGCCAGCGATCTGTCGGCCCGGGGCGCGCGGCTGGCCATCATCCCGGTACATGCGACCAATGGGATGATCAACGGGGCAACGAACCCGGGTGCGGCGAACAGCGCGACCAACGGCGCGGCAACCATTGGCGCGGCCAGTGCGGAGGCACCGGTCGGATCGCTGCTCGCCGGGGGCGTGCCGGCGCATGAGATGTTCCCGGCGCAGGCCTGGCTGCGCTGCACCGCGCGCGTGCTGCGCCAAATGCCCCCGGACCTCGCTGGCTATCCACCGCCGCAGGGGCTACCCGAACTGCGCCAGCAGATCGCCGCGCATCTCGCCGCGACGCGAGGGCTGCTGGCGGACCCCGACTGCATCATGGTGACCGGCGGCACGCAGCAGGCGTTGCGCCTCGCCGCCGATCTGCTGCTGGATGCCGGCGACGCCGTCTGGGTCGAGGATCCCGGCTACATTGCCGGCCGTGGCGCATTGATCGCCGCCGGCGCGGTGCCGGTCGCGGTGCCGAGCGACGATGAGGGCCTGGATGTCGCAGCCGGCGTGCACCTCGCGCCCGCGGCACGGCTGGCACTCGTTGCCCCGTCGCACTCGACGCCGTTGGGCGGCGCATTACCGATCGGGCGGCGGCTGGCGCTGCTGGATTGGGCGGCCCGCGCCAATGCCTGGGTGCTGGAGGACGACTGCGACTCCGAGTTCCGCTGGGAGGGCCGGCCGTTGCCGCCGCTGGCGACACTCGATCGCACCGGGCGGGTGATCTATTGCGGCACATTCAGCAAGACGCTGGCGCCGGCGATCCGGTTGGGATTTGCCGTCGTGCCGGCGCCGCTGGTGCCAGCCTTCGTGCGGGCCCGCACGTTGATGGATCGCGGCAGTTCGTCACTAAGCCAGGCGGTGCTCGCCGAGTTCATGCGACAAGGCCTGCTGGCGCCACACATAAGACGCGTGCGCACCGAATATGCCGCCCGCCGCCTAGCCGTGCTGGCGGCGTTGCGCCGTTATGCGCCGGCAGTGACACCGATCGCGGCGCCGGGTGGGCTACACATGGTAGCGCGGCTGCCCGACGGCTGCGACGAGGCCACCGCGGTGCGCGCCTGCTGGGCGCGCGACTTGGCGGTGGTGCCATTGCGCGCCTATTTCGCTGGACCGCCACGCATGGCCGGTCTTGTGATCGGCTTTGCCGGCACACCGGCCGCACTCGCCGCCGACTTGGCTCGCCGCCTCGCCGGGGCAATCCGGGCGTGACGGCGGTGCTCGGCGATCAGCCAGCTGGCCGCGCGGGCAAGGCGGTGCAGTTCGAGTCTGGGCCGTTCGAGCCTGGGCAGGCCGAGCCAACGCCGCTGTTCGAAGCAGTCATTGTGCCGCACCGCAGCCTGAGTCGGCGCGGGCTGCGCCTGCTGATCGGGCTTATCGGCTGTCTGTGCGCCCTGACGGCCTTCCGCTTCTGGCTGATCGGAGCCTGGCCGGTGATTGTGTTCAGTGCGGTCGAGGTCGGTCTCGCGGTGCTGTTACTGCTGATCAACGCCAATCAGGTGCGGGCGACCGAGATGATCCGATTGACCGATCGGACGCTGCACGTGGTGCGCACCACCGCCGCCGGACAGCGGCAGGAACGTGAGCTGCTGACGGACTGGTTGAACGTGGCGCTGGAGGAGACGCCTGGCCGCGTGCCACGTCTGGTTCTGGTTGCCCGCGGGGTGCGCGAGGAGGTCGGAGCCGTACTCGGAGAGGCCGAGCGACGTGATTTGGCACACGCGCTCAAGGACGCATTGCACGCGGTCCGCAACCCAGGATTTAACAATCCACAGTTGCAAGAGGCAAAAGCGGATCGCTAATGAATCGTTATATTCACACTAGCTTAACAGCGGTATATCAGACTTCGGTCGGTCCCATCGATTTTATGAGATCGAATACCCGTTTACGGATCGCCGGATCGGTGATCCGATAATAGGCGCGTACCAGTTCGAGCGTCTCGCGCCGGTTCAATGTGTCGTCCCCGAAGCCCTCGGTCTGGTCGGTGAACGATGAGGACCGGCGACCGGATTGACCGCCGAACGAACCCGACAGGCTGTCCGGCATATCGTCGAAGAAGAAGCTGATCGGCACGTCCAGCACACGCGACAGATCGAAAAGTCGCGAGGCGCCAACACGATTTACGCCACGTTCGTATTTCTGCACCTGCTGAAAGGTCAAGCCGAGCGCCTCACCCAGACGTTCTTGTGACATGCCGAGCAAGGTACGCCGCAAACGAATGCGCGCGCCCACATGCACGTCGATCGGGCTGGGGCGGCCTTCCCGATCCGCCCCCAAAGCCTGTTCGGCGCGAGCCATATCTGGACCCCCTCTTAACTCATTCAACATCGCATGCGCTCCCTTATGTCGCGCCTAACTCAGCAATCCGACCTCGAATCGGATAACGCAAAATTCACTATATCCGCACAACCGGCAATTGTCAATTCTTTAACCAAAATTTTGATCCGCCGTCTCAAATTACGGGATGTCCGCTCAGAAAACCTAATTTTTCGAGCGTCTTGTACGGAAGACTACACCGCCGGACAATATCAGCCCAAATTCCAGTGCAACCAACCCAAGCAGCGTCGGGATCCACAACCCGAACCGCGCAAACAAGGTTGCGGGAAGCGCTGGCGGCAAGTCAACGACCAGCACACCGGATTCATTCATCCCCAACCGCGTGATCTCATGGCCGCGAGGGTCAAACGCGGCCGAGATCCCTGTGTTCGCCGCGCGCATCAGCGGCAGCCCTTCCTCTACGGCGCGTAGCCGCGCGGCCGCCAGGTGCTGCCGCGGGCCGGTTGAATTGCCAAACCAGGCATCGTTGGTGATGTTCACCATCCAGCCGGGCCGGTCGGCTTCGTCAACCACCTGGCCGGGGAAGATCGCCTCGTAGCAGATCAGCGGTCCGACCTCCGGCAGAGGCACAACAGGACCGGGAACGGGGCCGGCGCTTTGTCCAAGGTCACTTCCAGCAACATACCCGGGCAGGTGCAACGTTCGCGGCCCGGGACCGGGCTGAAACCCGCCGCCTGGCACCACCTGGAACGGCGCCGGGAACCAGCTTGGCTGGTATTCACCGAACGGGACCAGGTGCCATTTGTCATAGATGCCGTCCAACCCGCCGTCGGCCAGCACGGCGAACAGGCTGTTGCGCGGCCGATCTTCCTGGTCGAAGCGTACCGCGCCCACCAGGGCAGTCCCGCCCCCGGCCGCCTCGGCGATGGCCGCACGGGCCGCGGCGTCGGTTTGCAGAAAGAACGGGCTGGCGGTCTCCGGCCATACCACCACAGTGGGGCCGCTGCCGGCGCGCGCGATGCCGTCCCGGGTGAGGCTCAGGTAGCGGTCGAATATCCGCATCACCAGGGCGCGGTCCCATTTCTGCCCCTGCGCGACGTTGCCCTGGACGAGCACCACCTTCACCGTGGGTGCCGCCCCAGGCTGCGGCGTCAACGGCGGGTGGATGCGCGCGAACCCGATCGCAGCCCAGCCCGCCAGCACCACCACGCCGGTGGCCCGCCAGCGCCAACCCAGGGCTGGCAGCGCCGACAGCAGGACCGTCAGGAAAGTCAGCCCGGGAGCACCAATCCAGGCCGCCGGCTGAATCATCACGTCGCCGGGCACACCCGGCATCTCCCACACGCTGCCTAATGGGTTCCACGGAAAACCGGTGGCGATGAACTGCCGCGCCAAATCGGCCAGGACCCAACCACCCGCCAGCGTGAACACCTGTCGCCAGCCCGGTCGTGCCAGGTGTGCCAGCGCGGCTGGCACGGCGATGAACACCGCCATCACCGCGGCCAGCGCAGGCACCGCCAGCGGCACCAGCCACCAAAAGCGCGCCGCCTCGACCAGGATCGCCTCGGTGATCCAATAGAGGCCGAGCAGATTGAGGCCAAAGCCGAACCACCAGCCACGCCGCGCCGCCGTGGCGAGGCCGGTCATGCTCCATCCTGGTGCGCCCCATCCTGGAGCACCAGGCCCCGGCACACCAGGCTCCGCAGCACCAAAACCCAGGGCATCAGGCCCCGCGGCACCTGGCCCGAGAGCACGAGGACCCAGGGCACCAGGACCCCGCGCGCCGCCGATCAGCGCCAGCAATCCCGGCATCGCCACCAGCAGCACCGGGACGGCACATACCGGCGGCAACGCCGCGGCTGCCAACACGCCAAGCCCCAGGGCCGCGACATCGGCGCGCCAGCCGCGCAGCAGAGCCAATCGGGCGAACACGCGACGGAGTACCGGGGCGCGCGTCAGCCGTTGGTGTCGATTGTCACGCCGTCCAAAGGCGATGATCGGCCGGCGACCGAGGACTCTCTTTCGTAATGGCGGTAGTATTTGTCGGTGACTAGGTCGGTCTTCACGACCACCGCAACGTCGGTCGTGTTGAACTGCCGGTCGATCACGGCCCCGTCGCCGACAAAGCCGCCCAGCCGCAGGTAACCTTTGATCAGCGGCGGCAACTGCGCCAGCGCGCGTCGCCGATCAACCGCCTCTGGCGGCATCCGCCGCATCTCGACATAGCGCCCCGGCAGGGCGCGCGGGCAAAGCTCCGGCGGCGCAAGATGATGCGTGGACAGATAGGTCAGCTCCGGCGCCAGCGTGTCGGGGTCGGTGCCGGGCAGACTGGCGCAGCCGAACATCAGAGCGATCCTGTAATGGAACACGTAGGCGGCGATGCCGCGCCACAGCAGTTGCATCGCCATCCGGTGGCGATAGGCGGCATCGACACAGGACCGCCCCAGTTCGAGAACACGGCCGGGAAATGCCGTCAGCTTGGCGATATCGTATTCGTCGGCGGAATAGAACCGCCCAATCCGCGCTGCCGCCTCGCGCTGGATCAGCCGATAGGTGCCGATCACGCCTGTCGGACCATGCCCGATCTCGTGGTCCACCACCAGCAGATGGTCGGCGACCTGGTCGAACGCGTCCCTGTCGCGGCCGGAGGTCGCGATGCGCGCGTCCGCGATGGCACCCATCTCCTGGTAGAACACACGAAAACGCAGCGCCTGGACCGCGTCGATTTCGTCCGGCGAGACAGCAACACGAACACCGAGATTGCCGGCCCGCAGTTCGGCGAATGGCGCCGCACTGGGCGCGGGGGAAAGCGGCCACGCGAACGGCGGGTTGGCATTCATTCCGAGGCGCCAGCAGGGTTCGTGCCCGCTGGGACGTCGACGCCCGCTGCTGTCCCCCCTGATGCGCCCGACCTGGCATCGAGGCTTCCAGGCTCCGCCCGACGACGCGCGCTGCGCCGCGGGGGATCGGTGGCCTGATCCGCCTGGTCACGCCGACGGCCGAACAGTTCCAACCGCAGCGAGACGATGTCGAAACCCAGACGTGCCGCGATCTCGCGCATCAGGCGTACGTGGTCCTCATCCTGGAACTCGATGACGCGGCCACTGTCCACGTCGATCAGATGGTAGTGCAGACCGTGCTCGGTCGGCTCGTAGCGCGCCCGTCCGCCACCGAAATCGCGGCGCTCCAGGATGCCCTTCTCCTCGAACAGACGAACCGTCCGATAAACGGTGGCAATCGAGATGTGGCTGTCGAGCGCGGTGGCGCGGCGATACAGCTCCTCCACGTCCGGGTGGTCGGCGGCGTCGGACAGCACACGGGCAATGACACGGCGTTGACCGGTCATCTTGAGGCCTCGTTCGATGCACAATCGCTCGATGCGGGATTCCATGCGGCCCTCCGCGTAGCCGATCCAAGGCGACCCTGTCCAATTCGCCGACGCGCGGCCGGGCTTTGTCCCGTCCCCTCGCCCTCACCCCAACCAAAATGGATGGAGGCCAGAGGCTCCGCCTCTGGTGGGGGTCCAGGGGGCAAGGCCCCGGCGGGGTCCGGGGCGGACCCCCGGCCTTGCTATATTTTGCGCTTGCGCTGGCGCGGGGTGGTGCCGAGGCCGATTCTTTTGGCGAGTGCGGATCTTTGCCGGGCGTAGGTCGGTGCCACCATTGGGTAGCTGGCCGGCAGGCCCCAGCGTTGGCGGTACTGCAGCGGGGTCAGATTATAGGCCGACATCAGGTGCCGCTTCAGCATCTTCAGCTTCCGCCCGTCCTCGAGGCAGACGATGTAGTCGGGGAATACCGACTTGGCTGGCGGCACCGCTGGTTCCGGCCGCTCGGGTTGCGTTGGTTCCTTGCCCGCTTCCGCCAAGGTCTTGTACACTTGCTGGATCAGCGACTGCACTTCGGTCGGAGAAATGGCATTGTTCGACACATGGGCCGCCACGACTTTGGTCGTCAATGCAAGAATACTGGTGTTGATCGGCTGTTCAGCCATTGCGCTCCCTTTCGTCGTCGGCGACTGTGCCTATTTATGGCCCTGTCGCGATCTCAAGCAACCTTTATTCCACAGGACATTGGCAGTTTCAGTATCATGACGGCAGTGGAAGAGCCTGATCGCGAGCTCGATATCACCGGCGAACTGTGTCCGATGACGTTCGTCCGTACGCGGCTGGCGCTCGATCGCATGCGGCCGGGCGAGACCTTGCTGGTGCGGCTGCGTGGCGAGGAGCCGCTGCGCAATGTGCCGCGCACGGCGCGGGAGCAAGGGCACGAGGTGCTCTCGCTGCGGAGCGGCGCGGACGGGGTCAGCCTTCTGCTGTTGCGTCGGGGTGGCTGAGCGGTCGCCGCAGCACCAGCGCATCGCTGCCATCGGCATAGTAGCGCAGCCGCCGCCCGACCGGCGTGAAGCCGGCGCGCGAATAAACCGCAACCGCCGCGGCGTTGCCGATCGCGACTTCAAGGAAGGCGGTTCGCGCGCCGCGTGATCTCGCCAGCCGCATCACGGCATCCAGCAGGCGGGTGCCGATGCCTTGCCGCCGTACCTTGGGGATCACGGCCAACGTCAGGACTTCGGCCTCGTCGGCGGCAACGCGCGCGAGGATCATGCCGCCGTGTGGATCAAGCCAGCCGAAGACACCGGGCAACGCAAGCTGCAGCGCGATCGCATCGGCCCCCCAGGTCTCCCTCGGCGGGAACGCCATCCGATGGATCGACGCCATCGCGGCGGCGTGGGCGACGCTGGCAAGGTCCAGCGTGCCGGTGGGATCCAAGGCGCCGGTGAGATTCAAACTCCCAGTGGGATCCAAATACGCAGTGGAATCCAAACACGCAGTAGGATCCAATGGCGCAGCGGGGTTCAAAGATGCAGTGGGATTCAAACTCCCAGTGGGACCCAAAGGCGCCGTGGGATCGAAAGTCCCGGCAGGATCCAAGGTCATGACACAGGCGCGGGCCGCAGGCCGCCAACCGGCAGCCGTGCCTCGGGCGCGTCGACATACATGGGCTGCGCTTCGCGCGGTGGCAGGTCGCCTGCCAGGCGGCGTTCGCCCACCAGTGCGACGTGGCGCGCCACCGGCAGGCGGGCGTCGGTCAGCATCACATCGACCTCCCGCGCCGCCAGTCGCGCCGCCACGGGAATCGCGGCGTCGCCGGCAACCGCGATGGGACCGTCGGCGTGCGGCAGGTCTTCGATTGCCATTGCCGTAACGGTTCCATCGCGCTCCAGGAAGATGCGGCCGCGCCGGCTGTCGATCGCCGACCATAGCGTCCGGCGCCCCAGGTACGGGAAAGCCTCTGCTAGCGCCTCGCCGACCGAGACGCCGACCAGTGGGATGCCGGCCGCCAACGCGATGCCGTGCGCCAGCGCGAGGCCGGCGCGCAAGCCGGTGAAGCTGCCGGGCCCCACCGTCACCGCCACAAGGTCGAGTGTCGGTGGTGCAAGTCCGGCGTCGGCCAACACGGCCTGGGCGAGTGCAGGCAGCAACGCGGCGTGCCCGCGCGCGGTGTCCTGCTGGCGCCCGGCGACCACCTCGCCGTTCACCACCACGGCGGCGGAGCACCGGGCCAGCGCGGCATCGAGGGCCAGAATGCGCATTATACCATCGGGGTCGTCAACTCGGAGCAGCCAGCTCAGATCAGCCAACTTATAGCAGAACACAAGCCTCGTCGAACGACAGCCGGGGCGAGCGATTGAACACGCCGGACGGGTCGCCCTTGCCGAGATTGACCAGAAAATTCGACCGCCAGCCGCGGTCGGCCAGGAATTCCGCATCCACCTTGGCATTGTCGAAGCCGGACATCCCGCCGGTGTCGAGACCAAGCGCGCGCGCCGCCAGCATGAGGTAGGCGCCTTGCAGGGTGCCGTTGCGGAACGCGGTGGTGGCGGCCAGCGAGTCGTTGCTGGTGAACCAGGCGGTCGCATCCGGGTTGTGCGGGAACAGGTACGGCAGCTTCTCGTAGAACTTCGGGTCATAGGCGACGATCACCGTCACCGGCGCGGCCATGGTCTTGGCGAGGTTGCCAGACGACAGCGCCGGGGCCAGCCGTTCCTTGGCTTCCTTGGTACGCAGGAACAGAAAGCGGGCCGGCGAGCAGTTCGCCGAGGTCGGGCCTTGCTTCAGCACCTCGTAAAGTTCGTGGATCGTCTCGTCGGAGATCGGATCCTCATACCATTTGTTGTGGGTACGCGCCTCCCGGAACAGCAGGTCGAGGCCCACCGCGTCGATCGTCATGCCGATGGTTCCTTGTGCTTCACTGGTGGTGAAGCCGTCACCCTAGCAAGTGCACAATCAGAATTCGACCTGTTCCACCGACTGCACCTCGGGCACGTAGTGGCGCAGCATGTTCTCGATGCCGTGCTTGAGCGTGGCGCGCGAGGACGGGCAGCCCGAGCACGAGCCCTGCATGTGCAGCCGCACGATGCCGTCGCGGTAGCCGCGGAATACGATGTCGCCGCCGTCGCCGGCGACCGCCGGGCGCACGCGGGTGTCGATCAACTCCTTGATCTGGGCGACAATCTCCTGGTCTTCGGGCGCGACGTCCTCGTCGGGGGTGTCGCTGTCGGTGCCCTCGATCGCCGAGCGGCCGGCGACGAAGTGCTCCATGATGGTGCCGAGCACCTGTGGCTTCAGTGCCTGCCAGGCGCTGTCACCGGACTTGGTGACGGTGATGAAGTCGCCGCCGAGGAAGACGCGCGCGACCCCGGGCAACGCGAACAGCGCGCTGGCGAGCGGGCTGCGCGCGGCGGTGTCGGGTGCGGCGAAGTCGGCGGTGCCGGCGCCCATCACGTCGCGACCCGGCAGGAACTTCAGGGTGGCGGGGTTGGGCGTGGCTTCGGTTTCGATGAACATGTGGCCGGCCTCATGTAATCGGAAGGGTGCGAATAAACCGGACCGTGGCGGTCCGGTCAAGCTTGTTACATCGGCGCGCAGGGGCTGCTTGGCAAGTGGTCCGTTTGACACGGGCGGCGACACCTCACTGCAGTCCCCCTACCACAGCCGCGCGCGAGGCGGGTTTCCCTTTCGCCGTGTCGCCGCATTGTCAAGGATCACAGCATGAGACCGAACCCGCTATCAGATGTCCAAACCTTTCTGTCGGTTGCCGGCTGGACCACGGTTGTCTTCTGGCTGCTCCTCGTTGGCAGCGTGATCGTCGCGGCGCTCGCCTGGCGGACCAATCCGGCGCAACGCTCGATGCGACATATCGGCATCTGGCTGCTTCGCCTCGTGCTCGGTGTGATGTGGTGGGAGCAATCGCTGTGGAAGGTGCCGCCCAACTACGACGGCCTGATCTACTGGATGAAGCAGATGGTCGACCATGCCGCGGTGCCGCTCCAGGGCGTACTCGTGCGCGACGTGGTGCTGCCGAACATCGCGGCGTTCGGTCCATTGGTCTACGGCGTTGAGGTGACCATCGGGATATCACTCATGCTTGGCGTGCTGAGCAGGCTCGGGGCGATGCTTGGTGCATTGATGGCGGTCAATCTGTGGCTCGGCCTGTATTCCGCGCCGGGCGAATGGCCGTGGACCTATGGATTCCTGGTTATCCTGCAACTTCTGTTCGCGATCGATCCGCCGGGTCGCAGCCTCGGTATCGACGCTCTGGCGCGCGAGCGGCGCGGCGTGCTCGAGCTGCTGACCTGAGAGGCATCATGGGCGCACAATCGCAACTGGGGGCGCAAATGGGGGCGGGCGAGGCGGCAACGCCGCCAATCCTCGACGCGAAACATCATGCGTCGCCGCCGGTGTTCCGACCGGAGAATTTGTTGCGCGAGGCGCGGCGGCAAAGACGGTTACCGGAGCTGCCGGTGCCCGAAGTCTGCGTCCTGGACCCGGACGGCGATATCGTTCGGGCGCTGCGGGCGGACGGGCGAGGCCGGCCGTTCCCAGGATGGGCCTGCTACCACACTGAGATGCTGTCGTTCGAGTTGGCCGGCTCGGCGGTTGGCATCGTCGGGTGCGCGGTTGGCGCTCCTTTCGCTGTCCTGGTCGCCGAGCAGATGTTTGCGTCCGGGTGCCGCCTGTTGCTGAGTGTCACATCCGCCGGCCGTATTGCGCAGGATTTGCCTGACGGCGCGTGCTTCGTGCTGATCGACCGGGCGCTGCGCGATGAGGGCACCAGCTATCACTACCTCCCGGCCGGCGACACATTCGCGCATGCTGATCCGGCCTTGGCAGACCTTGCGGCGCGCGCGATTGCCGCCGCGGGTTTCCCCCCGCTGCGAGGGGCGGTCTGGACGACGGACGCGCCTTTCCGCGAAACGCAGGAGGCGATCGCCTGGGCCGCGGCACAAGGTGTCCTCGCCGTCGAGATGGAGGCAGCGGCGCTGTATGCGTTCGCGTGCGCGCGTGACGCCGCGGTGCTTTGCTTCGCCCACGTGACGAACCGCATGGCGCGGGTGAAGGGTGATTTCGAGAAGGGCGAAGCCGATGGAGCCGACGAAGCATTGCGCCTGCTCGCAACGGTCGTCACGTCGCTGCGAGATCAGCGAGGCTGAACGCGGAAGGGCAGGAGACCCGCGTCGGAAGAAGTGAGGACGGCGGAACTCAATTGTCGCCTTGCGTCCCGAGCGATTGTGGTTGGTGATCGGGGCAGATGACCGGCGGGGGGTAAGCAAAAGGAGCCAACGATGTTTGTTTACCGGGATTCGACCGCGTTGATCACCGGCGCCTCCAAGGGATTGGGGGCGGTCTTCGCAAAAGAGCTTGCGGGCCGCGGCATGAACCTTGTTCTGGTCGCCCGCTCGATCGATACGCTGCAAGGCCTCGCCGATTCGCTTGTCGCGCAACATGGCGTGCGATGCGTCGCGCTGCAGGCCGATCTCGCCGCGCCCGACGCCGTAGAGCGGATCGTTGCGGAGCTCGAACGCCTGGATCTGAAGATCGATCTGCTGATCAACAATGCAGGGCTCGGCCTGACCGGCGACTTCCTGTCTCACGATGCCGCCGCCGAGCTCGCCTGCATCCAGGTCAATGTGCTCGCCGTGGTGGGATTGGCGCATGCCTTGGGCGCCAGGATGGTCTCCCGAGGCACCGGCGGCATCATCAATCTGGCATCCAATGCCGCGTTCCAGCCACTTCCCCGTATGGCGACTTACGCCGCGGCGAAGGTGTTCGTTCTCCACTTCAGCGAAGCGCTGGGATTAGAGCTCAGGCGACGCGGCGTTCAGGTGATGGCGGTTTGCCCCGGGCCGACGGCGACGAGTTTCTTTGAGGGTGTATCAACCAAGATGAAGAGCGGTGCGTTCGACAGCGCCGAGCAGGTGGTGCACCGCGCCCTGCGGTCGTTCGATCGGAACAAGTCCGTCGCCTATCCCGGACGGCTCAGCGTGCGCGTCGGCACTTGGCTGCCTCGTCTGCTGCCCCGCAGCGTCGTGGTCAGCGCGGCTGCGTTGGCGACCGGCAAGATGGGGCTGGGTTCGTGAGCGGGCTGGCGTGTAGCAGCGGATTCGCCTTGGATCTCGGTCAATGCGGCGCGACGTTCCTGTAAGGAACTGAGCACCACAATGCGCCGCGGCGCGGTGGGTGGGTCGTTGCCTAAAGCCAAGATCGCCGCGACACCAGCCCGGGATCGAAACCGGCGGAAGCGATCACGTGCTGGTCGTCCCAGATGCCCAGGCAGGCCATTTCATCGTTGCATGTCAGGATCAGGTATGGATCAAGCACGACCTGCTGCTGGATCAACTCGCCGAGGATCAGCTCGGAGCCCGGCACGTCGCGATGCAGCTCGCGCGCCGTGGCGGCGATCGCCCGCGGGACGCCGAGCCGGTCGAGGTCCTCGGCCGGAACATTCCGCTCCTGCCAGTAGGCACCGGCGCGGACGCGGAACACGCCGAAGAGGATCAGCAGCGCAAAGGAACCCAGCCACATCAGGGTGGGGGTCCAGGTCAGCAGCGAGGCATTCGCCGAGATCGCGTGTGTCAGGCCGCCGCTGGCCGCCATGCAGCCGACCGAGCCGACCAGCGCGATGGGCAGCCACGCCTCATGGCGCTGCCAGAAGCTGGGCTGGTAGCGGGCAAGCTGTGCCTGCTTGTGCGCGGTAAGCTCGGTCCACCCAATCGGGACGATGCCCCGATCGTCGAGCGCCTGCGCGAGGGTTCTTGGTTCCCGTGGGGCAACAAGGGCGTCGAAAGGCATGGCCGATCCCTCCGCGGTCGAACGCTGCGGTCAGTCTAGCACATGAATTTCCCGGCGCCGATGGGGGCAGCCGGTCGGTAGTGTCTCGACAACGCGGCCGCGCCATGCGGCAATGCCGTCAGCGTCCTGACAGGGGAGAGTTCCAATGGACTTCACCGGCAAGGTGGCTCTGATCACCGGCGGCGGCGGCGGGATCGGCCGTGCCACGGCCGTCGGCTTCGCCACGCGCGGCGCCCGCGTCATGGTGGTGGACCGAGACGAAGATGCCGGCGCGGCCACCGTCGGCGTGGTCCGCCAGGAGGGCGGCGAGGCGCTGTTCACCCGCGCCGATGTCAGCCTCGCGGCTGAAGTAACGCGCTATGTTAAGGCCACGCTGGATGCCTGGGGGCGCATCGATTGCTTCTTCAACAATGCCGGCATCGAGGGGAAGATCGCTGCCGTCCAGGACTATGAAGATGAGATGTTCGACCGGGTGATCGCGGTCAACCTGCGCGGCGTGTTCCTTGGGATGAAGCACGTGCTGCCGGTGATGCTGCGCCAGGGATCGGGCGCGATCGTCAACACCGCGTCCACCGCGGCGCTGTTCGGAACCCCGGGGATGGCGGCCTATACCGCGTCGAAGCATGGTGTGCTGGGGTTGACCAAGGTGGCTGCGTCCGATGCGGCGGACCAGGGTGTGCGGGTCAACGCGGTGTGTCCGGGACCGGTGGAGACGCGGATGATGCGCTCGCTGGAAGCGCAACGAAATCCGGGGGATCCCGAGGCGGTACATGCGGCGAACCGCTCCAGCGCGCCCACCGGCCGCTACACGCTGCCCGTGGAGATCGCTGGGGCGGTGCTGTATCTTTGTTCGGACCTGGCGGGCAATGTGACGGGAACGCAACTGGTGGTGGATGGCGGGCGCAGCGGCGCCGGAGGGGTGTCGGCGCGGCGGTCTGGGCGGCCGCCGGCTTGACGGCCAAGTCGCGTTTGATGCTCCAGCCATCCCGCGACCAACCTGCCGCACAGCGTAATGAGACGGCGACCGCGCCATTGCCTGGCGCAACGATTACCTTGCATGTGCGGAATGCCGGCGACGTAAATTTCGCGTCTGGCGGATGGGCGGGACGACCGGGCAGCCGACGATGGGTCGAAGGCCTTATGATCCTGCCGCAGCAGGGCCTGGGGGCGGATGACATCGAATATTGCGCGATCCAATCGACCGGCCAGGCGAGCGACTGGGTGCGCGGCGGTAGCTTCTGCGGAACGCGCGGCCTTCCAGCACCATTGGCCGGTTTTTGCCTCCGCTTGCGCGACGCCGCGCTCGGCCGCCTGGAATGCAACTACCGGGCGACGTTCGTTGACGGCACCTCGATTGGTCCGTTGCCTGCCGGCACCATCTGCAAGTCCTTGTCCGGCGCGCCACTGGAAGCGCTGCAGATCGACTTTCAATCTATCCCCCAACCCGCGCCATCACGCGACGCCGGTGGCGCTGGCGAATTCGCGGCAAGCAACGAACGATTCCTGCGACAGGCGCAGGCTGGGCTTTACGATTTCCTCGATCTCGGCACGCGGGACGCCGGGGGTTCGCCGTCGCTCGCCAGTTGGGCGGGAGCAAAGGACTCGGCTTCGATACCGATCCCGACTCCGTGAGAAAGAATCTGGAGGCGGGGCGCGACGTCATGTGCGCGGACGTGACCGCGCTGGGCATAATGAACCTGCGGGTCAAATTCGCAGTTTGCCACCACATGCTGGAGCACCTGCCCAGCATCCATGAAGTGGGCCACGTCGTTGCGCCGCTGGCACGCAGTTGCAGCGAGTTCCTGTTCATCGCCGGCCCGTGCTTCGATCATGAGGATTATCTGTACCGCTGCGGTCTGAAGGTGTTCCACAGCGCCATGCTGGACTACCTCTGCCGGTTCAGGACATTCGATCTGACGCGGGTGCTGCACGAGTTGGACCTGCAATGATATGCGATCGGCGTTTCCCTGCCTATCGAGGATTCGGACAGCGAGTTCATCGTTGCAGCCGATGCGCCGAACGAGGTCTGGCGGTGGGACGCCTTACGCGCCCTGCCACAACCGCGAGTGACTTTCGATCCGGTGCTGTATCACGATATTGCTTGCGTCGTAGCGCTGAACGACGCGGTCGATCCAGTGGCGAAGCTGCTGCCATACACGTTCGGCCAGCAAAAGCTGGACAAGGTCGTTCATGTCGCGAGCTGGTGAAAGATGCGGCGACGAAGTGCCTGGCCTCGATCGGATTGCGCGGCCCTCAGCGCCCGGTGCGGATCGTCCGCCCAAGCCTCATCCAGCCGGCAACCCGCCCTACCAAGCCACCTCGAACATCCCCTCAACCTCCACCACAGCATCCGCCGGCAGAGACGGCACGCCGATCGTCGTCCGCGCGTGGCGGCCGTTGTCGCCGAACACCGCAACGGCCAGGTCCGAGGCGCCGTTCATCACCTGCGCCTGGTCGGTGAACTCCGGCGCACAGGCGATGAAGCCGCCCAACCGCACCACGCGGCGCACCCGGTCCAGATCGCCGTTGCATGCCGCCTTCAGGTGCACCAGCACGTTGATGAAACAAAGCCGCGCCGCTTCCTTGCCGCGCTCGATCGACACCGCGTAGCCGAGCTTCCCAGTGATCGCGATCTTGCCGTCGATCGCCGGCACCTGGCCGGAGACGACGACCAGGTTGCCGGTCTGCACGAACGGCACGTAGTTGGCGATCGGCGCCATCGGCCGCGGCAGGGTGATGCCAAGCTCCGCCAGCTTCATCTCGATCTGACCGGCCATCTGGGTCTCCTTCGGGTTGCGCCCGGGCAGGTTAGAGCGGTTCCGGTTTGAGCGCACCCCTTGCGCGCGCCGGACACGTCAATGCCCTTGGCAGGAACGTTGGCGGGTCTGAAGGACGACTCTGGGTGGCGCCGTGCCCGACGGGTCAAATCGTGCAGGCCGCGACCCTTCGGTTACGTCACCGCCAGTGCGTGCTCGACCTCGTTGATCAGCGTGACGTCATCGATCGGCTTTATCAGGATAGGGCCGAGCGCCTGACGCTCAACGCCCGGGATGCTGTAGCCGGTCATGTAGACCACCTTCAGGTCGGGCCGCCGCAGCCGCGCCATGCGGGACAGTGCGAGCCCGTTGACGCCCGACGGCATGACGATGTCCGCGAGCAGGAGATCCAGCCTGCCCGCAGCCTCCAGCACCTGGAGCGCTGCGCGGAAATCGGCGGCTATCGTCACCTGGAAACCCGCGTTCCGCAGCGTCTGACCAATGGCCTCGCCAAAGATCTTGTCGTCGTCGACCAGCAGGATATGACGCCTGGCCGGCGTCGGAGCGTCCTGGGGCACGATTGCTTCGATCGCGTTCACGGTGCGTCCTGACCTGGGCGTCCTGACCTGGGCGCCCTGACTTGGGCTTCCTGCCCCGGGCTTCCTGACCGGGAAATCACGCTGCATGCCTAGTGCGGTTCGGCGCGATGCGTCAAGTTTATGTAAGAGATCATACACTGTCCTGTAAAGGATGTATAAGGGACCACACGCGCGACGCGACCGCACCGATTGGCAGAAGCCCTCCTGCCGCCTAGCATGCGACGCGGGAAACAGCCGTTTTAATCAAGTATCGCCCGGCCGGTCCGGACTCTGGGGGATTTGCATGCCAAATGACCACGCGTCGCTTGGTGCCCTGATCGAAAGGCACCAGGAAACCCTCGTCAGCGGCTGGCTTGCCGCCCAGAAGCGCTATGGCAGGCTCCGCGACACGGCCAACGCGGCCACCGGCGCCGATCAGGCCCGACAATTTGTCGACCAGCTCCATCGGGGCGCGGCGGCCGGACATCTCGACGACATCACGGCGCCGGAATGGGGTCAGATGCGCGATCTGCTGGAGGATCTGTCCCGCGCCCTGGTCGCCGAGGGTTTCAGCCCGAGCGAGACGGCGACCTTCGTGTTCTCGATCAAGGAGCCGCTGTACGACTTGCTGCGGCGCGAATTCGGCAAAGATGCGGAGCAGATTGCCACCCAGACCTGGGCGGTCACGCGCCTGGTCGACCGGCTGGGACTGTTCACGGTCGAATGCCACGCGCGAACCCGCGAGGAGATGATCATGCGCCAGCAGCAGGAGCTGCTCGAACTGTCCACCCCGGTGGTGCAGCTCTGGGACGGCATCCTGGCACTGCCGCTGATCGGCACGCTCGACAGCGCGCGGACCCAGATCGTGATGGAAAGCCTGCTGGAACGCATTGTCAGCTCAGGCGCCGAGATCGCCATCATCGACATCACCGGCGTGCCGACCGTCGACACCCTGGTGGCGCAGCATCTGATCAAGACGATATCCGCCGCCCGCCTGATGGGTGCCGACTGCGTGCTGAGCGGGATTCGCCCGCAGATCGCCCAGACCATCGTGCATCTCGGCCTGGAGCTGAACGTGATATCGAAGGCAACGATGGCCGACGCTCTCGGCCTGGCCCTGCGCCGCACCGGACGCGCCATCGTCAAGCGCGAGACGCCGGCAGCCGGGACCACAACCACATGAGCGAGATACCCGTCCTGCGGATCGGCGACTGTCTGCTGGTCTCGATCCAGGTCGACATGCACGACCGCCTGGCGATGACGCTGCAGGACGATCTCACGCAACGCATCGTGGCGGATCGCGCGCGCGGTGTGATGATCGATATCTCTGCGCTGGAGATCGTCGATTCCTTCATCGGGCGCATGTTGAACAACATCGCCGCCATGTCGCGTGTGCTGGACGCCGTCACCGTCGTCGTCGGGATGCGCCCGGCGGTGGCGATCACGCTGGTCGAGCTCGGCCTGACCCTCGCCGGTGTCCGCACCGCGCTGAACGTCGACAAAGGCCTCGCCATGATCCGCGGCATCGTCGACAACCCTGATCATGCACATGCTCGTCGAGAGCAATGACACCATGCCGCTACGCACCTCCGATGATGTGGTCAGGGTGCGCCAGGCGGTCAGGGCGCGCGCCGTTGGTGCCGGCTTCAGCCTGGTAGACCAGACCAAGATCGTCACAGCGGCGAGCGAGATTGCGCGCAACACCGTCGACTACGGCGGTGGCGGCGAGCTGCTGATCGAGGTACTGCGCGACGGATTGCGCCGTGGTGTCCGCCTGACGTTCACCGACCAGGGTCCCGGCATCGCCGACATCGCCCTGGCGATGACGGACGGCCACACGAGCGGCAAAGGCCTGGGGCTTGGCCTCAGCGGCGCCAAACGCCTGTCGAACGAATTCAAGATTAATTCGGTGCCCGGGCATGGCACGAAGGTGACCCTGGCGCGTTGGAAGTGATGTGATCACTGCCGTCGCCGACGCGAGCCAAGTCGCTGAAGCCCGCAGGCTGGTAAGCGACTTCGCGCGCCGGGCCGGCGCGATGGAAGCGCGCGTCCCGCAGGTAGCGATCGTCGTGACCGAGCTGGCGACCAACCTGATCAAGCACGGCGGGGGTGGGCACATCCTCGCCGCCCGATGCGACGACGAAGCGGGCGCCGGACTGGAGGTGCTGGCGCTGGATCGCGGCAGCGGTATGACCGAGGTCGCCCGCTGCATGCAGGACGGCTATTCCACCGCTGGCAGCCCGGGCAATGGCCTGGGCGCGGTTGCGCGGCTGACCGACGACCTGCGAGTCTATTCGCGTCCCGATCGCGGCTGCGTGATCATGGCGCGCTTTTTTCAGCCGGTTGGTTCCAGGCAGAAGTCCGCCGGCGAGTTGCATGCCGGCGACCGGCATCCAGGCGACCGTCATGCCGGAGGCGTGGGGATTTCCAGCGGCGTCGGGCTGCCTGCTTGCCGCGCCGGGCGTCGCACCCAGCTTGGTGCCGCCGTCGCGCCGTATCCGGGGGAGCAGGTCTGCGGCGACCAGTGGGCGTATAACGAGACCGCGCTAGGCCGCACCCTCATGGTCGCCGATGGTGCCGGCCATGGCACCGAAGCGGCACGGGCCGCCAACGCGGCGGTGCGGGTGTTCCTTGAGAACGCGGACGCGCCGTGCGAGGACGTGGTCGAACGGATGCATCGCGCGCTGATGTCGACGCGCGGCGCCGCGGTTGCCATCGCGCGGATCGACGCGGCGGCACGTACCGTGCACTATGTCGGCGTCGGCAACATCTGCGGCGCGCTCGTCACCGATGAGGGCGTTCGGCACATGGTGTCGCACAACGGCACCGCCGGCCATGTGGCCCCGCGTATCCGAGAATTCACCTACACCTTCACCAGCAACCCGCTGGTGATCCTGCACTCCGACGGTCTTACCAATCGCTGGGACCTCAATGCCTATGCGGGCCTGGATAGCCAACACCCCAGCCTGATCGCCGGGGTGCTGCTGCGCGACCATCGACGTGCACGCGATGATGCCACGGTCGTCGCGATGCGCCCGGTCCCGTAGGATTCCAGCATGAACGTGCGTCTTCTGTTGATTGCGATCAGCACCGAGACGGACATCGTCCTGGTCCGCAAGCGGACGCGCCGCCTGGCGGAACTGATTGGGTTCGATGGGCTGGATCAGACACGGATCACCACGGCGGTTTCGGAAATCGCACGCAACGCCTTCGACTATGCGGCCGGCGGGCAGGTCGAATTCCGGCTGCTCGGCACCAAGGCACCACAGGTGTTTTCCATCATCGTGCGCGATAGGGGGGCGGGGATTCACGATCTGCCGGCAATCCTTGCCGGATCGCCCAGATCGGCCACCGGCATGGGGCTCGGCCTGCTGGGCGCGCGACGCCTGATGGACGAGTTTGATATCGAGTCACAGGCCGGCGTCGGCACCACGGTCCGGCTGGGCAAGGCACTCCCGCCACGTGCATCACTTGTTACGCCGGCAGTGCTCAAGTCCATCACGGAGAAATTGATCGCGGACAGCCCGGCTGACGCCTTGGACGAAATCCAACAGCAAAATCGACTGATCCTGGCGCAGCTAAGTGAATTGACGGCACGTCAGGAAGATTTGGAAAGGCTCAACCAGGAATTGCAGGACACCAATCGGGGGGTGGTTGCGTTATACGCTGAACTGGACGAGCGCGCCGACCATCTGCGGCGCTCGGACGAACTCAAGTCGAAATTTCTGTCGCATATGAGCCACGAGTTTCGCACGCCGTTGAATTCGATCCTGGCACTGTCGCGGCTGCTGCTGGACCGCACCGACGGCGACCTGGCGACGGAACAGGAGACCCAGGTCCGGTTCATCCGAAAAGCGGCGCAGAACCTGACGGAGCTGGTGGACGACCTGCTCGACCTTGCCAAGGCCGAGGCCGGCAAGACCGTCGTCGTCGCGTCCGAGTTCACCGTGAACGCCATGTTCGGCACGCTGCGCGGCATGCTGCGCCCGCTGCTCCTCGGCGACGCCGTCGCGCTGGTGTTCGAGGATGCCGCCGACCTGCCGCCGCTCGATACCGATGAAGGCAAGGTGTCGCAGATTTTGCGAAACTTCATCTCGAACGCTCTCAAGTTCACCGAGAGAGGCGAGGTCAGGGTCTGGGCAACGGCGGATCCGGCGACCGATACGATCACCTTCAACGTGCGCGATACCGGCATCGGCATCGCGCCCGGCGATATCGAGCTGATCTTCCAGGAATTCGGCCAGGTCACGCACCAACTGCAATCGCGCGTAAAGGGAACCGGCCTGGGATTGCCGCTCGCGAAGACACTGGCGGAGCTGCTGGGCGGCAAGATCGGCGTCGTGAGCACGCCGGGCAAGGGGTCGACCTTCTCGGTGGCGCTGCCGCTGGTGCTTCCGCGAGAGGCGGACGGGGCGGAGGCCGACGAGAGCTGGAGCGTGGACCCCGGCAGGGTTCCGATCCTGCTGCTGGAAGACAATCCCGCCGATGCATTCGCCATCGAGCGGATATTGGCGGACACACCCTATCAGCCACTGCGCGCCCAGTCGGTCCGGCAGGCCCAGCGGTTGCTGCAGCAGATTAATCCGGCGGCGGTCCTGCTCGACATCGTCCTGCTCGGGGACGAAACGTGGCGGTTGATCGTGCTGCTGCGGCAACAGGAGGCGCATGCCGATATTCCGCTGATCGTTACGTCCTCTGGTGGCGACGCGCGCAAGGCAATCCACCTGGGGGCGGACGAGTATCTTGCCAAGCCGGTGGATGGCGAGATGCTGATCGGGCTGCTCGATCGCCTGACCGGGCGGCGGTCGATCACCAATGTCCTGCTGGTGGATGACGAGGAGATCACGCGCTACCTGGTACGCCAGTTGCTGCCACGAAGCCGCTATAGCGTGTCCGCCGTCAGCAGCGGCAATGACGGGCTGCGGTGCCTGCGCGATGACCGGCGTCCGGATGTCATCCTGCTGGATATCAACATGCCGGAGATGACCGGGTACGAATTTCTTGAACGCGTCCACGACGAGGCGTGGGCCGGCGAAGTTCCCGTCGTCATTCTGACGTCGGCCATTCTTGCGCAGCACGAGCGGACGTTGCTGCACCGTGCTTCCAGGATTCTGTCCAAGTCGGAGCTGTCAGCCGGCATGCTGACGGACACTATCGAACAGGTGCTGGCTCCGGCCCAGCCGTTGCCGGCGCAATGAGCGGCGCGGCAACCCGGATCCTCGTCGTCGACGACGACGCCGGAGGACGCTACCTGAAGGCGCACATCCTTCGGAAATACGGCTACGACGTCGCCGAAGCGGCAACCGGGCGCGCGGCCATCGGACAGTGCGAAGCCAGCTTGCCGGATCTGGCGCTGGTCGACATGCGCCTGCCGGACATTCACGGGGTCGAGGTGTGCAAACACCTCAAAGCGGCCTTCACCGGCATCGCGATCTTGCAGACCTCGGCCGCCATCACCAGCGCGCATGATCGCGCGCTTGCGTTGGAGGGTGGCGCCGACGGTTTCCTGGTGGAACCCATCGAGCCAGAAGAACTGCTGGCGACAGTGAAGTCGCTGATCCGCATGCGTGGAGCGGAGCAGGCGCTGCGCCAGGCGAATGAAACGTTGGAAAATCTGGTCGTCGCACGCACGCGCGAACTGACCGAGACCAATCGGCGGCTGGAAGTCGAAATCGCCGAACGCCGCAAGGCCGAGGACGTGTTGTGGCACGCTCAGAAGCTGGAGGCGGTTGGCGAGCTGACCGGCGGCATCGCGCACGACTTCAACAATCTGCTGGCGGTTATCGTTCTTAGCATGGAAATGATCCGCGCCGCGTTCGAACAGGACAAAGTGCCCGCGCGCAACAAGGTCCTGCGTTTGCTGACGGCGTCCGAAGCGGCGGCGGAGCGGGCCACCACGCTCACTCGGCAGCTTCTTGCGTTTGCGCGGCGCAGTACACTGAAGCTGGGTGTCGTGACGCTGGACGAAGTCATCGTCGGATGTGAGCCGTTTCTCCGCCGGGCGCTTGGCGAGACGATTTCGTTTGGTGTCCAGTCCGAACAAAATTTGTGGCCTTGCCGGATCGATGCGGCACAGTTTGAATCGGTCATGCTCAACCTCGCCGTCAATGCGCGTGACGCCATGCCGTCCGGCGGCGAATTGCGGATCGCAACAAGCAATGTGACGATCGACGCCAAGGAGGCGCTGCACTTGGGAGAGTTGGCCGCCGGGTCGTACGTCCTGATCAAGGTCGCCGATACCGGCACGGGAATGGACGCGGATGTTGCCGCGCGTGCGTTCGAGCCGTTCTTTACCACGAAGGACGTCGGCAAGGGGACCGGCCTCGGTCTCAGTCAGGTCTACGGCTTCATCAAGCAGTCGGGCGGACATATCCGGATCGACACGAAACTCGGCCGGGGCACGACTTTCAGCCTATATGTACCGCGTTGCGATCCGGTGGAGGCGGCTGCCCCTGTCCAGAACGCGACCGCGGAAGCGCCACCGATCGGCAACGAAACTGTTCTGGTGGTCGAAGATAACCCCGAGGTGCTTGATCTGGCGGTCACCACGATCAGCGAACTCGGCTATCGCGTCCTGACCGCGGTGGATGGGTCGTCAGCTTTGGACATACTGCGAACCGAGCAGCCGATTGATCTGCTGTTCAGCGATGTGGTCATGCCGGGTGGCATGAACGGTTTCGAACTGATCGACCAGGCACGCGTGATCCGGGGCAGACTGCGCGCCCTGGTAACGTCGGGCTACGCGAATATCCACCGTCCCGGAACCGAACGCCCCGACGTCCCGTTGCTGCTGAAGCCGTACCACCTCGGTGATCTGGCGAAGTGCATCCGCATGGCGCTAGACCGGTCGTGACGCTGGGCGCGAAGGGCGGAACAGGTGTGCCTGACGGTACTCTAGCGCGAAATCACCCGGAAGCTATGCCGGCGCGCGCGCGCCGCGGCCTCGCTTGAGGGCAGGTCCAGCGGCAACAGCGGGTCGGCCGCCTCGGCGGCGCCCGGCCCCGCGGCGTCCATCGGATGCGGGGTGGCGTCCGGGATGTCGTGCCGGCCGAGATAGTTGGCCGCGAGATGGCGGAACACGTAATCCAGCAGCGAGGTCGCCTGGGCCACCGCCGGGTCGCCTTCGACCGCACCGGCGGGGCCGAAGCGGGTAAAGGTGAAAGCCTCGACATACTCGGCCAGCGGCACGCCGTGCTGCAGGCCCAGGCTGACAGCGTGCGCGAAACTGTCCATCAGGCCGCGGAACGAAGCGGTTTCCTTGTGCAGGGCGATGACCATCTCGCCCAGCGCGCCGTCGGCGTATTCGCCGGTGCGGATATACAGGCGGTGGCCGCCAACGGTGGCGCGCTGGGTGTAGCCGGCGCGGCGGGCCGGGAGGTCGCGGCGGTGGGCGCTGACGGCGGTGGGCTGGCGCGGTGCCGCCGGGCGCACCGGCATTGCGTGCATGAAGCCGGCGACCGCGTCGTGCATCGCCGCGTGCGCCGCGGTATCGGCCAACGGCAGCGGATCATGTCCGGCCAGCATGTCGGCCAGTGCGTCCTCGGCCGACAGCCCGCGCGCGGCCAGCCAGGCGTGGGCGGTGCGGCTGAGGCCCACGGTCGCCGACAGGGCCGAGAACGCCGGCGCGATGCCACCGGTTTCCACCCCGAGCAGGGCTTCGGTCGCCCCTGCCTCGCCGATCGCCGCCAGCGCCGTGTGGCGTGGCGTGCCGGCAATGGAGGCAGTCTGGCGGGCCAGTCGCGCCGCCTCAGCGAGACCTGGCACCATCGTGGTGGTGGGCGGCGCCGGCCAGTCGCGCGCTGAGGCGGAGTTCGGCCCCGCGGCGCCGGCAGGTGCTACGGGGGTCCCAAGCGGGGCGGTTCCAAGTGGAGGCCGCCCAGGTGGGGGCGTCCCACCTGGAGGCGCCCCGACGGGTGGCGTCGCGAGCTGACGCGCCAAATTGGCGGAGGCCGCCTCGGCGTGGCCACGCAGAATCGCCGCCAGCGCGCGGGCGATCTCACGCGCCGGCTCCGCGCTGTAATCGACGCCCAGCGCCGCCAGCAAACCCGCCAGATCCGCCATGCCGATCGCCAGCCGGTCTGCGTGTGGCGCGGCGAGGGTCAAGGCGGTGGTCGCAGTCGTGACCGCCTCGGCGAATTCGGCGGCATTGAAGCCGAGCCCGTCATCCAGGAACCCGACCAGGTTGAGCGTGAAGCCGGGTGCCTCCGCCGCGACGCCGCGCCAGATCGCTAGGTCGGGCGCGCCGCGGCGCAGCAGCAGCATCCGGTGCAGCTGCTCCGCCAGCTGGGTATCGATGTCGGCGCGGCAGGCTGCCTCGGCCAGCGGGGCGATCCAGCTCTCGGCCGCTTCGGCCAGCACCGCCGGCCCAGCGCCGGGCGCCAGCTCCGCCAGCCCCGACGCCGCGATATCATCCCATGCCGTCGGCAGAGTCACGTGGCGCGGCGGCGAATCCGGGTCGGGCGCGGCCAGGAGCTTGCGCATCCGCACGCCACGCCAGGTCGCGATCATCTTGCGGGAGGTCTTCATGGACCGGAGGTTAGGCCCGGTCCAAACGGTCAGGGAAGTCTATTTTGTGTTAAATCCTTTCGGACACCACCAAATCCTGTGGGTAACCCTTGCTCGTCGACTGTTGCAAGGGCGCGGTGGACCATCTCGCCACGGCCACGTATATCAGCCGACATGAATATCGGCACCCGTCTGTTCACTCTGCTGAAGGGCCGCTCCGTCGGCACCGATGCGGCCGGCAATATCTATTACGAAGAGCGCCGTCCGCGCCCGGAGCGGCGCGTCCGGCGCTGGGTCGCCTATGCCGGGACACCGGAGGCGAGCGACGTACCGCCGGAATGGCATGCCTGGCTGCACTACACGACGGATGCTCCCCTGGCGGAGACCGCGCGCCGCCCCTGGCAGACATCGTATGTGCCTAACCTGACCGGCACCCCGGCCGGCTATCGTCCGCCCGGGCATGATTACAAGGGCGGGCATCGCGCCGCGGCCACCGGCGATTACGAATCCTGGACGCCGCCATCCTGATGCCCGACATCTTGATGCGCGCGCCCTGATGCTGCCGTCTTGACATTGGATCGCTGACACAACGCCATGGCTCGCCGCAACGCTGCCGAGGTCTTGACGGGAGCCGTGGTGCTGCTGGTCGCCGCCGGGTTCCTGGGCTACGCCGTCGCGCATTCGGGCCGCGGCTCCGTCGCCGGCTATCCGCTCATCGCCAAGTTCGACAGCATCGCCGGGCTGCCGGTTGGCGCCGATGTTCGCATGGCCGGCGTCAAGGTGGGCAGCGTGCTCACCGAGCGGATCGACCCGCAGAGCTACCTCGCGGTGGTGACCCTGTCGGTGCAGAATGGGTTGGCGCTGCCGAAGGACAGCAGCGCGCAGATCGCCAGCGAAAGTCTGCTGGGCGGAAAATACCTGTCGCTGTCGGCCGGGGGTGACCAGACCATGTTGCAGCCGGGGCAGGTCATTACCATCACGCAGTCCTCGGTCAGTCTTGAACAGTTGCTTGGCAAGTTCATCTTCAGCGTGACCGATCTGGTGGGCGCGATGAAGCCGACGCCGGGGTCGGGCCAGCCCCAGGGCACGAAGCCGCAAGGCACTACACCCCAGGGCACTACACCCCAGGGCACTACGCCAACGGGCGCCACATCACCGGGCGCCGCGTCTGGAGCGCCGTTAGGAGCCCCGACGGAGGGAGTTGCACCGAAATGATCCCGCCACCACCCGCGATCTGGCCACAGCCCGACGGCACGCCGGTGGCCTGCCGCGAGAAGCTGCGGATGCTGGCGGAGAACCACGCGGAACTGGCGCAAGCACTGCAAGATGCCTTCGAGGACGCGGTGCTGATGGGCGTCGATGAGCCGGCAATGCGGCGCATCCTGGCCGCCATGGTTGACGGGTTGGACTCGCCGAAGCGCGGCGCCGGCTGATGGCGCTGGCGCCAAGGGCATGGCTCGCCGTGGCGGCCAGCCTAGTCGCCACCGGCGCATCGGCGCAGGGGTTCACGGCAACGCCGCTGGCCCCACCGCCCGGCGTGACGACGCAGCCGTTTGGTCCGCCGGGCACTCAAAGCCAACCGTCCACCGCGCCGTCCGGCTCGGTGGCGCCCGGACAGCCTGCCTACGCGCCGGCGTATCCCACGTCGCCGCCCGGCGCTGTTTATCCAGGGGTTACCCAGCCCTATACGGCGCCGTCAGGTGCCACATCGCCTGGTGGCGCCCCGTCCGGATCCGCGCCGCCGGGTGGTGTGCCGCCCGCCTACGCTCCGTCCTATCCCGCCCAGACTTATCCTGGCCAGACTTATCCTGGCCAGACTTATCCCGGCCAGACCTATCCTGCGCCGTCCTATCCGGCACAGAGTTATCCGACGACGCCTGCTTATCCCACCTCGCCTCCTGCCGTGCCGTCTGGCGCCGCGCAGCCGGGTGCCGTACGGCCGGGTGCCACGCAGCAACCCAACGTCGTGTCTCCTGGCGCCGTGTCGCCCGGCGCCGCATTGCCGGGTACCACACCGGTGGGTGTCGCATCGCCTAATGCCGCACGTCCAACCGCGGCTCGGCCAGGTGCCGCGCAGCAGCCCAATGTCGTGCCTCCTGGCGCCGCGCCGACCGGCGGCACACAGCCCGACACCACGCAGCCTTACGCCGCCCAGCCTGATACCGGCCAGCCTGATAACGCTCAACCTGATACCGCCCAGCCTGGTAACGCCCAGCCTGGTAACGCCCAGCCGGGCACCACGCGGGGCGGCGCCGCGCGACCGGCCTCTCTAGCCGACACCACGGCACCACCGGCATACACCTCCGCGCCGGCGGTGGCGGCGACCTGGCAGCCGCAAGGCACCGCGGTGCTCCAGTTGCTGGACAAGGTCGATGCGCAGTCGGCCACCCTCGCCATCAAGGCTGGCCAGTCAGCGCAATACGGCGCGTTGACCATCGCCGTGCGGGCCTGCGATGTCAGCACGCCGAACGAGAAGACGGACGCCACCGCGTTCCTCGACATCACCGACAGCCACCCCGATTTGCCGGGCTTCCACGGCTGGATTCTGAAATCCAATCCCTCGGTCTCGATGCTGCAACACCCGATTTACGACGTGCGGGTGCTGGGCTGCCAACCGTAGATGGCGCATCCGGTGCCGCCGTCGCCAGTGCTGCCGCCGCTCACGCGCATGGCGCTGCTGCTCGACCTTGACGGTACGCTGGTGGACATCGCTCCGACACCCGATGCCGTGGTGGCCCCGCCCGAGTTGATCGCGTCATTGCGCGCACTGCGTGTCCGACTGGGCGGCGCACTGGCGGTGGTCAGCGGGCGCCCTGTCGAGCAGGTGGAGGCGCTGCTGGGGGACGCGGTGCAGGCGATCGCCGGCGAGCATGGCGGGGCGATCCGATATGCGCCGGGCGAGGCACCGGATCGGTTCGACGTGCCGAGACCGCCCGACGCGTGGTTCGCCGCCGCGGCGCGCGTTGCCGCGGCGCATCCGGGCGCGATGCTGGAATCCAAGGCGAACGGCTTCGTGCTGCACTACCGCGCCGCGCCGGAGTTGGGTCCGGCGCTGGGCGAGGCGATGGCGGCCTTGGCCCACGGATCGGACCGCTTCGTCATCGTGCCGGCGCACATGGCGTGGGAGTTGCGACCGAACGGTGCCGACAAGGGCACCGCGGTAGAGGCGCTGATGCGGCGCGAGCCGTTCGCCGGACGGGTACCGGTGTTCATCGGCGATGATGTGACCGATGAGGATGGGATCGCGACCGCGCGGCGGCTCGGCGGGGTGGGGTTGCGGGTGGCCGATGCGTTCGGCGGCGCGGCCGGCGTGCGGACGTGGTTACGGGCTGCCGCCGCTGACGGCAGCTAGGCGAGCGCCAAGTAGGCGCGGTACCACGTTAATATTTTGGTTCAGGGTCGTCGTTGCCGCGCAAGTTGGGCGCACGATCCGAGAAAATCGACCGCAGGTCAGCGCCCAACGCCGGCGGCATGCACGGCTTTCAGCGCCGGCAGCACATTCCGGGCGATTCGCTCGAGCATCGGTATCTGACGATCCAGCATCGGATAATACAGTACCACCTCGGAGATCCCGAGCGAGATCACCTGCTGCACCATCCGCGTCAAAGTCTCCTCGGATTCGTAATAGCTGATCATGCCACCACTTGAGCGGGCGGCCGGATCGAACATCAGGTAGGAGCGTCGCAGGCTGGCCGGATCGCGCCCGATCGCGGCGCAGCGCGCGTCGATGGCCGCGATGCGCTGGTGGGTTTCTTCGAGCTGCGCCTCAAACGTCTCGGCGAAGCTCAGGCTGTTCCAGATATCAGCGTGCCGCGCGGCGTGACCCAGCATCACCGTCCCCATTGCGGCAATGATGATCGGCGGCCGCGGCGACTGCACCGGGCGCGGAGCGAGCGCGGCGGCATCGGTCTGGTAGTAACGGCCGCGGTACGAGACCCTCTCGGACGTCAGCAGTTGGTCAACGAGATCGACATACTCGCCAAAGCGGGCAACGCGCTCCTTGGCAGTCCAGTTCTCGATGCCCATCATCCGGTAGGAGGGATCGATCGGCAGCCCGATGCCAAGCCCGAGATCGAGCCGGCCGCCGGAGATGTGATCGGCGGTCAACGCCTGCAACGCGAACAGCGCGGGATTGCGGAGCGGGATTTGCGCGACCAGGGTGGCCACGCGGATCCGTGTGGTGGCCATGGCAATGGCGGAAAGCTGTGACCACAGCTCGAACCATTGCCCTTGGCCGCCGGCCCAATCGACCAGGTGATCGGCAAGGCCGATGGCGTCGAAGCCAAGGTCCTCGACCTGACGACAGCGGCGCAGGAATTCGGGCCAGGGGACGTTGGGCAGGACGAGGACGGAAAAGCGGAGCTGGTGCGGCATTGATGTGACACCTGTTTCCGTAACGATCGTTGGTTGTGCACCGATTGCGGCCGGTGACGTGCCAGGGTTCATTCTACGCGGTGATGACGGTGGCTGAAAGCCGCGCCCATCGAAGAGCGACTGATATGATCCGCCTGTGCCGGTTGCGAACCGAGACTCAAACGGGTGCCGCCGTCCTTGCGGGGCGCCCGAAAGAATGGCCAAACTCGCCGCGGAGAAGCCGACCAAACAGGAAACGTTGGCAAGGCAGCTGACATCAACCGGGGAGGCGATCAATGCAATTCGGCTATTTCACGCTCAGCGACAACGCCTATCGTGATAACTCGCGCACACCCAACCAGTTCGTCACTGACATCATCGACGAAGCGGTCTATGCCGAACACGTGGGGCTGCATTCGGCGTGGATCGGCGAACACCATTTCAGCACGTTGGGCGTGCTGTCCTGCCCGGATCTCGCGTTGAGTTATGTCGCGGCGCGCACGCAGCGCATCCGCCTGGCGCCCGCGGTGACGGTGCTGCCGCTGCATCATCCGATCCGCGTTGCGGAGCAGTGGGCCACCCTCGACTTGCTGTCTGGCGGGCGCGTCGATTTTGCCGCCGGGCGCGGCTACGACCGGCGCGAATACCTGCCGCTCGGCGTATCGTTCGACAACAACCAGGCGATTTTCGAGGAGGGCATGGAGATCGTGCGTCGGCTGTGGTCCGCCGACGCGCCGATCTCGCACCACGGCAGGCACTATGCGTTCGACGACGTGATGATTACGCCGCGTCCGGCACAGCGGCCGATCCCGTCCTACGTCGCATCGTTCTCGCAGCCTTCGATCGAGTTGGCCGCGCGGTTGGGCTGCGGGCTGATCGTGGCGCCATTCGCCGCGGCGCTGAGCTTTGGTGGGCTGCGTCAGGTGGCCGAGCTGTATCAGGCGACTTGCGCCAGGCACGGCACACGGCCTGGGCGGTTGATGTGCAGCTATTTCATTCATTTCGCCGACACACCGGCGGAAGAAGCCGCGGCGCGGGCCCGGCAGATCCGTTACTACCGCGAGTGCGTCATTCCCGCTTTCCCCGGCGATCCGGCCACCGCACCGCCGAGCTATCACTATTTCGTTAGGATAGTGGAGCGACTGCGGACGGTAAAGCCGGAGGATTTGACCGAGAACTCGGTGTTGCTCGGGTCGGCAGCGCGCATGACCGAGGTGCTGCGGGAGCTGGAAGCCGTCGGCATCGACGAGGTGATCTTGTATTTCAACGTCGGGCTTAAGCCGCACACGCAGGTCAGGGAGGAGATGGCGCGGTTCATGCAGCAGGTGGCGCCGGCGTTTTGCTAGGGCATTGCGGTATCAGCCGGTTCTCAATCGCAGGTCATCGTCTGCACTGCGTTGTCCGCCACGCCCTGCTTCGCCGAGTACGGTTGCGCGGTCTGTTCGCACTGTTTCATGCCACCAGCTTTGAGGCGGAGGATCCGCTTGGAGCCTCGGTACTGGCAATCGATGTAGCGCGCCCAGCCCGGCTCATCGCCCATCACCCAGACATTGTGCCAGACGTAGCCGCGCGCGAATGCCTGATCGGGCGCCAGGGATGGCGGTGGGCTTTCGTCGATCGGTTCGCCGACGGGCTGCGAGAGGACGGCTGCCTGATTGAGCGGCGCGGGTTCGGCCATTTTCCATTCCGCCGGCGGGTCGATGGGGCATGCGACGCGGTGTTGCTGTTGCGCGTGGGCTGGCGGTGGCGCGAGTGCGAGCGCCGTGAGTATGACGGCGGCCGGGTGGCGATGTTTCTTTTTGGTTGGCGATCCCTTGGGGAGCAGTCGCGGGACGGCGTGAGGTATTCAGGGCGACGGAAGGCGCCTCGCCTTGCTGCCCTACGTCCCCCCGTCTGCTCAAGCCAGTCGGTAGACGCAGCGGGCGGTGCCGCTGAAAAGGGCGGTCTTCTCGTCGGGTGAGGCGGCGGCGGAAATGCGCTTGAAGGCGTTCCATAAAGCTGCCCAGCCGATGCCCATCTTGTCGACCGGAAAATTGCTTTCGTACAGGCAGCGGTTCGCCCCAAACGCCTCGATGCAGGTCTCTATGTAGGGGCGCCAATACGCCGCCAGGTCCTCCGAGGTGGGCGGCGCGTCCATCGCCAGGTAGTCGAACGCAGCGAGCCGCATCATCATGCCGCCCAGCTTCATGCTGACGTTTGGGCATTTCGCCAGTTCGGTGATCGATGCTTTCCAGGCGGTGAAGACCTCGTCGCGCCTGCCGGCGTAGGGGCCGTAGCCGAGCAGGCCGCCGCAATGGCCCATGATGATGTTGGCGTCCGGGCAGGCGCGGGCGAGGTCGATCGTATCCTGCATCTGGGTGAAGAAGGTCCAGGCGTCGAGCGAAAGGCCGAGCTTCGTCAGCCGCGCCAGGCCGGCGCGGAACTCGGGACGCAAATAGCGGTGCGCCTGCAACGCGCCGTTGCCGATGATCGGGTCGGGATCGTAATTGCCGGAATCGCGCACGCCGCGGAAGCGTCCGCCGCCGGCGCGGATATGGACTTCCAGGATCGGTTCGAGGCGATCGCCCAGGGTCAGGTCGGCGTAGCCGACGATGCCGGCGGCGACGCGGGGCGTGCCGAACATTCCACTTGCGCTCATCGCGGCGATGCCGTTGACGAACTCGGTCTCGCCGATCGGGCGCAATTCCGCGGGGCCGTCAGCGCGATACATCGAATGGCATTGCAGGAACACGCTGGATACCAGGTTGTGGCCGGTGGCGACGTCGGCAAGGTAGTCGTCGAGCAGGTAGCGATGATCGCCGCGTATCCACAGATGATGGTGCGTGTCAATGATCGGCAGGCCCGGATCGAGGATCGGCTCCGGCGGGCGCTGGGCCAGCCACGCCTCGTCGGGCGTGAAGATGCGACCGAATTGGTTGGGTTTGTGCCGCTGGGGCATTGATGTCCTCCCGTTGTCGTGTCGCAAGTATTCAGTGGTGCGGGCGGTTTTCGAACAACCGCTGTGAGGGCCACCCGAGGCTTAATACCAGCGGCCGAAAGTATTGACGTACGCTGCCCAACCCCGTCATGGCCGGCGAAGGCCGGCCTTCGCCGGCCATGACGAGTGGAGAGTCGGGACTTTCGGCCGCCGGTATTAGTCTGAGCCAAAGTTGCATGCCGATTCACAGTCCGCCGACTGCGCGAGATACGGCACATCCACCGGGAACATTGCCAACGTTGTGCTGCAGGCAAGCGGCACGGGCAGCCGACGTTACCGCGGCGCGTCAACCGTCGGCGCGTCTGTCGGCATCATCTCGACATACTTGAGACCGGTGGCGGTGTTGAAGACCACGA
>DASRQX010000170.1:0-9618 GCA_035696165.1 Acetobacteraceae bacterium | reverse complement strand
CGGGTCAATGGCGGATTAAAGGACAACCACGGCGGGCGAACCGTGCGGGTGCGGGGACCGGACAAAGTGATGTGCCACCTGATGTTCGGAGTTCTGAGTTTCACGGTCCTGCAACTGGTACGACTCGTTACGTAACGGCATAATACGGGCTGCGCCTCCCCACACTTTGCTCGCATGCCGGCGGGCGAGAACGCTACCGGCTTGCCTGAAATGACTGAAAGCTCGTCGCGCGCCGGCAGATGTGGCGGGAATCTGACGAGATCACCAAATTTCTATCTAGAGTTGTTATCCTGGCAGGAAATTCCCGCACGCGCGCCGATAGTTTTGCAAGTAGCTCGGTAGTGTCCTAATTTGCCCCAGTCGGAACGATTTCACTAACATCCCGCCCGGTCCCGGCCTAGGCAGTCACCCGGTCAACAAGTTCCTCCATCGACCACAGATGCCGGCTGATGCCAGCCGCCATGGCCGGGGCGCACCGGATGGTCTGGTGCTGCCTTACAAAATTGTAGTGCGCAAAGTGCAGCGCAACCGCCGCCCGATGGTCCTCGACCTTCTTCGAGAACGCATTGGTTAGTCGGGTGAAGCGCCGGATCGACATCCGCATGGTCAAGTTCTGCCTCTCAACCAGACTGGTCGAGATATGAGCCTGATCCGGGTTGCCGACCAAGGCGGCCTTTTCCTGCCGGACAACATGCGGCGGGCTATAGCGGCCGGGGTCGATGGGATCCGCTTCGTAAGATTTAACCGCCTGCCCGTAATCGACATCGGTGCCGAACGCCTCTTCCGTGGCCGATACATAGGCCGCCAGCGCGTCGGATGATAGCTGGATGCGATTGGCCAGCCGCTCCGACAGATCGCACAGGAAGGCCGTGGCCGTGCCTAGGTCGCGCTTGCCGACCCGGTAAGCGGGGATCAGCTTCGAATCCGGGTCCAAGGCAACAAACGTCCACTGGTCGCCGACGAGGGCCTTGTCGTCATTGGCGGCAACGCGGCGCTGCTTCTTGGCCACGTTCGCCCAGATTTCGTCCATCTGGACGCGGGCACAATTCAGGTTGCGCATCTCGGCATCCATCAGGGCCTCGCAACCATTCCCCCTACTGGTTGCGGGTTTCTCTGACCGCTCGAATTCGGCTGTGAGGCGCAGAAATGGAAGATTTCCGTGCCGGATTTGGGCTCCAACGGTCAGACGGGACAAGATAAATCGCTGGAACTGCCTGGAGCGCAATTTCGTCGGCGTACGTGTCGGCTGCTCACAATCCGCTATGTCGGTGCTGACTCAGAACGTCCGTGGGCCCATTCAGCCGATAACCGAAAAAGTTGGCCATTTCAGCGCCTCTTGCCCGAATTCGAGGGGTCAGAGAAACCCGCAACGAGTAGCATTCGAACCAGGTCACGCCGGGCACGAGCGTGCACGGCGAGGGCGGTAACAGCGCCACGAAGGCCGTGCAGCAGGGTTGCGCTTTCGTTAACGGTAGGCGGGTTTGCAACTAACGCAAGGTGACCACCTCTTTGGCGCGGCGGCATTGCGCCCATTCCGGTCGCTCACCCGACTGTCGCTATTCATCCAAAGCGGACGTTCCATCCGCAGGGCCCTCTGGGCCGCGATTGTTAAGGGTTATTGGGCACACGGGCTACCGCCGCTCAGGGTGGAGACCGGACATTCGATCTGGTAGGGGTGGCGGCACGCCAATCGCTCCGAGCCTAGGCCGCTGCCCGCTCATCCACTCCGCGGAACACGGGGTATTGCGTCGTACCGCCTACCAGCAGGTCCAACTGGCAGGCGCCCTCGATGTCTGCGAACAGCGTCGTGGGCAGCGTCGCGTCGCCGTCGGTCCAGCGGAATCCGTTGTCCGGCTCGAACGTGTGGAACCCCTCGGCCAGCGACTCATCCGCAGCGTCCAGTACGCGCAACCGCCTGCCCTGCCACAGCCGGACCTGCCGCACGGCCACGCCCAGCACGCGCGGGTCCCGCGCAAGCCCGAGTTCCGCCGGTGATCCGGCGCGCGACGCCACGCGTAGTTCGCGCGGGCGTCGCGGGAGATCGAACACGTGATGGCCGTTCGGCCTGCGCGATCCATCGACCCGCCGGCCGTCCACCAGCAAATGCAGGTCCGGCTCGTCGGTGAGTGGCAGGCCCGGCCGCGGGCCGGCGCGATCCACCAGCCGCCGCCACGCCGCGTCGACGACCGGCCCGCCGGTGAGCACCGGCGCGCAAGGCGCCTTCGGCGGTTGCTCCCAGCCGGTGTTTGCGTTCTGGAACAACCAGCGGTTGCCGTCGTCGCGATAGCTCTCCGCCGGCGCACCGTCGGCAATCAGCACGTCATGCGTCGTAAGCTCGATGTGATAGATCTCCACTTCCTGCGCCCGGTCATCCCACAGGATGGAGCGATGGTTGACCAGGAATTCCACAGGGATCAGCACGCCGTCGATGTAGAGCGAATGCCCCTTGGTCACGTGCAGATCGCGATGAGGCACATTGTCGGCCAGCGCTCCCTTGCGGACGATCACCGGTGTCGCCGCGTTGCGCCGCCGGCGCGTGGCCAGCACACGGCCAGTACCGATCCAGACGATCGGCTTGGCCTCGCCGCCGACGGTCAGCACCGTGTCCCCGACCGACAGGCGCTCGACCGGCACCTCGCCGTGTGCGGTCAGAATACGGGTGCCGGCGCAGTAGCAGATGGTGAGGGCGGTGCCACCGCTCGCATCCGGATTGGTGAAGAAATGCGTGCCGTTGGCGACGCCGCTCAGTGTCAGCGTGTCGGTCGTGGTACCGTTGGTCGCCGTCAGTATACCGCCGGAGATCATGGCAGTGGTGCTGCCCATCACGTAATTTAGACCTGCAAGATCGATCGTATCGGTTCCGTCGTATCCGGCGATGAGATTGACAAAATTGTTGCCTGGCAGCGCCGCGGCTTCCAGCCGCAACGTATCGCCGGAGCTGGTCGCGAACTGGACGGTATTAGTGCTTTTGCCGGCGGCGCCGCTGGCCGCCAGGTCGACCGTGCTGGCGCCACCGATTGTCATGCCGCCGGTGAAGGTGTTGGTCACGTCGAGCGTCACGGTGCCGCCACCAAGCACGGATATGCCACCGGCCCCGGTGCCGCCCGAGCCGGCCTGATCGGCGATGACGTTATCGACCGTCAGCGTCGTGCCGCTCGCAGGGCTGAACGTGACGGTCTGAGTCCCCTGGATGAAGATGCCGCTGCCGAAGCCGGAGCCGGCAGTACCCGGACTGCCCGAGGTGCCGGTGAAATTCACACCGCCGGCGCCGCCGACGGCGGAGCCGCCCGACAGCGTGCCCGCGCCGACGATCAGCGTGCCGCCCTGCTGGACGAAGATGCCGCCGCCGGCGCCGAGGCCACCACCGCCGGCGCCCCAAAGGCCCTTGCCGCCGCCACCGTTGCCGGCGCCGAAGCCACCCAGGCCGGCGCCGCCACCGCTACCGCCACCGCCGCCACCGCCGCCGCCACCGCCGAAGCCGCCATTGCCGCCGTAGTATCCGCTGCCACCGCCGCCGCCGAAGCCGCCGTTGCCGCCGTGGTTATAACCGCCACCGCCGCCGCCGCCCCAGCCTCCGGCGCCGCCGGAGCCGTTGCCGGAGAGGCTGCCGGGACTGCCGCCCAGGCCGCCACCGCCGCCGCCGGCGCCTTTGTAGACGCCACCGGCCCCGCCGTTGCTCCCGCCGCCCAACCCGCCGCCGCCGCTGTAAGCGCCACCGACGCCGGAAAGTGCGCCTCCGTACCCAAGCCCGTTCCCGCCGGACCCGCCGGGCAGGATGCCCGTGCCGCCATTGGTAGGTGGACCGTTCGAACTGCCCCCGGTGGCGCTCTGGCCCACGCCGCCGCCGCCACCGCCGTAGCGGAGAGTCCCGTAGCCACCGTTGCCGCCCAATCCACCGCCGCCGCCGTAACCCGTATCGCCCGTGGCGCCGCCATTGCCGCCGGCACCGCCGATCGCGGCATCGCTGGTGAAGTTGACCCCGCTCAGCGAGACGACGCCGCCGCTGGCGACCAGCAGTCCGCCGCCCAGGCCCGCGCCGCCGCCACCCGCAGCCGCCGCAAAGAAGCTTCCGCCCGCGCCGCCACGCGCGACGGCGTCCGTGATCGTGACATTCTGGATCGTGACGTCGCCTTGGTAGACGAGGAAGCCACGGGAACCGCTGCCGGCGCTCCCGGTGTACCCGCCGTTGATTGTGTTTGTGTGGCCATCGATGGTCAGCGTTGCGCTCTTGACCAGCGCGAGTGCCATGACGTCTGAGCTGAGAGTGAAACCGATTCCGAGGTTGATCGTGTAGGCGGTGCCCGTCGCCGCCGCGCTTCCGTCGAAATTCAAACCGTTGTCTATCTCGGCGATCGCCGAATTTAGAGCTGACTCGGTATCAACCGTGATCGTCTGTGACATGCCGAATCCCCATCGGAAGACGTTCGAATGGCCAACGTGGTCGGAGCCAACCGCCGTAATCGGCAACATCGATCGCCGCGAGTCACACCCTATCCCACAAATTCAAGATGAACGACAGGCGTTTGATCGAGCTGCCGGGAAACGCCTCCCTGCGGGACAGCGTGGCAGGGCTTGCATTGGCGCCCCATTGGGGTGGCCGCGACCGGAACGTCAGCGATCAAGCCGGTTCGTGGACGTAGCCGCATGGTGTAGTGAAGCGTTTGGACTGACATCCGGACGAACGCAATACGGCGCCAACAGGCAGGATATTGGCGCGTCAGACTATCGTGACGCCCCGCGGGTTGAGCGCGGGATCGCGCCAGAAACTGTCGTTCTCGAAGCGTCGCCACAAATCAGGCGGCAGCACGGTCTCCCGTGCGACGGCGTGCACCTCGCGCCCGACGCTGTGAAGCCGCGGCGTGCCAAGCCGAGCATCGAACTCGTTAGCAGTGAAAGTAACGTTATTGAAGTCGTGATCGAATGGGGGGAGGTTCAGAAACCCGTAGACTGCTGTCAGCGCGGCTGCGGGATCGCGCGTCAGTGTCTCGTACCTCAGCAGCATCATTCGACTGGCCTCGTTGCCGTAGAACGCCTGCTTCAGCGCATTCCAGGCGAAGCCGACCATGCCGTTCGCGGTAGCCAACCGGTCCACCCGCGACCAGGTGGTGCCGCCGGTTTCGAAGTCGAAGATCTTCGACGTCTGCCACAAGTTCTTTTGGATCAGGGTCTCAATGCTATCCAGCACCCAAGGCACGTGCCGCACGCAGGCAATTACCCGCGCATCGGGAAACAGGGCCGCGATCGTTGCCAACTGGGCACACCAACTCCTGTTCGTGTCGATGATCGTCCGATGCGGGTGAACGGTACAATAGAAATTGTCGAAGAGACCGCGGAGCACGGCTTGGCGCTGATCGTCGGTTATGTTGACGGAGGTCTCATTGACAGCACCCATCTCTCGCCGCAGCACCAGGAAAAGCGAGCCGACCGGACTGGTGATGTCGGCATGCAGGGTGGGGTTTTGGCGCAGAATGGCAGCCAGCAGGGTGGAGCCAGATCGCGGCAGCCCGGAGATGAAGTGAATTCCGTGTCGCATCGCCTAACCGTATGGCGATTTTGCAGCTTTGCCTACCCCGAGACGGCATCAGCCGCGACGTTGGGGTACCCCGCCACAGCGACCGGTAGCCGGATGATTTGGCCCATCGCGAGTTCCGCAGTTGCCGGAGCGCAGAGCCGCCGTGGTGCAAGTGTGGACGGCCCCTCGGATGCAAGAGGCGACACCGTGGCGGCGTCAGTAACGCGCCAGAAACCGACAAGGCGCCCCGCGGGTGACGGGGACGAACTGACAGCAAAGCTCGCCGATTCCCGGTTTGTTGCAAATGCCGGTTGTGCAAGATGTGTCGAATGCTTAGCGTGGTGGTCGCCCGGATCGGGCGATGTCCCTGGGACAGGAAGGACACGCTGATGGCCAACCCCTATCTTGGAGAGATTCGCGCCGTCCCCTACAACTTTGCCCCGTCGGGCTGGGCGTTCTGCAACGGCCAGATCTTGCCGATCGCGCAGAACACCGCCCTGTTCTCGCTACTGGGTACGACCTATGGCGGCGACGGCACGACGACCTTCGCGCTGCCCGACCTGCGCGGCCGCGTAGTGATCCATCAGGGTCAGGGGGCCGGCCTGCAGCCATACATCCAGGGTGAGACAGGGGGCGTCGAAACGGTAACGCTGATCAACACCCAGATCCCCTCCCATGGCCACAGTCTTACCGGTACCGGTTCGACGGCGACCACGCCGACGCCTGGCACAGGGGTCGTCCCGGCGACCCTCCCGACAGCCGAGGTGCTTTATGGCACGGGAGCCACGACGGTTCTGAGCCCCGACACGGTCAGCGTGGCGGGCGCCAGCCAGCCGCACGACAACCACCAACCGTACCTGACGATAAACTACATCATCTCCCTGTTCGGCATTTTCCCGTCAAGAAACTAGAACGACTTTCATGGTGGTTCCCGACGGCCGCCAACGGATCGCTCACGGCGCGACGGAGTGAGAAGGAACGTAGCCCATGTCTGAACAATTCCTCGGTGAACTCAGGATGTTCGGTTTCAACTTCGCGCCGCTGGGTTGGGCGTTCTGCAACGGCCAGATCTTGTCGATCGCGCAGAACACCGCCCTGTTCTCGCTACTGGGTACGACCTATGGCGGCAACGGCACGACGAATTTCGCACTGCCGAACCTACAGGGGAGTGTCCCGATCAGTTCGGGTCAAGGTCCGGGTTTGTCATTCTACGACCTTGGGCAAGTCGGGGGGGAGCAGACCGTCACTTTGCTCCAGACTCAGATGCCGACGCACAACCATAGCCTGCCCGCCGATGCGGCGGCCGCCACGTCGGTTTCGCCGGGCAGCGGCGGAATAGTAGCCGAGGGGAAGGGCAGCGGCCGCGCCGCATTCGCGATCAACAGCTACTCGGCCGCGGCGACGACCACGAATCTGGCTCCCGCGCTGGTAGCCACGGCGGGCGCCAGTCAGCCGCACAACAACATGCAGCCCTCCCTGGTGATGAATTGGTGCATCGCCGTGGCTGGAATATTCCCTTCTCGTAACTGACATCTCTGCCCCCGGCCGGACAAGCGGTGTCCGGCTGCCGATTTCTGCAAAGGAACCAGCGATCATGGCGACCCCATATCTCGGAGAGGTCAAAACATTCGGCTTCAACTTCGCGCCGCAGGGTTGGGCGTTGTGCAACGGCCAGTTGCTGCCAATCAATCAGAACACCGCCCTGTTCGCCCTCTTGGGCACCACCTATGGCGGAGATGGACAGACCACATTCGCCCTGCCTGACCTGCGAGGGCGCGTTTCGCTGCACGTTGGCGGCGCCCTCGTGCAGGGCCAGATATTGGGTGAGGAGACGCACACCCTGATCACCAATGAGCTTCCGTCGCACTCGCATGTGGTCAACGCCGTGGCGTCGGCGGGCACGACCAATGTGCCGAGCACCGACATGCATCTTGCTGGCGGCGTCAGCTCGGCATCCGGCAACCCGGTGGTGAATATTTATGCCAGCCCCTCAACCGCGGCGACGATGGCGCCATTAAATTTAACGGGAGGAAGTCAAGCCCACGAAAACCGTATGCCGTTCCTGGTGCTCAACAACTGCATCGCGCTGCAGGGCATATTTCCGTCACGCAATTGAGCGGATCAGTTGACCACGACCTGGTAGTCCTGATGTTCGCGCGACATCGTGTGGATCGGGATAATGTAGAGATCGAAAGCGGGCCCATCGTCAATCACCGCATGATAAATGCCTTCCGGCAACACATCTCCCGGCGCGCCGCGAAGTCGCAAGGTGAACGGCTTCCGCCCCGCGAACTCGACGTCAGGGCGGTCATCGATATTCATGGAGACAAGCGTCAACACGCGGTGCTGTCCCTGCGGATGGAGGCACTTGCCCACATGTGGCGCAAACGCCTCGGCGGTCAGTATTTCGGCCATGTGGTATCTCCCTGTCAGGCACGCCAGCAACGCCGCCAGGATGCGGGAAGGCGCACATGCTGTCGAACTTGAGCCCCACCGCCCCGGTCGGTGGACTGACGCTGCGTCCCGAGGCGGAAGACGGTCGCGACGAAGCCTTCCTGTTCGCGTTGTTCGCCAGCGTCAAGGCGCCGGAGATGGCGCTTATGCCGATCGACGACTGTGCCCGCGGTTATTTGCTGCGCATGCAATACCGCTCGATGACCGCCAGCTATCGGGCCGGATTCCCGAATGCGCGCTTCGAGATCGTCGAACAAGATTGCGAGCCGATCGGCCGGCTGGTCACCGACGTTCAGCCAGATCATGTCTATTACGTCGATGTCGCGCTGCTGCCGCACGCGCGCGGCCGGGGAATCGGTACCGCGTTGATGCGGGCCGCGCTCGACGAGCCGCGCCGGTTGGGCATCCCGTGCCGGGTGAAGGTGATGTCGGACAATGTTGCATCGCTGCGTTTGTGGGCGCGGCTGGGGTTCACGCCGCGGGCCGAGATGCCGCCACAGATCGAGCTGGAATGGAGCGCGACAGCTTGAAGATCGTACCTCGCGCCGCGATAGGCGGCATCGCGTCTGCGCGGTATCCCGCACATTTCTTCGTTGCGACGATATATCGGTAATGCGACACTGCTGAGCACTATCCACGTTCTCGGAGGCAGGCCGAGACCGTCCAGAACGAGGGGGTGCTACGGTCGGCCTGGTCGGGGAACCGGGCGGCGGGATGAAGTGGCGCGTCGTGAGGGAGGTAATCAGGGCGGTTCGGGCCGTCCACGTTCACGAGATTGGCGGCGGCGCGGCGGTTGACGAGTATTCACCCGGGACCGTCGGGCCGACGCTGGCGGAGGGAAAGCTCGTACTAGCTGGATTGCAGCACCATCTCGTTCAGGCACAGACGGAGGATCCTTGCTGCCGCCGGCGGCGATGCCAAAGGTGCGGGGCGCCGCGGCCCATCAAGGACAAGCGGTCCCGGCGTCTTTTGTCTTTGTTCGATACCGTCAATGTTTCCGCGCCCCGGTTCGCGCCATGTCGTTGCGCTGTGACCCGCCGCCAGATCCTGAGCCCGGTCAGCGAGATCATGCCCGACCGGTGCACACCGGAGTACGAACGGGTTGTCGCGAAGACGGGAGCTTCGCTGCCGTACCGCCGTGCCCGAACACTCCTGTCGGAGTACTTGCCGCTCGACGACATTCCTTCGGTGGAGACGGCGCGCCAACGCACGATCCGTGTGGGCGCGAGGCTGGAAAAGGAAGCCGTCACGTCCGCGACGATGGCGGAACCGACCTTGGTGGAGACGAAATCGATCGCGCTTTCCATCGATGGAGGCCATGTCAGATCGGTTCGTCATTATCAGGTGCGCTCATTCGAGGTCCTGCTCACCCAGGTCACGATTCTCAGCAATGGGGCGGAAGGTCGGCGCGTGCTGGGCGAAGCGGCCGGTCCGGGCCCAATTCAACATGTGCTTGACTGGTTTCACCTTTCGATGCGGATTTAGCATGTTGATCAGGCGGCCAAAAGCTGGCCGGACGTCTCTGCAACGATCGCCGACGGGTGCGGATATCGTTGAAATCATCGATCGGATTCGCTGGCGTTTGTGGCACGGCCAAGTCGCTCGGGCCCTCGATCTCAGTAAGTATCCCCCGGCAAAGCCGGGGGCTTTAG
>DASRQX010000169.1:0-2181 GCA_035696165.1 Acetobacteraceae bacterium | reverse complement strand
CAGAACAGGATAAGGCAGAGCGGGGAAAGCCAGCCATATTGCGGGGCTTTCTTCAGGCCGATCTCGAGGCAGGCAAGCGAGATCGCCAGCAGCGCCAGGGAATAGCCATCGAGCGTAGCCAGGTCGGAATAACGAGGTTTGTCGCGCGGCAGCAGGAATGGCGTGGCGGCTGCCGCGGTGATCCCCGGGAAGGCATTGATCAGGAACAGCCAGTGCCAGGAATAAGTCTCGGTGATCCACCCGCCGATCACCGGTCCGACCGTCGGCGCCAGCACCGCCATGATGCCGGCCATCGTGGTGGCAATCGGTTGCAGGCGGATCGGAAACAGCAGGAAGACGGCGGAGAACACTGCGGGGATCAGCGTACCCCCGGCAAAACCCTGCAGCACCCGGAAGCTGACAAGCGTTGCAAAGCTGCCGCTGAACGCGCAGCCGACGGAGGCAACGGTAAAAAGGGTGATGGCGGCGACAAACAGCCATCGCAACGTCAGGACGCGCGTCAGCCATCCGGTCAGCGGAATCGCGATGATCTCGGCGATCAGGTATGCCGTCTGGATCCAGCTCATTGCGTCCCGCGATATTGCGAGTGCATCCTGGATCGCCGGCAGCGATGTCGCGACAACCTGGATATCGAGGATTGCCATGAACATGCCGAGACACATCAGGACGAAGCCGAACCACGTCGCGGCGTCGGCTTTGGCCTCGGTCATCGCTCCGTTCATGGCGTGCCGGGCATCATGGTATCGCAGGACGCGGCCAGCGCGCGATTTTCAGCGCGTATGCGGATTGCAAGAACCGCGGCGTTTAGGATTGTAAAGATGATGGCCAGCAGCGGAAGATCCAGAACGAGCGGAAGCACGGCGATTTCGCCGGCAACCACGGCGTAGTTGGGATGCGACAGAAATCGATAGGGGCCTGCTGACACCAGCGGCTGCCTTGGCAGAACGATGATGCGCGTCGTCCATCGTGGGCCGAGCGTCCGCAGGATCCAGACGCGAAATCCCTGCAAGACGAGATAGCCGCCCAGGGCAACGACATTCACCGGTTGCTGGCGTCCGAATACCCACAGCGAAATCAGCCAAGCCGCGTGCACCATGACAATCAGCGGATAATGTCGGGGCGCCACTTCGACAGCGCCGCGCGCCATCAGGTTGCGAGTGTTACGGCGTGAAACCACGAGTTCGGCGGCGCGCTGCAGCGTGACCACAGCGAGAATGATTTCTGCGGCGGTCACGCGGCGTGCCGCAGCGTGACGCAGCTTGCGGTGAAGCCGGGCCCGAGCGCCGTCAGCAGCGACCGCGGCGGCAGTCCTGCGGCGCGTGCGCGCTCAAGGACGAACAACACGGTGGGCGCCGACATGTTGCCGTAGTCGGCGATGACCTGCCTTTCGCTGTCGAGCGTGCCTTGATCAAGCTGCAACGCGGTCTCCAATGCGCTGATCACCCTGGCCCCGCCGGGGTGGCAGATGAACCGGCCAATGTCCGCGATTGTGAGCTGCATGCCTGCGAGAATTTGAACCACGGCGGGGCTGAGGTGCTCGGTGACGAAATGCGGGATCGTGCGCTGGAACACCACGCCGAATCCTTCCGGGTCGACATTCCAGCCCATGATGCCCAGCGTGTCAGGCCAAAGGTGCTCGCCGGAGCTCTCGATCTGCGTCGCGCCGCCATCGCCGGCGCGCAAGATGATCGCGGCGGCGCCGTCGCCGAACAGGCTGACCGCGACGATGTTGGCCTTGGTGAGCTCGTCGAGGCGAACCGCCAACGAGCAGAGCTCGACCGCCACCAGCAGCACGTTGCTACCCGGTCGCGCCTCGGCAAGACGTGCCGCGATCGCCAGACCTGAAACTCCGCCGGCACAGCCAAGGCCAAACACTGGCACGCGCGTGACGTCGGACCGGAATCCCATCCGGGAGGCGACGCGGGCCTCGAGACTCGGCGTCGCGATGCCGGTGGAGCAGACAGTCACCACGGTATCGATGTCGCCGCCTTCGAGTTGCGCGCTCGCCAACGCCTTCCGGGCAGCGTCCACAAAGAGCGCCTCGGCGCCCTCGAGAAAGGCCGCGGTGCGCTCCGGCCAGCCGCGCGGTTCAAGATACCACTCGAACGGCTTCACGCCGTGACGTTTGACGATACCGGTGTTGGTAAAGATGCTTGCGAGCGTTTCGAACTTGGGAAAACG
>DASRQX010000168.1:0-4603 GCA_035696165.1 Acetobacteraceae bacterium | reverse complement strand
GTGCTCGGCAGCTCCGGCCTGTCCGACGCCGACGAGGCAGCCGTGGCCGAAGCGGCGCGGCGCATCCCGGTAGTCTACGCGTCCAATTTTTCCCCCGGCGTGAACCTGGTCCTGGCGCTGGCCGAGCGCATGGGTGCCGCCCTGCCGGCCGACGCCTACGACGCCGAGATCATGGAGATGCACCATCGCCAGAAGGTCGACGCCCCATCCGGCACTGCGATCGGCATGGGCCGCGCGGTGGCCAAGGGGCGCGGCGTGGCGCTGGGCGATGTGATGGAAAGCGGCCGCCACGGCCATACCGGAGCGCGCAAGACCGGCGCCATCGGCTTCGCGGCGCTGCGTGGCGGCCAGGTGGTGGGCGAGCACACGCTGATCTTCGCCGCCGCCACCGAGCACATCGCGCTAATCCATCGCGCGTTCGATCGCCGCGCGTTCGCGACGGGTGCGGTGCGCGCTGCGCTGTGGGTCGTGGGGCGGGCGTCGGGGCTGTATTCGATGATGGACGTGCTGGGGATGTAATCATCGCCGCCGACCGACCCTGGAGCTTGGCGATCCATTACCCTATTGGAAGGGTGTCGAAGTCGATGCTCTTCAATCGCTGTCGAGCATCCTGGTATGCGGGTATCGCAGGATTCTCCTGAACCGCAACGCCTTACCACCACTTAGCCGCATGGAGCTCACCCAGAGCTTCTCGGCATCTTCCCACCCAATACGCCAGATGCCCTGCGTCAAGGGATGGATCGCCGTCGGCCATGGACAGGTAGACGGCTTTTGCATCCTGAAATCGACCTGCCTCGAAGAAGCGGCTGGCTCGGCGCTCCAGCTCGTTGAAATCGATCATGGTCACTCGCGTGGCGGATAACACCGCCGAACCTGGTCGACGATTCCGTCGAAGAACAAGTCGGGTAAGTCTGAACCGAACATGTCGAGCGCCTGTGCGATGGGGGTGTCGGTGTCCGCGCCCGCGTATTCGGCGGATGGTTTATTCGATTCCGTGACACCTCCCGTCTCGCACATACCGCGCCTCCCAGGGTTGCCCTCCTACCCCGATCGTATACCGTTCGGCGCAGCCGGCGAGAACCCACCGGCCACCAACAACACCGAGGGGGAACCGCACTTCCTCCCTCGCCCGGAGGGAGCCCGCGCCATGCCAACCACCCGCCGCCGCCTGCTGTCCACGGCCGCCGGCAGCAGCCTGGCGCTGCCGTTCATTCGCCCGGCGCGCGCCGCGGCCACCATCCAGATGCTCAGCCACCGCTTCCCAGCCCTTGAATACCTGGCCGACAAAATGCGCACGGCGATCCCCGGCGTCGAGGTCAACACCCAGCTCATGCCGTTCGACAAGGCGCTGGAACTGGCGACCATCGCCTTCTCATCGAAGGCCACCACGCCGGACATCGTCTATGCCAATGACAGCACATTCCTGACCTTCGCCAAGAACGGCTGGATCCGCCCGCTGGACGATCTTTGGGCCAAGTACAAGCAGGAATTCGACCTCGACGACTTCACCAAGACGGTGATCGAGGAGCGCAGCTACCAGGGGCATATCTGGAGCGTGCCGGCCACCAGCAACACGCTGCTGTTCTTCTACCGCAAGGACCTGTTTGACAAGGCGGGCAAGCATCCGCCGCAGACCTTCGCCGAATACCGCGACCTGGCGAAATCGTTCAATTCGCCGATGCAGGCCGGAACGATCAGTTGCCTGCGTCCGGTCGACGCGGCGTTGAACGAGAGCTCATGGTACATGAACGCCCTAGGCGATGGCTGGTTCGACGCGAACTGGCACCCGGCGTTCAACAACCCGAAAGGCGTCGCGGCAATCGAGATGCTGGTCGAGATCACCCGCTACGCCCAGCAAGGTTTCACCAACGCCGCAAACGACGAATGCTCGATCGCGTTGCAGCAGGACACCGCCGTCATGGGCGTGCAATGGGCCACCCGAGCGCTGTCGATGGATGACCCGAACAAATCCCGCGTGGTGGGCAAGATCGACTGGGCGGTGCCGCCGCTGGGCCACCAGAGCGTGGGCGGTGACGGGTATTGCCTGTCGGCTTTCTCCAAGCAGGACCCCGATCTGCTGTTCCGCATCCTGGCGACTGCGACGAGCAAGCAGAACCTGCCCGGCGCCGCCGGCCTGATGGTGCCGACCCGCACCTCGGTCCTGCAGGATCCGGGGTTGAAGCAGAAATACCGCTTCTTCCCCGCGGCGTTGCCCGCCATGGCGGTCGGCACACCCGCGCCGAAACTGCCGGAGTTCTACTCGGTGGGTCAGTTCATCACCCAGCGCATCAACCAGGCGGTGACTGGGCAAATGAGTGTCAAGGCGGCGCTGGATGCGGCCGCTGGCGAGACCGAAACATTCCTCAAGGGCCACGGCTATTACCAATGATGTGCCGGCCGTAGCGGGGGCGAATGTCACCCGTGCGGGTGCGCGGATTCAGCAAGACGTCCGTCGTCCGCGGCGTCTCGGTTCCGCTGCCAGCGCCTGGCTGTTCCTACTGCCGAGCGCGGGCATGCTGCTTGCGGTGCTGCTGATACCGCTTGGATATGCGATCTGGCTGAGCCTGTTCGACTACGACCTTGGCGGTGGCATCGATCGGTATATCGGCCTCGGCAACTACAGCGCGTTGCTGGCCGATGCGCAGTTCTGGGATTCGCTCGGCCGCACCGTGCTGATCGTGGCGTCCGCCGTGACGCTAGAATTTTGCACCGGTCTGCTGATCGCCTACGGCCTGTATCACCTGACATTCGGCGTGCGTACCCTGAACCTGCTGATGTTCATGCCGAACGTCATCACCCCGGTGGTAGCCGCGCTGTTCCTGCGCTGGATCTTCATCAGCCGGTGGGGGCTGCTGTCGGGCATCCTGATCAGCCTTGGCATTTTCCCGCCCGATTTTCTCGGTGATCCTGGCTGGGCACGCGTGGTCGTCGTTGTGTCGGACGCCTGGCAGTTCACGCCGTTCATGATCCTGGTGCTGTATGCCGGCCTCAACACGGTGGATCAGAGCCAGATCGAGGCGGCGCAGATCGACGGCGCCGGACCCTGGATGCTGCTATTCCGCATCATGCTGCCGGCGATCCGTCCGCTGCTGGTGTTCGTGCTGGCGATCCGGCTGATGGATGCGTTCCGCTTCTTCGACCAGATCTACGTGCTGACCGCGGGCGGACCTGGCACTGCGACCGAAACGATCACGCTGTATACCTACGCGCTGGCGTTCCGGCTGCTGCAGGTGGGCAAGGCCTCGGCGCTCGGCGTGATCACGCTGCTGATCGTTGCCGGGGTGATTGGCGTGATGATCGCGGCGGTGTACCGGCGCGAGAAGGGGGCGTTCTGATGCCGCGGCGGCTCAATACCCAGGTTCCGCTGTTCCTGCTGCTGTGCGGCTTCACCGCGGTGAACCTGACCCCGGTCGTGTGGGCGGTACTGACCTCGTTCAAGCAGCCGGTGGATGCGTTCGCGGTGCCGCCGGAGCTGATTTTCACGCCGACCTTCACGTTCCACTATCAGGTCTGGGTGGAGAAGGCGTTCTGGCACTACCTGATCAACAGCGCGGTGATCTCGGCCAGCACGGTGCTTATTTCGGTCTCGATCGGGACCATGGCCGCCTATGGCTTGTCGAGGCTGCGCACGCGCGCGTCCCGTGGGGTGCTGTTCGGCATCCTGTCGATGCGCATGTTCCCGCACATCCTGCTGGCCATTCCGTTCTTCGTGCTGGCCAAATCGCTTGGCCTCATCAACACTTATCCGGCAATGATCCTGGCGCTGGTGGCGATCAACCAGCCGTTCACGATCTGGCTGATGCGCAGCTTCTTCCTGGATGTGCCGAGCGAGTTGTACGAAGCCGCCGAGATCGACGGCTGCAACGCCTGGCAGGTGTTTGCCCGCGTTGGGCTGCCGGTGGTACGGCCGGGGCTGTGGGTGACTGCGCTGTTCAGCCTGCTGCTGGCGTATAACGAGTTCCTGCTCGGGCTGGTGCTGACCGGCCCGGCGACCAAGACGCTGCCGGTGGCACTGGCGGAATACGGAGCAGAGGACATCAACTACTGGACGCTGTCGGCCGCGGCCGCGGTCGGCATCATGCTGCCGATCGTGGCGTTCATGATGCTGCTGCAGCGCCATCTGGTCCGGGGACTGTCGATGGGGGCGGTGAAGGGGTAGCCCGGACGCCTCGCAGCACTTCCCGAACGACAGCGACCTTGTTGCACAGCGACCAGGCAGTTTACATTGGTGGTCAGACGATTGGCGAGTTTAACGGCTCGCGTCATGTCCGGACAGGCAGTGAAGACCATGGCTACTAGGCCCTGTGGACAAACCGGTCCTGGCGCCGGCGCAGCCCGAGCGGCTTGGGCGGTGCAACGCTGACGTGGCCACGGGGGTGACGCGCTGATCGGCTGACCGGACAAGAAAGCAAAGAATCAAAGGGCGCCGCCGCGGATTCCGAAAAGAATCGGAGGCCCCATCTCAGGATTCGTTTCGTTGCTTTTTCACGTCAGGGGATTCAATTGACCGACTTGCGGTCAATCTTGACCGGCCTCTTGGGGAACTTGAGGCCGACGATGATCCGCGGACTGATGACGGACGAAGAGTGGGCGATCTTCGCGC
>DASRQX010000167.1:0-41424 GCA_035696165.1 Acetobacteraceae bacterium | reverse complement strand
CAGTGACACTTGCTTGCTTGCTTGCTTGCTTGCTTGCTTGCTTGCTTGCTTGCTTGCTTGCGGCAGATCGAGCGCACAAGACGCATCGTCATAGTGCCCCAACCCCGCTCCCAGACAACGCCGTAGGCACGCCGCAGAGCCGTAATGGCCCGCCGGTGCCTGCCCTCAGGCTTGGCCGGCCACGGCCCACGACGTGGTGCAACGTAACGCTTTCCTTCGTGGAACGGACGCGCGCGATACCGGCGGAACTTGCCGCGACCCACGCATCTCCACCGACCGGCAGCGCGTCGCGGCACGGGCGCTCACACTAAAGTGCCCACCCGCCCCCTGATCCCCCTGGTCGGACCGATCGGCCCAATCGCGCACCCACTACCGCGCCAGTACCGCCGCCGCCTTCCGCGTGTTGCCAAGAGCGTCGGCAACCTGCGCCACCGCGGCAGAGATTTCGGTCATGTTGTCGTTGATCGCCACCACGGTGGCGGCGGTGGTCTGCATGCCGGACGACATCTGCTGCGTGACCACGCACTGCTCCGCCACGGCGCTCACGGTGCCGGCGGCGAACTCCCGGATCGTGTCGATCGATTTGTTGATCGTGCCCTGCGCCGCCACAGCCTCACCCGACACGACCTGCAGCCGCTCGATCTCGGTGGCGATCTTGTTGGTCGCGTCGGCCGCGTGCCGGGCCAGGCTTTTCACCTCGCCGGCAACCACCGTGACCCCTTGCCGGCCTCGCCGGCCCGCGCGGACTCGATCGTGGCATTCAGCGCGAGCAGATTGATCTGTCCGGCGATATTGCGGATCACCGCGATAATCCCCCCCCCATCGCCGACGAGGTCTCGACCAGGCGCGCCGTCGCCTGGCCCGCGCTCGCAGCCTGACCCGCGACGGAATCCGCCGCCGTCTTCGACTGCACCATCATGTCGGCGATCTCGCGCACCGAGCTCGCCAGCTCCTCGGCGCTCGCCGCCAGCGTCTGGAGGGTCCCGCTGGCCGTCTGCACCGCGCCGGTGGCCAACTCCGCCTGACTGGACGTTCATTCGATCGCTAGATCGATCTCGCCAAAATTCCGGTCCATCAGCCGCCTCAGGCTGTCCAGGGTCTCGATCTGCGCGGTGATGTTGGTGGCAAACTTCACCACCTTGAACGGTTTGGCGTTGGGATCGAGCATCGGATTATAACTGGCCTCGATCCACACCTCTCGGCCGCCCTTGCCGATCCGCTTGAACTGCCCCGCCTGGTACTCGCCGCGGTTCAGTGCCGCCCAGAAGGCGCGGTACTCGGCGCTTTCGCGGTAGGCAGGTTCGACGGACATCGAGTGGTGCCTGCCCTTGATCTCCTCCAGCGTATAGCCGAGCGCCGCCAGGAATTTGTCGTTGGCCGCCTGCACGGTGCCGTCGAGCGCGAAGCTGATCACCCCCTGGGAATTGTCGATCGCCTCGACCTGCCCTTTAAGTTCGCTGGATTCCGCCTTCCTCCGTGTCACGTCGGTGGAAAACTTCACCACTTTGAACGGTTTGCCGTTGCCGTCGAGGATCGGATTATAACTGGCCTCGATCCGCACCTCTCGGCCGCCCTTGCCGATCCGCTTGAACTGCGCCGCCTGGTACTCGCCACGATTGAGCCGCTCCCAGAATTGCCTGTACTCAGCGCTCTCGCGGTACCAGGGCTCCAGGAACATGCCGTGATGCTTCCCCTGTACCTCGGCCAAGGTGTAGCCGAGCGCATCCAGGAAGTTGGCATTCGCGGCGATGATCGTGCCATCGAGGCGGAATTCGATAATGGCCTGCGACTTGTCGAGCGCCTTCAGTGTGGCAGTTGCCTCATGGGATGCCGTCGAGCGGACAAAGCCAAGCATCAGGTTCTCCAGTGTGTGTGTGTGATGTTCGTACGTCGCGGGGCCGATATGACCCGGCTGCGCATCGATGCTATCCCGCACCCACGGAGCACCGCATCGCATAGGCGGCGAACCTAGAAACCCCGGGGTTAATCGACTCTTACCAGTGCGCGCATGTCCGCCCGTCCCACGTAAGAATCGCCCCGCCCGCCGAACACCAACCCCGCACAACCCAACGCGACCGCAGCCGCCCGCACGCTAACGCCCTTCACTCGCCTGCCCGAACACCACGTCCCGGTGCACATGCACCGACATCAGCAACCCGAACCCGATCATCACCGTGAACATCGCCGACCCGCCGTGCGAGATCAGCGGCAGCGGCACTCCACCCACCGGGATCACCCCCATCACCATCGCGATGTTCACAAACACATACATGAAGAAATTCATCGCGATGCCCAGCGCCAGCAGCCTACCGTACTGGTGCCGGCAGCGCAGCGCGATCGCCATGCCGCCGATGACGATCAGGCCCAGCAACCCCATCACCGCCAGGCCCCCGACCAGGCCAAACTCCTCGCCGATCATGGTGAATATGAAATCGGTCTGCTTCTCCGGCAGGAAATCCAGATGCCCCTGCGTCCCCTGCAGGAATCCCTGCCCCCACATCCCGCCCGAGCCCAGCGCAATCTTCGACTGGATGATGTTGTAGCCGGCGCCCAGCGGGTCCCGCTCCGGATGCAGGAAAGTCAGTATCCGCGCCTGCTGGTAGTCGTGCATGTGGGCAAACACCAGGGGCGCCAGAAACGGCACCGGTGCCGCCACCAGCAGGAACTTCCACCATCGCACGCCGGCGGCGAAGAACACCGCGGCCCCCACCACTGCAACGATCACCGCGGTGCCCAGGTTCGGCTGCTTCAGGATCAGCCCCACCGGCACCAGCACCGCGAGCACCGGCGGGATCAGGAACAGCGGATTGCCGATCCGCTCCCACGACGCGCGGTGGAACCACGACGCCAACGCCATCACCAGCGCCAGCTTCATCAACTCGGACGGCTGCACCTGCAGCCCGCCGAACTCGATCCAGCGCTGCGCGCCCTTGCCCACATGGCCGTAGCGCGCCACCACCAGCAGCAGCGCCAACGAAACGAAATACGCCGGCCACGACAGCTTCGCGAGCACGCGGATGTCGATTAGCGCCATCGCCAGCACGATCCCGATGCCGATCGCAAAGCGCATCACATGGCGTGTCGCATAGGGTTCCGGAGAACCACCGGCGCTGAACAGCGCGACGTAGCCGACGCCGGCCAGCGCGCACAGCAGCAGCATATAGATCCAACTGACCTGCCAAAGCTTGCCGCCGAGGTCGAACGAGGCCTCGCGGATCAGCCTGCGGTCCATCATCGGGGCCTGCCCAACCCGGACGCCGCCCCAGGTGCGCCACCTTGAATGCCCCTGGAGCCGCCATTCGCGACGCCATCAGGCACGCCCCCGCCGGCGCCATTCGCGGCGCTACCGGAGACGCCGCCCGGGATACCACCCGGGGTGCCGCCGGGCCGAGCGCCCAGGGTCGACACACCAGGCGGCATCGGTCCCCGCATCGACGCGGGCATCGCCAGGGGCATCGGCGCGGGCATCGGTCCTTGCGCCACCTCGGCACCAGGCGGGTGCGTCCGGTTGGACGGATCGCGCCCAAGCGTGTCGATCATGATGTCGCGCGCCACCGGCGCAGCCGCCGCGGCCCCGGCATTGCCGTGCTCGATCACCACCGAGACGGCGTAGCGCGGCGCATCATACGGCGCGAACGCAACGAACAGCGCGTGCGGGCGAAACTCCCACGGCAGCTTCGCGCTATCGAAATTGGTGTCCTCGCGCTGCTCGCGCGACACCCGGCGCACCTGCGAGGACCCGGTCTTGCCCGCAAGCTGCACCTTGGGATCGGGCAGCCGAGCCTGCGGTGCCGTGCCGCCCTGCTCGTTCACCACCGCCCACATCCCCTCGCGCACCATCTGCAGGTCTCGCACCGGCATGACCAGCCCGGGCCAATCCGCCGGCCGCGCGCCCCGCTGCAACACCCCGCCAAGGTTGCGCGTCAGATGCGGCTGCACCGCGCGCCCGGTCGCCACCCGTGCGACATAGGTCGCAAGCTGCAGCGGCGTCACCTGAATGTAGCCTTGGCCGATGCCGCTCACGACCGTGTCGCCGATGTTCCAGTGGCCGCCCTGCCCAATGCGCCATTCGCGCGTCGGGATCAGCCCGGGCCGCCCCCCGGGCAGATCGACCGGCAAATCGATTCCCAAGCCGAATTGATGCGCCACCGCGGCAATCCGATCGATGCCGGTGCGCCGCGCCGTCTCATAGAAGAACACGTCGCAACTGTTCTTCAGCCCACCCCGCAAATTCAGTGACCCATGGCCGTATTTCTTCCAGCAATGGAACCGCGTGTCGCCAAGATCGAGAAAGCCCGGACACTCGATCGTATCGGTCGACTTCAGCGCGCCCGCCTCCAGCGCGGCAATCGCCACCGCCATCTTGAACGTGGAGCCCGGCGCGTACAGCCCAGCCACCGATTTGTTGATCAGCGGCGCACGGCGGTTCTTCGTCCACTCCACCCATTGCGCCTGCGAAACACCCGAGTTGAACAGCGACGGATCGAACGACGGCGTGCTCGCCATCGCCAGCACCTCGCCGTTGGTGCAGTCCAGCACCACCGCGCTGGCACTCTCATTACCCAGATGCCCCAGCACCGTCCGCTGCAACTGCGTATCGATCGTCAGCCCGACCTCGGCGCCCTGCACCCCCTCCTGCCGGTCGAGTTCGCGGATCACCCGCCCATAGGCATTGACCTCAAACTGAACCTCGCCGGCGTTGCCGCGCAGGGCCACATCGTGCTGCTTCTCCATGCCGGCGCGACCAATGCGGATGCCGGGCAGCGCAAGCTGCGGGTCGTTCGCAACATCCTGCTCGTTGGGCGGCGCGACATACCCAACCACGTGCGAAAGCTGCTCGCCGAACGGATAAACCCGCGTGGTGCCGACATCGATCATGATGCCGGGAAGCTCGGTGGCGTTCACCTCGATGCGCGCCATTTCATCCCAGCCGAGGAAATCCCGCACCAACACCGGAATGAATCGGCGATGGCGCCGCACGTCGCGCAGAATCCGCGCGCGCTCGCGATCCTCCAGCGGCACGATGCGCCCGAACGTATCCAGCGTGGCGTCGACGTCGCGCGCCTGCTCGGCGATCAGCACCGCGCGCCAGGTCAGCTTGTTGCCCGCAACGGTGGTGCCGAACCGATCCAGAATCCGCCCACGCGGCGCCGCGACCGCGCGCTGACTGACCCGATTCGCCTCGGCCAGCGTGGCATACCGCCCGCCCTCCAGAATCTGCACCTGATACAGTCTGGCCGCCAACCCACCCAACACCGCCACCTGCCCGCCCATCAACAGCAGCGCACGGCGCGTAAACACCCCGGTGCGACGGACTTCGCGCTTCAAAGCACACCGCTCCTGCCCCGGTGGCCGAGGCCCACAGGACAGAGCCCCGATCCTACCACCGTGATATGCCGACGCATGTCACACCCGCTCCGGATTAGCGATTGTCCGGTGCGCCCGGATCAGCAGCACAGCCAGCGCCGGGTACAGCGCCCCGGTCAGCACAGCCTGAAACAACGCGGGCCCAACCGGCATCAGCCGCAGCGACAGCAGCGAGGTCAGCATCCAGATCAGCCCCGCGGCACCCGCTCCCACGCACACGAACGCCAGCCACACCACCACAAAACCCTGCTGCGTCAGCGTCCGCCGTCCACGCCGCGCCAGGCCGTGCACCAGCAGCAGCGTCAGCACGCCGCAGCCGATCGGCAAATACCCCAGCAAATCCAGCAGCAACCCAATCACAAAAACGACCGCCGGCGGCAGCGCGGCGGGGCGAAACAACGACCAGAAAAACACCGCGGCCAGTGTCACCGACGGCAGCAGCACCGCCTGGTCCGCGATGCCCAGCGGCACGCCGCATAGCAGCATCAGCAGCACGGTGCTGGTGGCCGGGAAGCTATGTCGCGACATGATATCCAGCCGCCGGCCCAGCGACGGCCGCGGCCGGATCCCGGGAAGTTGGTTGTCGCGCGCCATCGCGGCGCCTCAGCGCAGCCGTTCGGCGAGCGGACGTGCCGCTTCCGGTGGCGCCATGCCGTTCAGCCCATAGTCAAAGATGCGCACCACCTCCAGCCGATCGAGCTGTGCCGCCGGCTGCACCTCCGGCACGTTCGCGCCGCTATATCGCACCGTGCCTACCGGCAGGTTGGCCGGAAACGCCTCCGCTTCCGGCGAGGTCACCACCCGCTCGCCCTCGCGCGGCGGCGCCCCGTCGGACCAATACAGCAGCCGCGGCCGAGGCCCATTGGTGCCGGTCATGATCGCGTGGCCGCCATTCGGCTCCAGGATGACCGGCACCCGGCTGTTCAGATCGGTGATCAGCAGCACCCGCGCGGTCCGTGTGCCGACTTCTGTCACCCGCCCCACCAGGCCGCTCTGGTCCAGTGCGATCTCGCCGCGGTGGATGAAATGGTTCGGCCCGAGCGCGAGCAGCACCGCCCGCGCATAGACCCCGCCCGCATCGGCCACGACGCGCGCGGTCACGAACGCGGCGGTCGGGTCCGGCACCCAGTGCAGATCCGCCTTCAACCGCCGGTTTTCGGCATCCAGCGCCAGCGCCGTCGCCTGCCACTGCAGCAGGCGCGCGTTCTCATCCCGCAGCCGAGCGTTCTCGGCCCGCATGTCCCATAAATCGGTGATTTCGCCGATGGCGTCACGCGCCCGGCCTAACGGTTCGGACAGCACGACGTAGATCGGCGCCAGCGAATCGCCAAGGGCCATGCGGGCACGCTCCTCCAGCAGCGTGTCTGCCTTGCCCACCAGCAGCAGGGCGAACGACGCGGCGATCAGCACCGGCAAGGTGAGCTTCGACAAGACCTGCCGCGCCGGGATCGAAAGCCGGATCACGTCCGCTCAATCCTCCAGGAATAAGCCGGCACCATAGCCGATCGATTGCCGTGATCCCATCCGTCATGACCGGCGCCCGTGGCAATCGCAGGTGGAAATGCGGCTGAGCGTGCTTTGTTCACGGTTGGGGCTGGAACCGCCAGTTGAACCGCCAGGACGCCAAGACATGGATGGCAGGATGAATTTGGGTCGTGGGCCGGTTTGCGTTGGCGCAGAGGGCCGGCGGTTCGGCCCGAGTGACCACGCTATCGCCGCTTCGGGTGGATAGCACCCGGTCTGCTCTGTGACGGCGAGACCAAAAACCGGACATTCGTCCGGTGGCTCGATCTGTCCGACACTGGAAGGAGCACGTTAGAGCGTCCGTCAGGAAGAAGCGGGCGTTCGTTCGCGGAGATTGCCCGGGGCAGCTGTGGACCACGCAAAGCCGACGTTTCCTCCACCTCAAAAGGCGGTTGACACGAAGACATAGTGACATCATGATGTCGCTATGTCGTACGATCCAGCTCGCCGCCTGCCGCTCTATGTCCAGGTCGAGGACGCGCTCGCGGAACGCATCGCAAGCGGCGCGCTTCCGGCGGGCCATCAATTGCCCTCGGAAGAAAGCCTCGTCAGCGAGTTCAACGTCAGCCGGACCACCATCCGGACGACGATCCAGAACCTCGTGCGGCAGGGCCTCGTGCAAATCCGGAGAGGCAAGGGAACGTTTGTTGCTCAGCCCCGGATCACACAGGAACTGACGGAGCTCACCGGCTTCGTCGAAGACATGCAGGTCCTTGGTCGCCATGCGACGGCGCGGCTGCTGGACAAGAAGGTCGTTCCGGCAAGCGAGGCCGTCGCACGGCAGCTTGCGCTCCCGCTCGGGACGGACGTCGTGCAAATCCTCCGCGTTCGTCTGGCTGACGGAGTGCCGTTATCGTTCGACGAAACCTACCTGCCGGAAGAATTGGGCCGGAAAGTCATGGCCGACGATCTCGTAACGGAGCCGATCTTCTCGCTGCTTGAGCAGAGATACTGCACGCCGCTGCTGGAAGCCGACTACCAGCTCGAAGCGTCGATCGCCGACGCCGCGGTGGCAATGGCTCTTTCGGTGTCACCGGGAATCCCGATCTTCCTGATCGAGCGCACGTCCTACTCGGTCGGACACCAGCCGGTCGACTACGAAAAGCTGCACTACAGGGGCGATCACATCCGCTTCAAGACCCGGCTCATGCGGCGCGAGGCCAGGCGCCCGTAGAGCACGCGCGACGAACCCCGGTGCCGTCCGGCGGCTGTTCGGGGGTGCGCGGACGTCCACGTCATTTTCCGCAATTGGGAGCCCACGAAAAATGTTCTTCACCGATACAGGGTGGCAGCGGAAGCTTGCCTGTTACGCCCCGCTTCCCCTGCGCCTGATCGTTGGCTACGGCTTCATGGCGCACGGCTACGCCAAGCTGATGAAGGGTCCCGACGTGTTCGTCGCGATCGTGCAAGCCATGGGCGTGCCGGAGCCGTTTTTCATGGCGTGGCTGACGATCCTTGTCGAGTTGCTCGGTGGCTTCGCCGTGCTGCTCGGCGCGTTCGTCGTGCCGGTCAGTGTGCCGATGGCAGCGGTGCTGCTGGTGGCCACGTTCACCGTGCATCTGCCCTTCGGCTTCACCTCGATCAAGCTGCTCGCGATCACGTCCTCCGGACCTCAGTTCGGCCCACCCGGCTACGAAACGGACCTGCTGTATCTGGCGTGCCTCGCCGCGCTGGTCATGGGCGGATCGGGGCCTTGGGCGGCCGACACCGAGATCGCGAGATGGCTGCGCAGTACCTCGAAGAAATCCGGCGAATCAGCGTCCGGCGCGCGTGGCCGTGCGACGACCCGGGTCGACGCTGTCGCCGCGCGCGCCGACGCCAGAAGGGCAGATCGCTGAGGCAATGTTCTCGCGATTGGCGATGCCGGCTGTGCCGCCCCATGCACGAGGAGGGCGGCATGCACGCTGAGTCGGACGTGTATCTCTTTGTCATGTCCATTGGCGCCAGCGCGTTCGGCGGCGCGCTGGGGATGGCAAGCGGCATCTTCGTCGTGCCGTTTCTGACGCTCTTCGAGGGCGTCAGTATACACTTAGCCGTCGCCTGCGGCATCGTGTCGGTGATCGCCTGCTTCTGTAGCAGTGCGGCGCCGTTCCTCAGGAACGGTCTGACGAACATCCGTGTCGCCATCGTCCTGGAAACGGCAACGACGCTCGGCGCGTTGACGTGCGTGTTTCTGGCGGGCGTCCTGCCCGTGCCGTTCGTCCAAGTCCTCTTCGCCGCGATCCTGCTTGTTTCGGCGTGGCAGATGCTGCAACGGCGCCGACAGGCACTGGTGAAGGCGCCGGCACCGGTGAAGGCGAGGGAGTCCCGCGGCCGGGACTGGGCGACCTTGTTGCGCCTGCACGCGACGTATCCGGACCGCGCTCTCGGCCGCGATGTCTATTATCGCATGCGGCGGATCCCCGTCGGCATGCTGCTGATGTACGGGGCGGGATTGATTTCCGCTTTGCTCGGCATCGGCAGCGGTGTCCTCAAAATCCCTGCGCTCGACACGGCCTTGCGCCTGCCGATCAAGGTCTCGTCAGCCACGTCCAACTTCATGATCGACGTGACGGCGGCCGCAAGCGGCGCCGCGTACTTTGCGCGTGGCGACATCGAACCGGCAATCGCGGGCCCGGTCGCCCTCGGATCGGTCATCGGGTCGGTGCTTGGGGCACGCTTTCTGATGGCCGTATCCGGCGACAGGCTGCGCCTTCTCTTCGTCATCGTCATCGTCATCGTCATCGTCGCCCTCGCTGCACAAATGCTGCAAGGCGCGTTTCATGGCAGTCCGACGCTTCACATGACATGAGCGGCGATCGCAAGCCGGCGTCTGACCTGGAGCGGTGTTTGGCAACGACGCTGCGACTCGGCACCTGGGTCGGTTCCTGAATCATCGCCGTGGGTTGGGTCCTGTCCGCCACCGGCGAGCCCCCATCGCTACCCACCGGGGCCGAAGCGATCGTCCGGTCCGGCATTGCGCTTTTCATCCTTCCGCCGGCGTTGCGTGTTCTGCTGATGGTCGCCGTCTTTGTCTGCGAACGCGACGACCGCTTCAGCACCATCGCAGCACTCGTGCTGGCAGTCATTGTTATGGGCGCGGCGTTGGGGGTGCGGATGGCCGGCGTCGTGCCAGGCTAGAAAAGCGCCTCACATGCATGGCCGCCGAGAGAACCTCGCGGGCGTGGCGTCCGCCGTTGAGGCGATCCACTCCCTATCGGGTGACCGCGATTGGCGCGAGGCGGTCGGCGCAGCCCCACGGCGAATGTCAGCTTTCTGGAATGGCTCGGTAGCCGCCCAACGACAGACTTGGGTCGAATTTGGCGGTTGCACGGTGAACGGCGTGCCGTCGGATGTGGCCGGGCCGGGCAGCTGGCAGGCCGTCCTCAGGGCGTCGAACGCAGTGGAAGCGGAAAGGCGCGGGAGAGGTGGCGGCACCGGCTGGGGGTGGATGGCCGGGTCGAGGCCCGGCCATGACAGCGCAAACGGGGGCGGCGTCGGCCGCGTTTTCGTGACATCTAGTGGCTCGAACTGGTTCGCCGAGCCACCCGATCCGCCCCGGCCCCACTCTTCCTGGCGCCTTGGCGTCCTCGTGGTGTGCGCCCGTTACCCTCGGCACCTCGCGGCGGCCGCGCGTTCCTGATGCGGTTACCCCGGGCCGGTGCCGATCAGTACATGCTAGTCAGCACGTTGCGCAGTCGGCGCATTTCCTCCAGCGCCCGCCCGGTCCCCAGCGCGACGCACTGCAACGGATCCTCGGCAATCGCCACAGGCAGCCCGGTGGCCTCGCGCAGCACCTGGTCCAGCCGGTGCAGCAGCGCCCCGCCGCCGGTCAGCACGATCCCTTTGTCGACGATGTCGGCGGCGAGTTCCGGTGGCGTGTTCTCCAGCGCCACCTTCACCGCCTCGACGATGGCACTGACCGGCTCGGCCAGGCTATCCGAGATCTGCCGCTGACTCACCATCACCTCGCGCGGCACGCCGTTCATCAGGTCGCGTCCCTTCACCTCGCGATAGGGGCCGTCGTCGCCATTGTCGTACACCGCGGCGGCGCCGAGTTCCATCTTGATCCGCTCGGCCGAGGACTCGCCGATCAGCAGGTTATGGTTGCGCCTGATGTAGCTGATGATCGCCTCGTCCATCTTGTCGCCGCCCACTCGCACGCTGCGGGCGTAGACGATGCCGCCGAGCGAGATCACCGCCACTTCCGTCGTGCCGCCGCCGACATCGACCACCATCGACCCCGACGGCTCCGTCACCGGCAGCCCGGCGCCGATCGCCGCCGCCATCGGCTCCTCGATCAGCATCACCTTGCGCGCCCCGGCGCTCTCGGCGCTTTCTTGGATCGCGCGCCGCTCCACCGCCGTGGACCCTGACGGCACGCAAACAATGATCACCGGCGAGGCAAACCCGCGCCGGTTGTGCACCTTGCGGATGAAATGTTTGATCATTTCCTCCGCCACCTCGAAATCGGCGATCACGCCGTCGCGCAGCGGCCGGATGGCCGAGATGTTGCCGGGCGTGCGCCCGAGCATCAGCTTGGCCTCCTCGCCGACTGCGAGGACGTGTTTCTTGCCGCGCACCTCGGCGATGGCGACCACCGACGGCTCGTCCAGCACGATGCCGCGCCCCTTGACGTAGACCAGCGTGTTGGCGGTGCCGAGATCGATGGCCATGTCGGCTGACATGAAGCCGAGCAGCCGGGAAAACATTCGATGAACCTTCAAGGCGATGTGCTGAGACGGCGGTGGGCTTAGCCCCGCGTTTGCTGGTCCACAAGGGGCCGTAACCCGGCGGCAGTCGCACGACGGAGGCAAGGCCGCAGCAACATTCTCCCCCTCCCCTTGAGGGAAGGGGTCGGGGGGAGGGGTCGGGCGCAGGGGCTATAGGCTGCATGTCAGCGGGCGGATTCCGCCGTCCCGACGTGACGGGCCCTACCAGGCCTGACGCCCTGCCTCCGGTTTTCACTGTCTCCTTGCATCATTGCCGACGACGCGGCTCCCAACACGGAGGGCGCCGAGACCCCCGTCCCGCGGACCGCCACCACGACGGCAGACTGCACATCCAGCTGAAATACGAATTGGTGCACCAGGCCGCATGGGATTCCGCCGAAGATGGACACGCACCGGCGCGTCGAGCGAATATGTCCCCATGCGCTGGGTATTCATATTGGCTGGGCTGAGCGCAGCCGCGCTGCTAGCCGGCTGCGGCAAGACGCCGCAGCAGCTTGGGATCACCGGCCCCGCCCCGCAGGCGGAGCCGAACCTGACCCCGGACGATGCCACGCTGTTGCCGCCGGGCCTGCCGGATCCAGGCACGGGCTCAGGCGCCGAGCAGCGTTTCTACCACTACAATTGAGCCAGCGGCCGACCAGCGGCGGACGCAGCGCGGCACCGGCCGGCGGAACCCGCTCGACGCAAGCCGAAGCCCCCTCGCCTCCACCGGCCGATCGCGCCGCCGCCCCGCGGGCCGCAATACCCCAAGCAGCGCATTCATGACCCCCAGCGCGTCGCCCTTCGGCACTGCGACCGCCGGCGCCTTAACGGCCAGCACGTCCACGGCCAGCACTTCAACGACCAGCGCTTCAACGGGCCGCGTCGGCCTGTTCGCCCGCGCCGCCGATCTGATCATCGCCGGCAAGCAGGGAGCTGCCGAAACGATCTTTCGCGACCTCCTCATCGCGGACCCCATCGACGCGGAATCACTGCACAGTCTGGGGCTACTCTGCCTTGGCCAAAATCGCGCCGCGGAAGCCGCCGCGCTGCTGGCGCGGGCCGCTGCCGCCGACCCTGCCTCCGGCGTGATCGCCACCCAGCTTGGCCTCGCCCTGGCCCGTCTCGACCGCCGCAGCGAGGCGCTCGCCAGCCTGGATCGCGCCATCGCTCTCGACCCGAACCAGGCCGCCGCACATGACGCGCGCGGCACCGTCCTGCTGGCGGAACAACGCGCGGCCGAGGCACTCGCCGCCTACGACGCCGCGCTGGCGCTGCGCCCGGACTTCGCCGAGGCCGTGGCGAACCGTGGCAGCGCCCTGATGCGCCTCGGCCGCGTCGAGGCCGCGCTCGACGCGTTCATCGCCGCGACGGACCGCAACCCGGCACTTGTCGACGCGCGGCTGAACCGCGCCATCGCGCTCAATCAACTCGCCCGTCACGCCGAGGCGCTCACTCAGATCGATCGCGCACTGGCCCTGGCGCCATTGCACGCGGACGCCTCGAACATGCGCGGCATCGTGCTCCTGGCCATGGGAAAGCTGCCCGAGGCGCTGACCGCCTTCGCGCGCGCCGTCGCACTGCGCCCGGACTTCGTCGACGCCCCGGGCTTGGTTGACGCGCTGTACAACCAGGGGACGGTGTTCTACAATCTCGAGCACCACGCCGATGCCGTGGCGAGCTTCGATCGCCTGCTGGCGCTGCGCCCCAGTCACCCCGACGCGCTGCTCAATCGCGGCAACGCGCTGCTCGGCCTCGGCCGCGTCGAAGACGGGCTCGCCAGCTATCACGCGGTACTGGCGCTGGTGCCCAACCACCGGGACATCAACATCAATCTCGGCTCCGCGCTGCAACGCCTTGACCGTCACGCCGAGGCGCTCGCCAGCTTCGACGCCGCCATCGCGCTGACACCGGATCATTCCGTTGCCCACAACAGCCGCGGCAACGCACTCACCGCACTCAACCGGCTGGCGGAAGCGCTTACCGCCTACGATCGCGCCGTCGCGCTCGATCCGATGCACGCCGAGGCACACTACAACCAGGCCAACGTGCTGCAGAAGCTCGACCGCCTGCAGGAGGCGATCGCCGGCTATGACCGCGCCCTGGCGTTGCGGCCCGATTTCCCCGAGGCTTGGCTCAACCGCGGCGGCGCGCTGCAGCGCATGGGCTGCCACGCGGCGGCGATCGCCGACTTCACACGCGTCCAGACGCTGCGCCCCGACTATGCCGACGGGCACTGGGACGAGAGCTTGTCGCGCCTCGCGCTCGGCGACTACCAGGCCGGCTGGCGAAAATACGAATGGCGCTGGAACGCCGCGGACCTGCGCCCATTTCGCCGCGACTTCGCCGCGCCGCTCTGGCTCGGCGAGACCGACCTGGCGGGACGCACGCTGCTGGTGCACGCCGAACAAGGTTTCGGCGACACGTTGCAATTCTGCCGATATCTGACGCTGCTGCCGGCAGCCGCGCGCATCCTCTTCGAGGTCCAACGCCCGCTGTTGCGGCTGATGGCAACATCGCCGCGAACGATCACGCTAATCCCCCAGGGAATCTTCTTGGGAAGTCCCGTGGGAATCCCCCAACGGATCGCGCACGGCGACGCACTACCCCCATTCGACCTGCACTGCCCGTTGCTGAGCCTGCCGCTCGCGTGCGGCACCACGCTCGAAACGATCCCGCGCAACATCCCCTATCTCATCGCTGAACAGGCCCTGGTCCAACGCTGGCGCGGCCGTCTCGCCGACTTGCCGGGGCTGCATGTCGGGATCTGCTGGGCCGGCGATCCGCGGCACCATCTGCCGGGTGCCAACGCCGTCGACCGGCGCCGCTCTACCGCGCTTGCGTCCTGGGCGCCGCTGGCTGCGCTGCCTGGCATCAGCCTGGTGTCCCTGCAAAAAGGCCCACCCGCGGGACAGCTCGCCCACAAACCTGATCGTATGACCATCCACGATTGGACGGACGAGCTGGACGACTTCGCCGACACCGCGGCGCTGATCGAGGCGCTGGACCTCGTGATCACCGTCGACACCGCCACCGCCCATCTGGCCGGCGCGCTGGGCAAGCCGGTCTGGATCCTAAACCGCAACGATGCCTGCTGGCGCTGGCTGACCGGGCGCGACGACTCCCCGTGGTACCCCACCGCGACGTTATTCCGCCAACCCCGCCCCGGTGACTGGAACGCAGTGTTCGCCGAGGTCACCGAAGCGCTGCTCGACGTGACCGCACTCCCGGCCCGCCGCATGCTTCCCCACACTGATACCAGCGACCGAAAGTATTGACGTACGCTGCCCACCCCCGTCATGCCCCGGCGGAGGCCGGGGGCCGGCATCCCCGACTTTCCTTCTTGCAGCAAGCACAGTCGTGGATGCCGGCCTTCGCCGGCCATGGCGAATGGGAGTCGGGACTTTCGGCCGCTGGTGTGATATACCATTCGTCCATGGAGACCCGTGCATTTGATAACCATAAGCAATCAACAATCACCACAGAGGCACAGAGACCCGGAGAGGAATATCAAGCTGATCACCTGGCTTTGCTGCTCCGTGCCTCCGTAGTGGTTCTTGCTTGCGGGCATGCGGCAGAGCACGGATTCCTGCAGGGATCCGGTATACCAGGCACCCGAAACGATGCCTCCTCCATTATTTCGGGCGCCCGTCATGAACCACCAGCCGGTCGCAAGCCACGCGTGTCGCGTCAGGCAGTCAGCCCTTGATGCCCGTCAACGCCATATTCTCGATGATCCGACGCCGCAACAGAAGAAACACGACCAGCATCGGCACTGTGCTGAACGTCGAGCCTGCCATCAGCTTCCCGTAGTCCACGCTGAAGCGGAACTGGAAAGCCGTCAAACCGACCTCCATGTTGAACAGAAGCTGATTGTTCGCCACCAGCAATGGCCAGATAAAGGCCGACCAGCCCTGGATGAAAGCAAATATCCCCACCGCGCTCATCGCGTTGCCCGAAAGCGGCACAATAACGCGGCGGAATGTCCACCATTCCGTCGCCCCATCGACCCGCGCGGCCTCCAGCAACTCGTCCGGGACCGAGGATGCCACGTGCTGGCGGACCAGGAAGATGCCAAAGCTCATCACCAGCGTTGGCAGAATGATGGCTTGGTATGTGTTGATCCAGTGCAGCCGCACCAGTTCGATATACAGCGGGATCATATAGGCCTCGAACGGCACGATGGCCGTCGCCAGCACCAGCACGAACAGCAGCGACCGGCCGGGGAAGCGGTATTTCGCGAACACCGCGCCAGCGATCAGCGACGTGATCACCACGCTGATGGTCGAGGCAACGGAAATGAACACGCTGTTGCCGAAGAAGCGCAGGAACGGCGCCGCCTGGAACAGGCCGGTGTAGTTCTCCAGTGTCGGCGCGCTCGGCAGCAGGTGCGGCGGCCACACCGCGATCTCTGGCGGCGGCTTGAACGATGTCGCCAGCATCCAAACCATCGGCAGCAGCATGAACGCCGCGCCAACGATCAGTATGGCGTGGATCAGCAGCGCCCCGACCTGCTGGCAAAGCCGCCGGCGCCGCCGCACGCTCACGCCGCCTCCTGGCTGCGCAAGGCACGAAACTGGATCAATGTGAATCCCAGCACGATGAAGGTCAGCGTGATCGCCTCGGCCGAGGCATAGCCCATGCGGAAATACTGGAACGCGTTCTGGTAGATGTCATAGACCAGCACCCGCACTGCCTGGCCGGGCGCCGCCTGCGAGCCGAGCGTCATGACGTAGACCTGGGTGAACACGTTGTAGGCGTTGATGGTGGACGTAACCAGGACATACAGAAGGATCGGGCGCAACAGCGGCAGGGTCACGCGCCAGAATTTTTGCAGTTCCGACGCCCCATCCAGGCTCGCCGCCTCCAGATAAGTTGCCGGGATATTGCGGATGCCAACCAGGAAAATAACCAGGCTGTAGCCCAACCCCTTCCATACCCCCATGATGATCAGCGCCCACAACGCGATATGCACGTCGGTCAGCCACGCGACCGGCGGAAGGCCGATCAGCGACAGCACGTAATTCAGCAGTCCATAGTTGTAGTCGTAGATCCACTTCCAGGCGATCGCCATCGGCACCATCGGAGTGATCACCGGCAGGAAGTAGATCGTCTGGTACACCGCCGAGGTCTTGCCGCGCCGCGCCAGAGCCACGGCGAGCGGCAACGCAATCGCCGTACTGATCAGCACGGTGGCCAGCGAATAGACCGTGGTGTTCCATAGCGCGATCCGGAAATTCTCATCGCCGGCCATGCGCACATAGTTCGCCAGCCCAACGAACGGCCGCACCCGCGCGATCAGCCGCCAGTCATAGAAGCTCAGTTCGAAGCTGCGCGCGATCGGCACGATGCGGACATAAGCGTAAATCGCCAGCACCGGCAGCAGCATAAGATAGCACCACGCCCAAAGCCCGGCGCGACGGCGATAGTGCATCAGTTTGGTCCGCACGGTTGCTCATCCGTTATGGTCGGGAAAGACTCTCCCCCTCCCCTTGCGGGAGGGGGAGAATGGAACCACCGACAACCGCCCGTTCAGCCCGTGCCGTACAGCTTCGCGTCCTTCAGGATCTGGTCCGTCTGCTCGGCCATCTCATGGATTTTCGCCGCGACGTTCTGCGGATTTCCCTTCAGCGTCGGATCGACATAGGCCGAGGTCAGCCGGTCGGCCATCTTCGATTCAACCTCGTCAAACGCGGTCAGCACGGGTTCGACATAGTATTTGATATCGGCGGGCGGTGCGACGAACGCCTCGAACTGCGGCGTCTTGGCAAGCAGCGGCTTCCAGTCGATGTCTTGGCGCGGCGCAAGCCAGCCGGTCATCTCGGTCAACCGCAAGCCGTTGGGCGCGTTAGTCAGATATTTCACAAAGTCCCATGCTGCCGCCTTGTTGCTGCTCTGGCCGTTCACATAGACGCCCTCGGGCTGCAGCAGCATCATGCGTGGCATCCCCGCGCGCCACGCAGGGATCGGCACCACGCCATAGTCGAGCTTCGGGTTCTTCGACTGGATCTCCCCGATCACCCAGGATTCACGCCACAGGATAGCGGTCGCACCGGACGCGAAGGCATCGGCATCGTGCGGCACCTTTGGATCGTCGATGTGCCAGGTCTGCACTGCATCGACATAGAATGTCAGCGCATCGCGGCCGGCCTGGTTGTCGAAGCCATTATGCCATTTTCCGCTCGGCGTGCGCACGATCATCGACCCACCGGCGGCTTCCAGCACGTAGCGGAATTTCTCGCCGATCCCGCTGCCCTGGCCCGACAGGCGCAGGCTGATCCCGCTGCGCGTCATGCGGCCCTGGGCGTCGATCTGCACCAGTTTCTTTGCGTCGTCGATCAGTTCGGGGAACGTCGTCGGCGGCGCCGCGATACCGGCCTGCTGGAAATATGTCTTGTTCCAGAACATGCAGGCACGGCTGCCTTCCAGGAATGGCAATCCAAACGTTTTGCCGTCCAGCGTGAAGAAGTCGACCGTGAACTTGCCGTATGGACCGGATTTCAGGTGCGCATCGATATCCGGCGGGTTGGGTTCAATCAGCCCGTTGTCGATAAAGTTGACGCTGATGTTGGTGCCGATGTCGAAGATGTCAGGCCCGGTGCCAGTCGGCACGGCGGCCGTGAGCTTCTGCTCGGCCTCCCGCAACGAGGTACTGAAGAAATCGAACGTGACGCCAGGGTGGCTCTTGGCATAGTCCGCCGCGACCGCCTGATACAGCGGCTGAATCTCCGGATAGCCGGTCCAGATTGTCAGCTTGGTATCGGCGTTAGCCGGCAAGGCGGCAACACCGGCCGCGGCGCCGGCCAACGCAAGAGCTTCGCGACGTCGAAGGCCATTGCCCCGGGATGATGATCCACGTGTCATCCGCGCCCCCCTTGATGATTGCGCGAAGGCTGGCACACGCCGTTTGACCTGTCCAGCAGGCCGAACCCGCGAATCCCAGCCTCCGTCGTGGGCCTGCACCTACGCGGCAAACAGCCATCGGCTCAGGCTGCACCAGCATGCGCCAGCTGACTCAACGTCGGCCGCCGCCATGGAACCCGCCGCCGTGGAATCCACCGCCGTGGAACCCACCGACGTGATGGAAGGAACTCATGTGCTGGACGCCACCGAAGTGATGATATCCACCGGCAAAGTGGGATCCGCCGAAATGGGCCGCGCCGCTAACATGGTGAAGTCCTGCGCGGAACTGGTGATTGACGGCGACCCGGCGATTGAAGATCCGCGTATTGCGCGAGGCGTAGGTATGGTGGTTGAACAACACCGCGTGGCGGCCCCAGTCGAAGCCCCAATGGTGCCATCCCCAGCCAAAGCCGGCGAAGAGGCCGATGCCGACTCCGATGCCGAAAGCGATGCCCGGATTCTCGAAATAGAGTCCCGGGTACCAGTACCACCCAGGCCACGCCACCATTGGCGGACCGTAGGCGAGCCAGGGATCATATTGCGGGACATAGACAACGTCCGGGTTGGCCGGCTCAATGACGATCTGCTCTCCCTGCGTGGTTACCGTCTGCTGCGGCGTGCTTCGCAAATTCCCCGCCGCCTCCGCATGGTGGCGCAGATCCTGGATTGCGTTCATCACTTCCTGGGGCTCGTTCACGTAAGCCTGCCCCAACGCGGACGTCCAGGAGAGATTACTGTTCATATTGGCCAGGACAGAAGCGAACGCCGTCAGCGCTTTCACGCTAGGGTCCCAGGATTGCGTGTTGACCTGATCCGCGAGTTGCTGGCCGTGCAGGCTGGGATGTTGCGAGATCCAACGCTCGGCCTCAACAACCTCGGCAGGATAGGTCGAGGCGGCCAGGATCTGCGCTACCAGCGAGTCCGGATACAGCGCGATCGGAGCGATCAGCTGCTGCACTTGTTTCGAAGTTTCCTGTGCGGCCAAAGCAGGCAGCGCCGGCTGCGACATTGAACTCGGCAACGGCGAAGCGGTAGCCTGGTACAGGCTCGTTTGGGCGTAGGCCGGGGCACATGCCGCTAGCGAGACTGAGCCGCATAGTGCGAGGGCCAGGGCACGTTTTACGATCATATCTTTATCTCCGTACGCATCATTCGCGATCATGTCGCTATGGGTTTACCCCCGGGCCCAGGATTTGGGCCGGAAGTTTCACCATTGTGCGGTTGGAATCATCCCCGCTGCGGTTCTAGAAGGGCACTGGACCGTTGCGGGCCTAATGCAGCGTTGTCATGGATACATGACCGTCAGACATAAGCGAGGCCAACGGAGGTATGCGCGGCTTCAAGGAGCATGGAGCGGCAGACCGGTTCTGCCGAGAGCATGATTAACTCCGTAACTTTCTCGACAGCCGATCCCGTCACAACCAGCACGTTTCAGCCACCCGTCGACGCCGTCGCTTTCGCCACCACGCCCGAGTTGCGATCGGCATCATGCAAATTGCATGATCAGTGCATCCAACCAACACCTGCACCGCAGACGGCGCGAGATGTGACAGAACCCGTTCGACCACTTCGGCGATCTGATGGTTGCGGGGCGAAACCCGCATATCTCAGTGCGCCCCAACGGCGCGGTTCACCAGTGGAGGAAGGATCCACCCAGGAAGTTGTCGGTGGGACCTGGTAGCTGACGAGCGGTTTAGACGGGTAACCGGCTGGACTGAAGCCTCGTGACAAAGGCCGCCAAGGGCGGTTGAGCAATCGAGCAGGCCGTAACGCGAGTGAAGCCTGGGCTGGCCCCGAAAGGGAAGTGATGGACGCCGACCCGCCTGCGATTCGGGGAAGGCCCGCGCGGGATGGGAAGCAACCGACAGACGCACCCGTTCCGGTCCAACGGGGTGGCGGGCACGGCATGTTGGATAGGGTGAACCGGGTAATTGGGGGAGGCCCGGGTCAGGCGAGGGTCGCGACTTCAACGGCGCGGACAGGCGTCAGGCTGCACGGGAGTCGGACAGGGCCTATCACAAAACGGGGGCAAGGCCGCTGCGTGCCGCTCCGGATCCGAACATGTGTCCTGAGCGGTGGTCTCGGTCAGCTCAATCCGCGCCGCTATCCCAAAATCCAAGGGACCACCAGGCAACGGCCTTGCCCCCGTTTTGTGATGGGCTCACCGCCTGGCGCACCAAGCCACCCTTCCCATCGTCCCCGCCTTGCGCCATCTGAACGCCATGCTGCCCCAGGACCAGCCCCCCCTGCCATTCCCTCGCGTCGCGCTACCCGCGGCCATCGACTTCGTGCACGCGCCCTCGAACGACGCGGCGCTGACCTGGCTCGATGGCATCGCCGATTGGCCCCAGGGCCGCCTGGCACTGTGGGGGCAGGCCGGGTGCGGCAAGACCCACCTGCTGCACCGCTGGACCGAGGCGACCGGCGCGCACTACCTGACCGGTCCCGACCTGCCCCGGCTCGACGAACTGCCCGACCTGCCGGCCACCGCCGGCCTCGGCATCGACGACGCGGACGCCATGGCCGAGGGATCCACGCTGCTGCATCTGCTGAACGCCGCCGCCGAAGCGCGCCTGCCCGTCCTGCTTGCCGCCCGCACCCCGCCGGCACGCTGGCCGGTCCGGCTGCCTGATCTGGCATCCCGCCTGCGCGCGATGACCGCGGTGGAAATCCTGCCGCCCGACGACATGTTGCTGCACGCCCTGCTCGCCCGCCTGCTCGCCGACCTGCAGCACCGCGTGCCCCTGCCGACGCAGGAGTGGTTGCTCACGCGCCTGCCGCGCACCCCCGGCGTACTGCGCGAGGCGGTGGCCCGGCTTGATCGTGCCGCCCTGGATCGTGCCGCCCGAGGCCACCAAGGCGGTATCACCCGCGGGCTCGCCCGTGACGCCCTGGCCGACCTGATCAGCGCCGATCTCGACGACCCTCACTCGGATGGCGGCGATCCGGCTGTCACCGGAACGCCGGCGATCACTGAAACGACATCGTCATCAGTGTTACCCTCGCCGCCGACCCCGCCGCTGCTGTAGGATCGCGCCATGGACACGCCACCCGCGGACGACATTGTGGTTGCCGATATCGCCACGCCGGGGCCCGGGGCGGATCCGGCGGCGGACAGCTCCCGAGCCGCTTCGAAAATCGCGTACGACAGCCCCGAGCGCTTCATCAACCGCGAGCTGTCGTGGCTCGACTTCAACCACCGCGTGGTGGAGGAAGCCGAGAATCCCCGCCACCCGCTGCTGGAGCGGGTGCGTTTCGTCTCGATCAGCGCGTCGAACCTGGACGAGTTCTACTCGGTCCGCGTTGCCGGCCTGGTCGGCCAGGCCAAGGCCGGCGTCGCCACCCCCGCCCCCGACGGCCGCAGCCCGGCGGAGCAACTGGCCGAGATCAAGCAACGCACCGACGGCCTGCTGGCCGAGCAGCAGCGCGCCTGGCGCGAGCTGCGCGGTGCCCTGCGAGCCGCCGACCTTGAGGTCTGCGACACCGCCCAGCTTTCCGCCGACGACATCGCCTGGCTCGACGCCTGGTTCATGGAGCGGGTATTCCCGGTGCTGACGCCGCTCGCCATCGACCCGGCGCACCCGTTCCCGTTCATCCCCAACATGGGCCTGGTCATGGCCCTGCTGCTGACTGGGCGCGACAACGGGCACATGATGCGCGCCCTGATCCCGCTGCCCGCCCAGGTCGAGCGCTTCATACGCCTGCCCCCCCATTCCGGTGCCAATCCGGGCGGCGTGCCGCGTGACCACAAAATCCGCTTCGTCATGCTGGAAGCGGTGGTCAGTCTGTTCCTCGACCGCCTGTTCCCGCGCTTCAGCGTCACCGGTGAGGGCATGTTCCGCCTGATCCGCGACACCGACGTGGAATTCGAGGAAGAGGCCGAAGACCTCGTCCGCTCCTACGAGACCGCGCTGAAGCGGCGCCGCCGCGGCGTGGTCATCCATCTCGAGGTCGACGCCGGCATGCCGGAAGAGCTGCAAGAGATGGTCGCGGACGAGCTCAGCGCCAGCCTCGACGAAATTCACCTGGAACACGGCCTGCTCGGGCTCGCCGACCTGCGCCAGCTTATTGTCGACGACCGCCCCGACCTGCTGTTTCCGCCCTACACCCCGCGCTTCCCCGAGCGCATCCGCGATTTCGGCGGGGACTGCTTCGCCGCCATCCGCGCCAAGGACATCCTCGTCCACCACCCGTTCGAAAGCTTCGACGTCGTTGTGCAGTTCCTGCGCCAGGCGGCGCGCGATCCCAATGTGATCGCCGTGAAGCAGACCCTCTATCGCACCAGCCGCGACAGCCCGATCGTCAAGGCGCTGATCGAGGCCGCCGAGGCCGGCAAGTCGGTCACTGCGATGATCGAGTTGCGCGCCCGCTTTGACGAGGAGGCCAACATCCGCCTGGCGCGTGAGATGGAAGCCGTCGGCGTGCAGGTGGTGTTCGGCTTCGCGCAACTGAAGACGCACGCGAAACTGTCGCTCGTGGTCCGCCGCGAAGCCGGCGCCGTCCGCTCCTATGCGCATTTCGGCACCGGCAACTACCACCCGATCACCGCGCGCATCTACACCGACCTGTCGTTCTTCACCTGCGATCCCGACCTGACGCGCGACGCCGCGCGGCTGTTCAACTACATGACCGGCTACGCCGAGCCCGAACTGATGGACGCGGTGGCGTTCAGCCCGCTGACCACGCGCAAGGTCCTGCTGGAGCTGATCGAACACGAAATCGCCTTCGCCCAGGCCGGCCGCCCCGCCGCAATCTGGCTGAAGCTCAATTCGCTGGTCGACGAGGCGCTGATCGACGCGCTGTACCGCGCCTCCCGCGCCGGGGTGAAAATCATGGCGGTGGTGCGCGGCATCTGCTGCCTGCGCCCCGGCGTGCCCGGCCTGTCCGAGAACATCCGCGTCAAGTCGATCATCGGCCGCTTCCTGGAACACGGCCGCATCTGCGTCTTCGGCAACGGCCATGCCCTGCCGTCGCGCCATGCGCGGGTCTACATCAGCTCGGCCGACTGGATGGCGCGCAACATGGACTGGCGCGTGGAAACCCTGGTCCCCATCCACAACCCAACGGTGCACGCCCAGGTGCTGGACCAGATCATGGTCGTCAACCTGAAGGACTCGCTGCAATCGTGGGAGCTTGGCGTCGACGGCATCTGGAAGCGGGTACCGGTCGGCCGCAAGCCGGTCTCCGCACACGATTATTTCATGACCAACCCATCACTCTCCGGCCGCGGCTCGGCGTTGCATGGCCCAGGAATCGCCGTCGGCCCAGTGCGCCGCCAGGACCGCGTGGCAGAGGACTGACCGAGTGCAGCAATTCATATGTCGGCCGGGCGGTACATTCTCCCCGTCCTCTTGAGGGCTTGGGCCGCGAAGCGGACCAAGGTTGGGGGGAGGGGTCGGCGCCAAGTTCCCACCGAAGCTCCGCACGCGCCGCCCACGCCCTTCAGTACAACGCCGCAATGCATAGCCAAAACACCTCACCCCAACATTGCCATACCGAACAAACCCACCTCGCGCACTAACAGCACAGGACTGACCGCATGCCCTATCACCCGCCCGCCGATGCTCCCCGTTGCGCGGTGGTGGACCTGGGATCCAACTCGGTGCGTCTTGTGGTCTACGAGGGCCACACCCGTAATCCGGTCTCCATCTTCAACGAAAAAGCGGTCCTGCGCCTCGGCCGCGGCCTGTCCGCCACCGGGCGGCTGAATGAAGACGGCATGGCGCAAGCCTTCACAGTCCTGCACCGCTACCACGCCGTGGCGCGCGCCATGGGCGCCGATCCATTCGAGATCCTCGCCACCGCCGCGGTGCGAGACGCAAACAACGGCCACGCCTTCGTCGACAAGCTGCGAGCGCGTATGCCAAACGTCCCAATCCAAATTCTGTCCGGCGCCGAGGAGGCCGCCTTCTCGGCGATGGGCGTGCTGTGCGGCATTCCCACCGCCGACGGCGTGCTGGCCGACATAGGCGGCGGCTCGCTGGAACTGGTGCGGCTGGCGGCAGGCGAGCGCGGCGCCTCGCACACCACGGCGCTGGGTGTCATCCGCCTGGCCGAACGATCCGAACAGGATCCGGTGCGCGCGCGTGCGATCGCCGATGCCGACCTCGCCGAGGTGCCCTGGCTGTCGGAAGGCATCGGCCGCGATCTGTTCCTAGTCGGCGGCGCATGGCGCGCGATGGCGCGAATCCACATGGCGCAGATCGGCTATCCGCTGCACATGGTGCATCATTACGCGATCGGCCGCGACGAGGCGCGCGACCTTGCCGGCGTGATCGGCAGCGCCGGCCGCCGCTCGCTGGAGCGCCTGCCGGCAATCTCGCGCCGGCGCATCGACGACCTGCCCTACGCCGCCATCGCGCTGCGCCGCGTGCTGCGCGCCACCGGCGCACGCCGCGTGGTGTTCAGCGCATCAGGTCTGCGCGAGGGCTGGTTCATGCAGCGCATGCCGCGGGAGATCCGCGCCGAGGACCCGCTGCTCGCCGCCGGCCGCGAAATGGCGGCAAGGCTGAGCCGCGACCCCATTCTGCCGCCGGCGCTGATCGCCTGGACCGATCCGCTGTTTCCCACCGAAACGCCGGATGCGCGCCGGCTGCGCGAGGCGACCTGCTGGATGTCCGACATCGGCAGCCACGACCACCCGGAATTCCGCGCCGAGCAGGCCTTTCTGCGCGTGCTGCGCCAGCCCGGCATCGGTCTCGACCACCACGCCCGCGCCTTCCTCGCGCTAGCCATCGCCATGCGCTACGAGGCCGAGGAAGTCGGCGAATTCCTGCGCCCCGCGCGGCTGCTGCTGGACGTCGCCAGCGCGCACCGCGCCGAGGTGCTGGGGACGGCGCTGCGGCTGGCCTACACGCTGTCGGCCGGCACGCCCGACCTGCTCGCCGGCACCAGCCTGGCGATGACTGGCGGCCGCCTGGTGCTGCGCCTGGCCGAGGACACCGGCGTGTTCGCCGGCGAGAGCGTCATGCGCCGCCTGGACCGCCTGGCGCACGCGGTCGGGCTGGAGGCCGGCACCGAAGCCGCCCGGCGCGACGCCGCGTAACGCAAGCCAGCGGCGCACCCTTCCCCCGCTCCCCTTGAGGGAGGGAGTTGGGGGGAGGGGTCGGCGCGCCACGAGGGTTCGTGCGACCCTGGCACCAACGCCTCCACCTGCGGGCTTGGGTCGCGAAGCGGACCGAGGTCGGAGGGAGGGATCGGCACCAAGTGCGCCCGATCGGCACACTCATAGAAGACGAACGTCACGCAAAAAATGGATTTGCAACGGATGCGAATAAAACGCACCCGCTCGCGGTCAATTCATCGACGGCAACCAAGGAGATGGAAATGACCACCACGATCAAGATCGAGGATATCGCCAGAACGCAACGCCGCAGAGTCCTGCCACGCGTGCTGCCGATCGCGGTGGGCCTGGCGTTGGCACTGGCCTCGGCGACCGCCTACGCGCAGACCCAGCCAAGCGTGGCGTGTGCCGGCCCGCAAAAGGCCGCCGAAGGTGAGGGCGGCCCAGGCGCACTGCCCCAGAAGGCGGCTGAAGGCGAGGGCGGCCCAGGCGCGCTGCCCCAGAAGGCGGCCGAAGGCGAGGGCGGCCCAGGCGCGCTGCCCCAGAAGGCAGCCGACGGCGACGGTGGCCCCGGCGCATTGCCCCAGAAGGCGGCCGAAGGTGAGGGCGCTGCGCTGGCGCAGAAGGCGGCTGCCGCCAAGCCCTGCAAAGCATAGCCTCAGCGAAACCTCGCGTGATGACAGTGCAAATGGGGGAGCCAGCTTCCCTCCATTTGCATTCCGCCGATCGTCACCTCACCCCGGACAGCGAATAACTCCTCGGTAGACCGCGACATTCGGCGATGCGATGGTCGCGATATCGTGGCCTTCCCAGATCGCCGTCTGCCAATGGCAGGCGGAGCCGCACGCACGTCGGTGCATCAGCGCAGAACCATTCACCAACGCCGCACCGGCGCCGCACCGCCGCAGTAACCGCAACGGAACCCACCGCCATGCCCCCTCACTTCGGATCGATCACGCTGTCCGGCCTCACCCTCGGCGCGGGCCTGTTACTCCTGGCACCACGGCCGGCCGCCGCGCAGCAGATGCAGATGATGCCGCCGAGCCAGGCCGAGCTGATCCGCGGTCTGCTGCCCAGCGTGGTCAACATAACCTCGTTCGTTGCCGACACCCCCACCGCCGCAATGACCGCCGCCAGCGCCCCGGCCGACCAGGGTTCAGACCGCCCGAAGATGCTGCAGGGCTCCGGACTCATCATCGATCCGAGCGGTGTGATCCTCACCAACGATCACGTCATCGCCGGTGCCCACGATATCCATGTGACGTTCTTCGATGGCACGCGCGCGCCCGTCCAGGTCCTGGCGACCGTTCCCAGCATCGACCTCGCCCTCGTCAAGTTCGAGTCCCAGAAGCCGCTCTCGGCGGTCCGGTGGGCCGACAGCGACAAGGTGCAGATTGGCGACCCGGTGTTCGCCATCGGCAATCCGCTCGGTATCGGCCAGTCGGTCAGTTCCGGCATCGTCAGCGCGCTGAACCGCAATATCATGGACACGCCGTACGACGACTTCATCCAGACCGACGCCGCGATCAACCACGGCAACTCCGGCGGCCCGCTGTTCAATGGCAGCGGCGAGGTGATCGGCATCGACACCGCGATCATTTCCCCCACCACCGGTTCGGTCGGCCTTGGCTTCGCCATTCCGGCGAACGACGCCCGCTTCGTCGCCGCCCGGCTGTTGCGCGATGGAGGCTTCGTGCCCGCCTATCTCGGCTTCAAGATAGAGCCGGTTACGCAGGACATCGCCACCGCGCTCGACATGCCCCAACCCGTGGGTTCGATCATCGCCAGAGTGCACGAAACCGGCCCAGCCGGCGCGGCGGGGTTGCAGGTCGGCGATGTGATCCTGAGCTACGACAGCCGGTCCCCCTCGGACGACCGCGCTCTGCTCCGCGACATCGCCAAATCTACCATCGGCCAGGCCGTTCCGGTCACCGTACTGCGCGCCGGCCAGCAGCAGACGATACGGGTCACGCCCATCGCCTGGCCGGAACCCAAAACCGCTTCCGAGACCAAGGCCGGTCAACCATCCGGGCCGGGCACGCTGGTGCCGCCCAATCTCGGCCTGAGCCTCCGCGTGCTCACCGCCGAGCTGCGCGCCCAATATGGGCTGCACATGCACCAGGCCGGCGTGCTGGTTGACGGCGTTGCCGCCGGCACCGACGCGTTCGACCGCGGCCTGGTGCCAGGCGACGTGATCTTACGTGTCCAGGGCACGGATGTCGGCAAGCCGGAGGATGTACAAGCAGCGGTAGACGCCGCGCGCAATCAGCACAAGGCATTCATTCTGGCCCTGGTGCTGCCGAAGGCACAGCAGAACGCCGAGCCGCGCTGGATGGCACTCCGGGTCGGCGCCGAATGAAGGAAGCCGGAAACCAGGGCACAAGAGCCTTGCCCCCGGACCCTTGATCCGGGGGTCAGCGCCTTCCGCCATCTTCACGGCCCCCCAATCCGATACCATCAATGCAACGCCACCGGCGGAATGCGCCACGCCGTTCCGCCCGCCAACCAAAAGCACGCCACCCCAACCAATTGCATCACTGTCCAAAAGATCGTCAAGCATCATCGCCGAGTGGGGGAGTTGGACAATGAGCAGACAGATGATCACCGGACGGACGGTCTGGCGGGGCGACGAACTCGATCGCGCCGGCGACTGGATTTTCTGGTTCGACGACACCCACAAGCAGGAGATCGCCGACGCTCTGGCGCAAATCCGGCAAACCCCCCTGTTCGGTTTCAGCTGAAACGATTTCCCGCTACCCCACACCGCGTCCCTGCTGGCCCAGGTGAACAACGAACTGGAGGACGGGCGTGGCGCGGTGCGACTGCGCGGCCTCGACGTCTCGCGCTACACCGACAACGAACTGCGGCAGATCTTCTGGGGCCTCGGGCCAGCATCTGGGCCTGCCGCTGTACCAGAACATGGCCGGCGAGATCATGGGCGAGGTGCGCGATGAAACGCGCGACGCCAAGCCGACCTTCGTCGAATCCGAACCGGGCAAAGTCGTCTCCTCACGCGCCCGCGCCCGCTCCACCGGGCCGTTGCGCTTCCACACCGACCGTTGCGACGTGATCGCGCTGATGTGCGTGCGCAACGGCATCGAGGGCGGCGTATCGAAGTTAGCCTGCATCCCCACCATCCACAACGAGATGTTGCGCCACCGGCCCGACCTGGTGGACCTGCTGTTCCACGACTACTGGCGCAGCCGCCCGAAGGACGAAGACGGCGTCTTCGCCCAGCCCTATTTCGCCCTGCCGGTTTGGGGACAGCGCGATGGCAAGATCACCAGCCAGTATTCCCGCACCTACGTCGAGCAGGCGCAGGAGTTCCCCGAACTGCCGCGACTGACCGACGCGCAGAACCAGGCGCTGGACCTGCTCGCCGAGATCGCCGAGGAGACCTGCCTCTGTTCACCGTTCGAGCCCGGCGACATCCAGTTGCTGAACAACCTCGTCATCTATCACGGCCGCAGCGCCTACGCCGATGACGCGGCGGCCGGCCGCGCCCGACTGCTGATCCGCCTCTGGCTGGCAACACCAAACAGCCGCGCGCTGCCCGATGGGTTCGAGACGTTCTGGGACAGCATCGAACCCGGCGCCCTGCGCGGTGGCGTGCCGCAGCGCGACAGCCGCCGCACCCCGCCACCGGCCACGCTGCGGCGCGTCGCATAAGGCGCGGGGATAGCCGTATCAGGTCGCCGGGTTTTTTCACCTCTCCCTCTGGGAGAGGTCGGGGCGCGTCAGCGCCCCGGGTGAGGGTCGGGCCACGAACTCGATTGTTGCGTGGACGCGGCACCCTCAGCCGCCGCTTGGCGCCGACCCCCGGATCGTAGTCCGGGGGCGGGCTCTATCCCCGAGGGAGAGGCGAAGATTGCGGACTCCGGCACCGCTATTTTAACGCCAATGGCGCCACTACCCCGCCACCACCTCCGCCACCAACTTGCGCGGCAGATCATGCGCACACCGTCCCAACCCAACGCAGAAATGATTGACCACCGACGCCAGGCGTTCGGCAGCCTGCCGCGCTCCCGCATTCGCCTCCGCCAATCGGGCCGCCGCATCCCTCGCCCGCGCCGCGACACGCGGCCAGTCCAACCCCGGCAACACGCCGTCCCGCAGCACGAACTTCGCCCCCACCATCACATCGCGGACCGCCGCTCCATCCTCGGTATTCACCAACTGGTTCATCGCGTTGTTCAACGGCACCAGGTTGACGTGATCCAGATCCAGAAACACCAAGTCGGCCTTGTACCCCGGTGCGATCTTGCCGATCAGCTCACCCATCCCCAGCACCGCGGCACTACCCTCCGTCGCCAGCCGCATCGCGTCGGCCGCGCCGATCCAATCCTCCGGCGGGCGGTCGAACACCCGCGAAACGAACGCCGCCAGCCGCATCGCCTCGAACATGTTCTGGTTGTCCGCGGTCGACGACCCATCCGTCCCCACTCCAACCGTCACCCCGCCCGCGATCGCCCGCCGCATATCGGCGATGCCGTTGCCCAGCCGCAGATTGGACCCGGGATTGTGCGCCAGCGTAGCGCCATGCTTCGCCAGCAACGCGATCTCCGTGTCATCGATCCAGATCGCGTGCGCGCCGCTGAACCCAGGCCCCAGCAACCCAAGTCGGTCCAGGTGCGCCGTCAACGTCGTGCCATAACGAAGTTGCGCCCCGGCACGTTGAACGGGGGATTCCGCCAGATGCATCTGCACCGGCAGGCCGAACTCGACCGCCAAGTCACGGCACCCGGTCATGAATTCATCCGAGCAATGCAGTGGAATCGTCGGCGCGATACCCACGCGGATGCGGTCGCGCGCGTGCGGCCAGGTTCGGGCAGCGTCCCGAACCGCCGCCAGCGTCACCTCGCCCGGCGCGGTGCGCATCGTTTCGGCCATCGCGCGCAACTCCGGCGGGAACGTATCAAGCAACCCCGGGATCGCCTGGTAGAAACTGCGGTCCGCGATCATCGGCGCGACCACGGCACGGATGCCCGCATCCGAATAGGCCCGCGCGACCTCGTGCAGCCCTTCAACCGTCGGCACCGGCAGCATCGCGGACAGATCGTAGCATGCGGTGCAGCCCTTGCGCAGCATCTCCACCGCAGCGAGCAGCGTCGACAGATAGCGATCCTCGTTCGTGCGCGCGCCGTTGATCCACGGGCTGGCGTTCAGCACCAATTCCAGCGACCACCGATCGCCGATGCCCTTGGCCAGCCCGCCATGGCCGTGCGTGTGCGCGTTGATCAGCCCGGGGATGATCAGCCGCCCGTTGGCATCGATCCGCTCCACCGATTCCGAGGTGAAGCTGCCAGGCGGGACGATCGCCTTGATGCAATCGTCCTTCAGCACCAGGTCGGCCGCCCCGGCGCGGGTCTCCCCTGCCGCCAGCACCAACCCACCCGTCACGATCCGATAAGCCGCCATTCTTGCCTCCAAATCGAAATTGGTGATTTGCGCCCCCGCCACGCTACGGCAATATCAGCGCCAAGCGTAGGAGAGACTGATGATCAGGACCGCGGACGCCTATCGCCAGGGATTGCGTGATGCCCGCGAGGTCTGGATGGATAACGAGCGCGTGGCCGATGTCACCACTCATCCCGCCTTCAAGCCGATCATCGACGTGAAGGCGCGCATGTACGACATGGCGTACGAACCCGCCCACCAGAACGCGCTGACCTACGTCGAGAACGGCGCGCGCCACTCCACCTTCCACCGCCCACCGCGCCAGACCAGCGACTGGACCGACAAAGCCACCGCGATCGATCTAGTGCTGAAGGACATCGGCGGCGTGGTCACCCGCGTCGGCGACGAGACCGTGGGCGAGATGTGGTCGTTGCTGGACGGCCGCGACGTGCTGGCGGAGATCGATCCGCGCTTCGCCGACAACATCGACCGCCACATAAGCGCGGTGGTGGAGAACGACGTGTTCCACGTCTCCGCCAACACCGATCCGAAGGGCGACCGCTCCCGCCCGCCGCAGGACCAGGACCCCGATATGATGGTCCATGTGACGAAGGAAACCGACGCCGGCATCGTCATCCGAGGCGCTAAATACGAAACCGCCGCCGCCTACGCCGACCAGGCTTTCCTGAAACCGACAGTCGGCGCCTGGACAAACGAGAAGCTGTCGGATTACGCAGTGGGCTGCATCGTCAAGATGGGCGCACCCGGCGTCAAGCACATCTGCCGCGCCGGGTTCGCCGGCCGCGGCAGCGTGGCTGACTATCCGCTGGCCAATCGTTTCGACGAAGTGGACGTGCTGATGGTGCTGGAAGACGTGCTGATCCCGTGGGAAGACGTGTTCTTCTACCGCCACACCCGCGCCGCGCAGCACATCCGCGCCACGCTGCACCGCTACTCCGCCTTCCCCTACGTACTGCGCCTGCAATACGTTGCCGACATGATGATTGGCGCGGCACTGTTGAATGCACAACAGACCGGCCTCGAGAAGCTGCAAGCGGTGCGGGAGAAGCTGGCCGACCTGGTGTGCTATCGGGAAGGCATCCACGCGCACCTGGTCGCAGCGATCACCCTGGCGCAGCGCAGTTCGGCCGGCCTGCTGATGCCGCACCAGTCGATGCTGTATGCCGGGCGCGTCTTCGCCTGCTCCAACCTGCCGCAGATGATGCACATTGCGCGCGAATTGTGCGGTGGCCAGATCTGCGTGACACCGAACGCCGCGGCGTTCGAGGCCGCGGGCACGCGCGACTGGCTGGCCAAGTTCTACACGCTGAACGATCAGTGGGAAGCGGACGATCGCCGCAAGCTGCTGGCTTTCGCGCGCGATCTGCTGAACTCCGACTATGCCGGCCACCGGCTGACCTTCGTGCAGTTCGCCCAGGCGCCGCACTTCAATCATCTCGCCGCGGTCTACAACTCCTTCGATTTCAGTGGACCGCTGGACTTCGTGCGCAAGGCGGCGTCGCTGTCCGACAAGGTAACGATCGTGACACCATGAGCACCAACCGCAAGATGCATCTGGTGGCCTTCCTGCTGGCGGGCCCCACCGCGCATCACCACGGCGCCTGGCGCCATCCGGAAGCCGATCTCGGCGTCTTCACCCCGCAATTCCACGAACACATCGCCCGCGTGCTAGAGGGCGGGAAATTCGACAGCCTGTTCTTCGCCGACATCCTCGGGCTGCACGATCTGTTCGGCGGCAGCTTCGCCACCACCCTGCGCGGCGGCGGGCAGATGGGACTGCTCGATCCGATCCCGTTACTGTCTATGATGGCCCGCGTCACCAGTCATATCGGTCTCGGCGCGACTTTGTCCACCACGTTCTATGCGCCGTATCATTTGGCGCGCTCGCTCGGCACGCTTGATTTGCTGAGCGGCGGGCGCGTCGCCTGGAATGTCGTCGCCTCGCACGGTCACCTGGAGGCGCAGAATTTCGGCCTTGCCGAGCTGCCGACACGCGACACGCGCTACGATTATGCCGATGAAGTGGTGGAAGCCGTGTGCCGGCTGTGGGAAAGCTGGGACGCCGACGCGCTGGTGCTGGACAAGCAGCGCGGCATCTACGCCGACCCCGACAAGGTGCGGTATGTCAATTATGCGGGACGCTGGATCAAGACACGCGGGCCGCTGACGGTGCCGCGGTCGCCGCAGGGACGGCCGGTGATCATGCAGGCCGGGTCGTCGACGCGCGGGCGCGACTTCGCGGCGCGCTGGGGCGAGCTGGTGTTCACCTTGCAGCACAGCAAGGAAGACATGCAGGCGTTCTACCAGGACCTGAAAGCGCGCGTCGTGTCGCAGGGGCGCGCACCGGAAGATTGCCTGATCCTGCCATCCATCGACGTGATCATCGGCGAGACCGACACGATCGCGCGCGAGCGCCAGGCCTATGTCAACGATCTTGTGCAGACCGAAGTCGGTCTCGCGCAGATGTCTGGTCATCTCGGTATCGATCTGTCGAGCTACAACCCTGACCAACCGCTCGCCGACATGCACATCGAGGCCGGCTCGCGCGGTTCGCTCGACGTGATCCTGCAAGGCAGCCAGGCGCAGGGCCTGACTCTGGGTCAGGCCGCGCGCGGTTTCGCCACCAGCGAACTGTGTCCGCAGATCGTCGGGTCGCCCGACACCGTCGCCGACCAGTTGCAGGACCTGTTCGAAGCGCACGCCTGCGACGGCTTCATCTTCACGCCGACCTTGATGCCGGGAATGTTCGAGCAGCTCTGCCGCGCCGTCGTCCCGGTCCTGCAGGCGCGCGGCCTGTTCCGGCGCGACTACGCCGGCACCACCTTGCGTGAACATCTGCGCGACTGAACAAACAATTGGGGGAAACTACGATGTCACCGACCCAACCACCCCGGCGCACACCCGGAACGTTCCTATACTCGGAGCCGGTGGACTCGCTGGACAACCTCACCGCCGACATCGCGTTTCTCGGCGTGCCCTACGCGCAGGCCTACAGCTTCGAGGACATCACCAACGATCAAAGCAACGGGCCGACCGCGATGCGCGAGGCCTCAACGCGCATCATCCGCTCGATCGAGCGCTACGACTTCGACCTTGGCGGCCCGCTCTACGCCGGCAAACCGATCCGCGCCGTCGACTGCGGCGACATCAGCACCGAACTCGGCGATCCCGCCGCGCATTCGCGCTACACCGAACAAGCAGTGCACAAGATCCTGCAAGCCGGCGCGCTACCGATCCTGTTGGGCGGGGATCACGGCGTACCGATCCCGGTGCTGAAAGCATTCAAAGGCCAGGGTCCCATCACGCTCATCCAGATCGACCAGCACATCGACTGGCGCGACGAGGTGAACGGCGTGCGCGAGGGCCTGTCCAGCCCGATCCGTCGCGCTTCCGAAATGGCACACGTCGGCCAGATCTTCCAGATCGGTCTGCGCGCCAGCGGCAGCGCGCGGACCGAGGAAACCCAGGCCGCGCTCGCCTACGGCGCGCACCTGATCACCGCGTGGGAATTGCACGATGTCGGCATGGACACGATCCTGGCGCGCATCCCCGATGGCGGACGCTACTACCTGACGGTGGACCTTGACGGCATGGACCCGGCGATCGCACCGGCGGTCGCAGCCCCTTGCCCCGGCGGCGTCACGTTCCATCAGGCGCGCAAACTCATCCACGGCCTGGTGCGCAAGGGCCGCGTCGTGGGTATGGACGTCGTGGAGATCACGCCGCGCGACGACGTCAACCAGATCACCTGCATCACCGCCGGCCGGCTGATCGTCAACCTGATCGGCATGGCGGTGCGCGCCGGATACTTCGACCGCTAGATCGCACGCGACCCGTCGGGAGACACGCACATGCCCGCATCGCTGATCCGCAGCCGGACCATGATCACCCACGCGGTCGATCGTCATACCTGGAACGAAATCGCCGACGGCGCGGTGCTGCAAGAAGACGGCGTCATCACTGCCATCGGCACCTATACCGATCTGCAACGCCAGCATCCAACCGTCCCGGTGATCGGCACCGGCAACGACATCATGCTGCCCGGCTTCATCAACGGCCATCACCATATCGGCTTGACCCCGGTGCAGCTCGGCTCGCCCGACATGCCGCTGGAGTTGTGGTTCGTCACCCGCATGGTGATGCGCAGCGTCAACCTGTATCTTGACACGCTCTATTCCGCGTTCGAGATGATCGCCTCCGGCGTTACCACCGTGCAGCACATCCACGGCTGGGCACCCGGCCGGCTCGCCGAGGTCGAAACGCGCGCCGACGAGGTGATCCGCGCCTACCAGGATATCGGCATGCGCGTGTCCTACAGCTTCGCGGTGCGCGACCAGAACCGGCTGGTCTACCAACGCGACGAGGACTTCCTCGCCAGCCTCCCAGCCGACCTGCGCGACCCGGCACAACGCTGGTTCGCCCGTCTGCAACTCACGCTCGATGATTACGTCGCGCTGTTCGAGAACCTGTATCACCGCCACCAGAACAAGAGCCGCGTGCAGATCCAGCTTGCGCCGGCCAATCTGCACTGGTGCTCCGACGCGGCGTTGACGCGGCTGGCCGAACTGTCTCGGCGTTACAACGTTCCGCTGCACATGCATCTGGTGGAAACCGCCTACCAGAAGGAATATGCGCGCCGGCGCGGCGGCGGCACGGCGCTGGAGTACATCGATCGCTTCGGCCTGCTCGGCCCGCAAATGACGCTCGGCCACGGCGTCTGGCTGAACGAGGCCGACATCGATCGCGTCGCCGAGACCGGCACCTGCATCTGCCACAACTGCTCGTCGAATTTCCGCCTGCGCTCCGGCGTTGCGGCGCTGAACGTCTTCGAGGCCAAGGGCATCAACACCGCGATCGGCATCGATGAAGCCGGCATCAACGATGATCGCGACATGCTGCAGGAGATGCGCATGGTGCTGCGCGCGCATCGCGTGCCGGGCATGGTCGATGCGGATGTGCCGACGATCGCGCAGGTGTTCCGCATGGCGACCTCGGGTGGGGCGAAGACCACGGCGTTCGGCGATCGGCTGGGCGTCCTGGCACCGGGCAAGGCCGCGGACATGGTGCTGATCGACTGGCGGCAGGTCGCGTATCCGTATCTGGACGCGGAAACGCCGGTGCTGGACGCGGTGCTGCAGCGGGGCAAGGCCGGCGGCGTGCGGACGGTGGTCTGCGACGGCGAGGTGATCTACGCCGACGGCAAGTTCACCAAGGTGGATCGCGATGTCGCGCTGGGCGCGCTGCATCAGGATCTGCAGAAGGCGCTGGCCGATGACGAAGTGGAACGGCGTAACCTGTCGAAGGCGTTGTTGCCGCATGTCCGGGCGTTCTACGCAAGCTACATCGACCCGGCGCAGCACGAGCCGTTCTATCGGCCGAGCTCGCGGGTGTAGCAGTCTGCTCCCCCTCCCGTTGAGGTAAGGGAACCGGGGAGGAGTTCGTGCGGCACGCTCGTCCGGTTCGATACTGGGACGAACCCCTCCCCCCAACCCCCCTCCCTCAAGGGGAGGGGGAGAATCAATCGCCGCTATCCCCGCATCCCGATCACCAGCGGCCGCTTGGTGATATCCACCTTCGCCTCGATCCACTCTACGAACTTCGCCGTCGGGTAGCTGATCAGGAAGTAGATCACCGCTACCTCGGCGAAGATCTCGAAATGCTTGTAGGTCGCCGAGGCCAGCAACTGCCCGCTGAAAAACAGGTCACGCATGGTGATGACCGACACCAGGGCGGAATCCTTGAAGATCGAGACGAAGAAGTTGCCGAGCGGGGGGATGATGATGCGGATCGCCTGCGGCAGGATGATCCGGCGCATCAGCAGCCGGCGCGACATGCCGACCGATTGGCCGGCCTCCCACTGGCCTTTCGGGATCGCCTGGATGCCGGAGCGGAACACTTCCGCCATGTACGCCGCGTAGTTGAGCGTCAGCCCCAGCGCACCGGACACGAACGGTGTCAGAACGATCCCGGCATAAGGCAACACGTAATAGATGAAGAACAGTTGCAGCAGCAGCGGCGTGCCACGGATGAACTGGATGTAGCACGCCGCCACCGCGCGCAGCGGCATCAGCCGCGAGATGCGGGCGATGCCGGTCACCAAGCCGAACACCAGCGCCAGGCTGAATGCCAGCAAGGAGACCGTAATGGTTATCACCGCACCGCGCAGCAGCGACGGCAGGAAGCCGATCATGTCAGTAAGAGAGAAGATCATCTGTCCTGCCGTTCGCCGTGCCGGATCAAGCCGACCAGCCTAGTTGTTGTAGCCGCTCAGCCCCCACTTCGTGAGGATCTCCTTCGACTTGCCGTTGTATTCCATCCACTGGAACGCGGAGGACACCGCCATCACCCACTGAATGTCGGCCTGGCGGAAGGCATAGCTGCTGTACCCCACCGGGTTCTTGAAGGTATGCGGGTCGTAGTCCGACGGCATCTCGATCTTCCATTCCGGGTGCTGCTTCATCAGCGCGGCCACCACGGGCTGGTCGTACAACGCGGCGTCGGTACGGCCGTTCGCCAGCTCCGGAATGATCAACGCCCAGTCCTTGTAGCCCTGGAATTTGACGCCGGGGATGCCTTGCAGCCACTCGGCATAGTTGGTGCCGAGCAGCGTTCCCACGGTGTAGCCCTTGAGGTCCGCGAGCTGATGCAGGTTGTGCGGATTGCCGGCGGGCACCACCAGCGCCTCGGCGTAGTAGTAGTTGGGGAAGCAGAAGTTCACCACCTTCGAGCGGTTCTTGGTGTAGTGGATCGAATCGCCGACGATATCGAACCGCCCGTCCAGCAGACCCGGGATCAGTCCGTCGAACGTCACGGTCTGCACCGTGATCTTCTCGATGTTCAGCATCTTGCAGGCCAGGCTGATGAAGCCGGCGTCGATCCCCGACCATTCGTTCGTCTTGTCGTCGAGGAACGAGTACGGCCAGTCGTTCGACGTGCCGACCACCAGTCCCTTCTTCTGGATCTTCGCCAGCGAGTCGTCGTCGGAGTTGATCTTGATCAGCGAGAAATCCGGAAAATCCTTGTCGTTCACCGGCGGCGGTGCCAGCGCGGCACGTGCGCTGCCGGTGGCTCCCGCCAGCAGCGCCGCCGCGCCGCCGACCACACCGGATCGAAGCAGCCCGCGCCGGCGCAACGGATTGCCGTGCACGTCGATAAGGGGTTTGTCGGTCATTTTCTGTTGCCTCCTGTTGCTTGGTCCGTAGCATCGGCACGTATCTTCACGCCGCCGCCTCCGCGGCGCCGTTCCGATTTAGTATGGATTGCAGGAACTGCCGAGTCCGTGGGCTGCGCGGGTTGGTGAACACCTCGCCCGGCGGTCCGTCCTCGACGATGTTGCCGAAGTCCATGAACACCACGCGGTCGGCGACCTCGCGCGCGAAGTCCATCTCGTGGGTGACCACGATCATGGTCATGCCCTCGTTGGCCAGTTGCCGCATCACGCGCAGCACGTCGCCGACCAGCTCCGGGTCCAGCGCCGAGGTGGCCTCGTCGAACAGCATCAGCTTGGGGTTCATTGCCAGCGCCCGCGCGATGGCGACGCGCTGCTGCTGTCCGCCGCTCATCTGGTGCGGATAGGCATCGGCCTTGTCCAGCAGCCCGACCTTGCCGAGCAACGCCAGCCCGCGCGCCTGCGCCGCCGCCATCGGCTCGCGCAGGACGTAGATCGGCGCCTCGATCACGTTGCCCAGGGCGGTCAGGTGCGGGAACAGGTTGAACGACTGGAACACCATGCCGATCTGCGCTCGCACCGCCTCGACCTGGCGCTCCGGATCGATGTGGATCTTGCCGTTCACGGTGTAGCGGTAGACCGGCTTGCCCTCGAAATAGATGGTGCCGTCGTTGATCGCCTCCAGGTGGTTGACGCAGCGCAACAACGTGGACTTGCCGGCGCCGGAGGGGCCGATGATGCACACCACCTCGCCCTTCGGCACCGAAAGGGAAACGTCGGTCAGCACCTCCAGGCGGCCGAAGGATTTCCACACATGCTCCAGGCGCACGATCGGCACGGCATCGTCGCCGGAGACCGCGGTAGCCACGCTCGTCTCGTCCATTCAGCGCCCTTCGCTCGGAATGGCCGATGCTATGACGCACCAGCCTGCCACGTCACGAAGCAAGGCACGTACCATGCGCCACATTGGCGCGTCACGGTCCTGCGGCCTCGCTCGCCCTGCTCGGTTTTACGGCACCTCGGGCGCGCCGAGCCGCAAATTTCGTCATCGCGCCACCGGCGCGTTCGGCAACCCGTCGCGCCACCGGCGCGTTCGGCAATCCATCGCGCCACCGGCGCGTTCGGCAATCCTTCGCGCCACCGGCGCGTTCGTCGGCCTATCGCGCCACCGGCACGATCGCGGGCATACTGAACGATGGGACGACGGAAAAGGGAAGGCCCAATCATGCGCATTGCGATCACCGGCGGCCTCGGCCGGCTTGGCCAATATGTTGTGCGGGCGCTGGCGATGCACGCGCCGCGTGTGCTCGACATCGGTGCGCCGGCCGACCCGCCGCCCGACTATCATCCGGCCAACCTGCTTGACCTGGCGGCGCTGCGGGCGGCGCTGCAAGGCATCGACGTCGTGGTGCACCTTGGGGCGATCGACCGCTCCTTCGCCACCGACGACGCGGCGACCATGCAGGTCAACGCGCTGGGCACCTGGAACCTGTTCGAGGCCAGCCGACTTGCCGGGGTCCGCCGGGTGGTCCACTGCTCGTCGAGCTCGGCGACCGGCCTGGATGCCAGCAACCCCGGCATGCCGCCGCACTATCTGCCGATCGACGAGGCGCATCCGACGCACCCGACCGACGCCTACGGCCTCAGCAAGCTGTGCGGCGAGCGGATCGCCGAGGCGTATTCCCGCCGGGGGATGGAGGTGCTGGTGATCCGCCCCTGCTTCGTTGCCTTTCCCGAGATGGTTGACTTCATGGCCGGCAAGGCGGGGCCGGAAGGGCGCGCCGAGCCGATGCCCTATCTGCGCGCCTATGTCGGTCCGGAGGACTGCGCCCGCGGCTTCGCCGCCGCGGCGACGGTGGACTACGCGGGGTTCGAGGTCTTTTTCCTCGCCGCCGCCGACGTCTTCGCCACCGAGCCGACGGTGGCGCGACTGCAGGCGTTGTATGGCGCGACCATTCCGGTGCGAGATGCAGCGCTGTACGAGCGGTTTCCGCGCGCCTCGCCGGTCAGCCACGCGGCGGCACGCGCGCGGCTGGGCTGGTCGCCGACGACGCGTTGGCAGGCACCGGTGCCGTAAGGCCAGGGCAATCGGGTGAAGGGCGCGGGCGGGCTGCGCCGCCGCGGCGGCGTTGACGGCATTTGAGCCGGCGACGCTCGGGGCGGATGCGCCGGTTTTTGCCGATGGCTCACGGTTCAAGGGATCAGTACGGGATGGTTTGAACGGCGCGGTTGCGGATTTTGCCGCCGGCTCACGGTTCATGGGATCTGTACGGAATGGTTTGAACCGTGCGGTGGAGCCGGGTTTTGCTGCTGGGTGCGGGTGCGCGGGGCCCGGGCCTTGTCGGGTTGCATTCGGCTGGGGCTGCCCGATCAAGAAGCAAGGATTCTTAGCCGCAAATGAACGCAAATAAACACAAATGTGGCGGTGACCGACCCTCGCATTGAGCCAACCACGCACCCTCGGCACCAGTTTATCAGCGTTCATCCGCGTTCATCCGTGACAAAGATTTCTTTCCTGCGGCGCTGGCTCCGCGTGTGCGTCGCGTCGCATGGATTCGCGGATGTGAGCGGGTTCATGGAGGCGATGTACTGGTCGAGGCTCAGGGTCGGGAACAGCGTCCGGCTCACGGTTCAAGGGATCAATACGGGACGGTTTGAACCGTACGGTTGCGCCGGTTTTTGCCATCGGCTCACGGTTCAAGGGATCAATACGGGATGGTTTGAACGGCACGGTTGCGGATTTTGCCGTCGGCCCACGGTTCAAGGGATCAATACGGGATGGTTCGAACGGTGCGGTTGGACCGGGCGTCGGTGCCCCTTGCAGCGGGCAGTTGGCGGAGGGCGCGGGCGGCAGGTGGGCCTGGTAGCGGTCGAGGGCGATGACGACCCGGCTGACGCGGAGCAGGGTGAGGCGGTGGCGGTTGTCGGCGCGCGAGTTGGCACCATCGTTGCCATGGATGGTGCGGACGTCGCGCACCCGGATACGGCCCCCGGGGCCTCCGCCTGGGCAGGCTGCGCGGCGGCGAGGGCGAGGTTCGGGGTGCCGCGAAGTGTGTTGGCGGCGCGCAGTGGGGCAGCAAGGCCGCCGGGTGGGCGGGCGCGGCGGCGGTGAAAGCGGCATACGGCATCCCTGCTCCTGGCAGTGCATCTAACAATCTAGATGGGATATCCTAACTGAAGCGGCAAGGAGTCCGGTTCAGCGGCCACGGCACCGAGCGTGCCGTGGCCGCAACGCCGGGGCGGCGGCGCTGTGACCTTGCTCACCTGATTGCCCTGCCGTAGGGCGGATA
>DASRQX010000166.1:0-2160 GCA_035696165.1 Acetobacteraceae bacterium | reverse complement strand
GATTTTCCTGGATGATAGACGCGGAATGCGGTTTGCTAGCCTTAGCCATGTGCTGGGGCCCTTCTCAGCATGTGGTCAAAGGCTGGCATGGCGTTCCTAGCGTCATGTCAGCCGCTCGGTTACTAACTGTTACAGTCTCATTGTGTGGATTGCCATCCGCGCGAGCAAGCGAAATTTCATCTAGCAGCCTGTCGGACTGAGTTCGCCAACTGAACCGTGAGGTCGGAGCGGCGTCCCGACCTCTTTTGGGTGGTGGACGGTTCGAGCGGCCCCGCCGCCTCACAATGACTCAAAAATGCGCTATGACTCATGGAGGCGTCACGCACCCATGAAATTCGACGGGAGAGCCCTTTGCCCCGTCACACCGAGGGGCAAAGGGCGAACATCCGCTTCAGATTCCACGCCATGGTCACAAGACTCCACTCGCCGCGTACTCGGTCCAGCCCGCGCAGCAGAAACTGCCGAAAGCCCAGTACCGATTTGATGATGCCGAACACCGGTTCGGGCACCTGCTTGCGCAACGCGTAGAGCTGCTTGCCTTCCGGCGTCTTCAGCCGGTGCGCCATGGCCTGAACCGGCGTGGGGTTCTGCGGTGCGGCAGGTGCCGCGGCGAAACGCTCCGTCAATGACGGGTGATGCGCGTCCCGCCCCGTCGCGATCAGCGGTGCAATGTCGGCTGTCTCGCACGCCGTGACGTTGCTGGCACTGAAATACCCGTTGTCCGCTAGCAGCGTCTCGGGTTTGCCAAGTTCCTCAGGCAGAGCCTTCAACTTCTCCACCATCGGCTCGATCTGCTGCTTGTCGTTCGCCGCCTGCACCACATCGATGGCCACCACCAGCAGGCTGTCCGCCGCCACTGCCGCCTGTGCATTGTAGCACTGTTCGAAACCACCGCCCGCCACGGGCATGATGCGTGACGCTTCGTCGGTCAGATTGATCTGATCGGTCGGCAGCGGAGCCTCCACCGGCGGCTGCGGCGGTCTGCCGCTGGGCTTGCGGCCACTCGCTTCGGCCTTCGCCTGCCTCGCCGCCAACTTTGCCTCATACTCGGCCCGCTCGCGCTCAAACCGTTCCTTGGCGCGGGCTTCGATCTTGGCACGCGCTTCGGCCAACTTCGCCAGCCGTGCCTCGCGTCGCGCCAATTCCTCTGGGATCGACATTCCGTCGGGTACATCCGCCTGGTCGGCCGCCTCGGCCTTCGCCAGCAGAGCGGCCACCTCGGCCTTCAACTGCGTCTCGATCTTGCCCGCGTGCTCATACGAAAGGGCGCTGTGCCGGCTGGCGTTGGCGTGGATCTTGGTGCCGTCCAATGCCACCGTGCCCAGCTTCAGCACACCCATCTCGCGGGCCACCTTCAGCACTTCGACGAACAGTCCCTCGATCTGCTTCAGGAACCGCCGGCGGAAGCTGGCGATCGTGTCGTGGTCAGGGTGCTCGTTGCCGGCAATGAAGCGGAATGCCACCGAGTCATACGTCGCCCGCTCCAGTTTGCGGCTGGAGAACACCCCGGTGGCGTAGCCATACACCAGGATGCTCAGCAGAACGCTCGGGTGATACGAGGCCGAACCGGAGCCGCGGTAGCTCCCGCTCATCCCCCGCAGGTCCATGCCTTCCACCACCTCCACGATGAAACGGGCCAAGTGCTGTTCCGGCAGCCACTCATCGACCGAGGGCGGCATCAGAAACCCAGTCTCCCGGTCGGTCGGGCGAAAATTGCTCATCCACGGCATCCGGACTGGCGGCGAATCGACGTTGCGATTCTAGTACGGATGTCGACGTAGTGTTAAGTCCGACAGGCTGCTAGAGCCATGCGGAAGTTCGGAGCGCTGCGTGGTGTCATATCGGTCGGCCCCGAGGTCTTCGAACCCTTGCCGGAGGACGAACTCGCGGCCTGGGAGCGACCAGTCTGAACCTTTTGCTGGATACCCACGCCTTGCCTTGGTGGCTCGCCGGCAAGCGCGCGCTGTCGCCAACAGCGCGCACCGCGATTGCCGACGAGAGCAATGCGGCGTTCGTCAGTGCCGCCACCGCCTGGGAGATCACCACCAGGTTCCGCCTCGGCAAGCTGCCGTGTGTGTCGGCCATCGCCGCGAACCTGGGTGCTGTCCTCGACGCGCAGCGAAATCATCCCGCTATCGATATCCTTCATTCACGGCCAGC
>DASRQX010000165.1:0-4789 GCA_035696165.1 Acetobacteraceae bacterium | reverse complement strand
GCGCCTTGGCCCGGGCTTGCCTGTCGACCCGGCGTGGCGGGCGGGATCGTCATGCGGCGACTAAGACGCTGGCAGCGGCCAGAACAGCTTGGACCGCTGGTAAGCCCGTGCCGACGCGCCGTGCGCCGGCCAACAGGAGGCGGCGAGCGATCGGGAACGCCCCATCATTCCGAGCCGCGTCCTCGCACCACTGCATCCCAGCTTTCAGGGTCGTGACGTCTCGGGTGTCGACGACGATGAGGCCCCGGCCACGCCGCAACCGGAGCTGGGCAGCCCGCCAGCCGCGACGGGTCACCCGGGTGATATCGTAGACCCAGCGGTGCGGCGTCTCGCCGGTGGTCGCGCGATAGTGCCCCGAGCACAGCCGGTCGAATCTCAGGGTCATCCTGGGAAAAGGGGCGATGATGGTCATGCGTGCACCTCCCAAACATCGGGCCAGCGCCGCTCCGGAGCGTCGTCGGTCGTGGTGCGAAGCCGGATGGAGCCGTTCCTTCACGAAAGCGGTGACCGGCCCCGGTATGCCGCCAATGTGGCAGGATATTAATGGCGGTGTCACGCAACGCGAGTGAGGACCATCACACCTTGGCGGCCCGAATGTCGATTTTTATGCGGGTGTGAGGAAGCAGAAGACAAGCCCTGCGGCCACCCAGACGAAAAGGGCCGCCCCTCGCGGAGCGGCCCCGTTCAGTGCCCGGGCGGGATCGTGAGGTGGCGGCCTCGCGTGCGCAGAGGTTGAAGCTATAGTCGCCAGATGGATGTCGCATACATCTCGGCACTATCAGCCCTTGCCGGATCGGTGGTCGGCGGCCTGACATCGGGCTTCACGACTTGGCTGAGCCAACGAGCTCAGGCGAAGGCCGGGCAACTCGCTCTCAATCTGTCGCGGCGAGAGGAACTCTTCAAGGATTTCATCATCGCGGCATCGAAAGCATATGGCGAGGCGATCGTGAGCAACGAGCCGCAGCTTCAGGAAATCATCTCTCTTTACGCCATGATCAGCAGGATGCGCGTCCTGTGCCTGCCGCCGACTGTCGCGTGTGCCGACCAGATTATGGTCACAACCATCGGTAAGTATTTCGAACCGAACAGGACTATCCGCGATCTGCATGAGCTGATGAAGAGCGGAACGGAGATGGATCCGCTGAGGGAATTCAGCGAGGCCGCGCGCGAGGAACTGGGGGGTTTCACTTCGCCATAAGGCACTCATCGCAGAACCCTCAGGCCAAGCGGATGGGGAGCCGCCCGAGCGGCCCTGCCGCCCCGGTGTGAGGCGGCAGGGGGCGCCCTAAAGCCTCAACGCGCGCGGTCGTGATGCAACCCATCGCCGGCAGCCAAGTTGGGGTAACGTCGGTCAGACCCCAAGCTGGCCCCTAACTGCGGGTGAACGTCGCGGCTCCCCTAGTCGGCGTTCACCCGCTCTTTTTTCCCCCGGCTGCCGAACAACCGCCAGACATAAAAACGAGGGCGCGAGGCCCCGTCGTCAAGTCGTCCATCTGGCCGGGATCGTCAGGCGGGCGGCCATGCCCAGCTAGTTCTTGCGGTTACACAACTAGTTCTTGCGGTTACACAACAGGTTGGCCTAACCTGCCTGACGCGTGAGTGACGCGTGAATCAATGGAGCGCCCGGCGTGAACCGCGGGCAACTGCCACTCGTTAGTTGGTCGGGAGAATTCGGCGATGCCACCATGTTTTTGGACCAAAATGATACCATGTGCGGCAATCATTGCCGCCGGTCTGGGCAGTTCGCCGACGGGCGTGGCACTCGCCGCCAATGGCGGGTACGACGGCAGCTATCATGGCGACGTTACCGTGACCCGCGGCGATCAGTCGATGTGCGGAAAGCCCAGCTATCAGGTGACATACACGGTGGTGAACGGGCATTTCAACATGCTCTATGACCCGGCGCACCACGTTGGCGTCAATCTTGAAGTCGCAGCGGACGGGTCGTTCAGCGGCCACCAAACATACATGCCTGCCGCCGCCGGGAACACGACGCAGCAGTTGAAAGCCTGGGGACGCATTGCCGGCAACGTGCTTGAAGCTGACATCGAAGGGCAGGCGTGCGCGCGCCATTACCACCTGACCAAGACGGGCTGAGCCGCCCCGGGCTGCCCTGCCGCCCCGGGTGAGGCGGCAGGGCGCGGCGATCAGGCTGGGGAAGGCACGCTGTCGCCGAGAGACTTGATCACCTCCGCTATCTCGGCGCGATCGGCGGCGATCTCCGCTGGCGATTGAGCGGCAAGTCTGGACGCCATGATGATCGCCTCCCCGGCAGACGGTTCGAACAGGTCGAAGGCCGCCAGCGCCATCGCATGCCAAGCCGGGTCGGCCCGCTGATCCGCAGTCCGGGTGGTTTTGGCCCGGAGATCAGCGAGGAAGCGCGCGGCAACCTCGTCGGCCGGGTCTTTGATCGCGTCCATGGTCAGGCCGCCTTCGCGGCGGGCAACGCCTCGTCGCACCGTTCCAGCGCCAGCCGCGCCATCGTGCGCGGCATGGTCCACATGCCCTCGGCCCGCTCGATGTCGTCGACGCTGCCCGGCGCCCCCCGGCGCGCTCCAACGCCTTGTTCGCGGCCCGCTCGGCTTTGAGGGCGTTGCTCAGGACATGCCTGTGCTCGTAGGCCACCTTCCAAGAAGTCTCCAACGTGTCGAGGGCGAGTTCGAGATGATCCTCGATGCGACGCCACACCTCCGGCCCCACCACTCGCTCGGACGTGGCCATGTGGCCGATGATCGCGATGTCGGCGCGCATGTCGAAGAACGCCGACTCCAGGTCGAAAATCGCGTAGTCCTCCACCTCCGCGTCCTCCGTGAGACGGCTGGGTTGGGCGTCGACCGCCGGCGCGGCGTCGGGCTCGGGATCCTCCACGGGCAGCATCGGGCTGGCGCCGAGCAGCTCAGCCAGGAACGCGATGGCGGCGAACTCTTCCCGATTGCCGGTGGGGTCCTCGCCGTCCATCGCCTCAATCAGCGCGGTATGGATCACGCGCGCCTTGGCCTGCTGCCCAGCAGCGGTGCGGGCCGGGATCGCCGACGCGGTCGTCAGATCGGCATACCAGCGCCCGATCACGCCACCCAGCGCGACGTCATCCGCGTCAGTGTTTCCCCGCCTCGGGTCCTTCATTTTCCGATGTGTTGCGTGGAACGCCTCGCACGCGACAAGCAGATCCACGTCCGGGCTGCCATTGTTCTGCCGGTCAGGTCGCGCACCAGCGACAGCGCCAGTGTGTGATCCGCGGCGTCCTCGTCGCCGAGGTCACGGAACACGGCCGGGATCATGGATGCCTTGGCGGCAAACCCGGCTTGCGTGTGCGCCGGCAGCTCGATCACGCTGTTGACGATCTCCCACCAACGGTCGTGCGCGTCGTGGCCGGCGCTTTCCCAGACACCATCGGGGGCATCGGGTGCGCCGAGCACACGCATGCGCGCATCGACCTACTGAAACTCGGCCGCCAGCGCCAGCAGCGGGGCGTCGATTGATGCGGTTGGCGGGACTGGCGCCAGGTCCGGCGCGGGCGTGGGTGTGGTATGCTGTTGGTCGGCCGTTGCTTAATTCTCCCATGTCTCGATTGGTGGCCATGGCCGGACGGGGTGGTGCAAACACTCCGCTCGGCCGCTTGCGATTCAGCCGCAAGATCGCTACATGGTAGCGATGCGCAGACCGCCCGACGAGCTACAATCGCTACGGAGTAGCGAAATCACCCCCACTCAATGCCGGATGGCGCGGGCTGCCGTTGCCCTTGGGGTGCGCGATCTGGCAACCGCGGCCGGCGTTTCCACGAACACGATCAGCCGCTTTGAGCGGGGCGAGACATTGCACGCACGGACCGTGGCAGCGGTGCGCACCGCCCTCGAATCCGCCGGCGTCGAGTTCATCGCGGAGAATGGCGGAGGGCCCGATCCGGATAACGATCTCTTCCTGTCCAGCATCAAGGTTCTTGATTTGCTCATCGAAGCGGTCAGCCCAAAGGTGCACACCGGTTTCGGTCGAGATGAGCTGTACATTGACCCGCAAGACATCTCCCAGCCTTCGCACACTGCCCTCAAGGACGTATCGGACGCCGAGTTGCTCACCAACCCGCCTCACGTCTATCGCCTTGCCGTTTTCGGTGTAGGCAGACTCGCACGCGATGGCGAAGGCTTTGGTGATGTGTGAGAGATCGGTGGTAATATCGTCCGTGATAACATCTGCCAGATAGTCATCGCCCGAGCCACTGCTCAGGCTTTGAAATGGCAACACAGCAATCGACAGTCGCGGTGCCTTGCCCATGCCTAGATCAGGGAGCGTATGCGCAGGACCGGGCGCGGCTACGGCAGCTGCCGCATCGAGCCGCAGCAAAAAGACTTCTACTGGTCGGGCGATGTTCTTAAGCTCCAGTAGGCCAAGGGCCTCAAACGGCAAGTTTAGTCGGTCTTGCACATGATCGCGCACTGCACGCGAGACACATATGCCGCCCGGCGGACATTCCGCTTGGAGCCTGACCGCCACATTCACGCTGTCGCCGTGAAGATCCGTACCATGCGGAATCACGTCGCCGATGTTGATGCCGACACGGAAGCGAATGCGCCGGTCCGGCGGCTGATCGCCATCGTACACCGGCACTTGCTGCTGCACCTTGACCGCGCCGCGTACCGCACCGTCGATGCTGTCGAACGCGACAAGCAGCGAATCGCCGCCCGTCTGCACCACCTTTCCGCCGTGCTCGCGGATCGCCGGGTCGATCAGCGCGCGGCGCAACGTGCGCAGCCGCCGGAGCGTGCCGGCGTCGTCCAGGCCGATCAACCGGCTG
>DASRQX010000164.1:0-4688 GCA_035696165.1 Acetobacteraceae bacterium | reverse complement strand
AAGGGAAACGTCTGGCTCAAGACCGCCATGGTCACCGCGGCGATTGCCGCGGGCAAAGCGCGCGGCAGCTATTTCGCGGAGAAGTACCGCCGCCTCAGTGCCAAACGCGGCAAGATGCGTGCGGCGGTTGCTATCGCGCACCACTGCTGTCCGGAGTTTTCCGAACGAACTGCCCGGAAATGGCCAGTCTATAAGGGTTTCTCCGACATTTTGGGTGGTGTCGACTTGAACTCAGTCACGCCGGATGAAGCGATTTCCCGCGCGGGTCGCGCCGATTGTCACTGACGAGCGGCTCAGAATGGTAGTCTCAGGCTACAAATTGAAAGACCCCGTTGCGGGCACAGTATTTGATAAACCCTAGACAGGGACTCGAGATTTGCAATCAGCATACAGATGCCAACTGGCAACATAGTATAACTCATTGAAATTGCTTACATATCTGCCGGACAGTAGTGATCGCGCACAAGATCCTGGTGATCGCCTACCGCATGTTGACCGATCGATCCGACTACCGCGACCTCGGCGTGGATTACCTCGACCGATTGAACCATCACCGTATCGCCATCAATTTGACCAAGCGACTTCGCGCCATGGGGTACGAGGTGCAGATCACCGCGAAGGCCGCGTAAGTATGTGGACCCCGCACCAGCCAAGGCCGCCACCAGGGCGATTTTCGTAGAAGACACGGAGACACGGAGAAGAATATCAAATCAATCACTTGGCTTTTCTGCTCCGTGCCTCCGCGCCTCCGTGTCTGTGGTGGTCCCTGCTTGCGGACATGCGGCAGGGCATAGATTCCTGCGAGCATTGGATATACCAGCCGCCGAGATGACCGACCTTGCCGGCCATGGCAGTCTGGACGCTCGACCGCGCCTCCCATGTGCGGACCGACAAATTCCGGTTACCGTCCAGCTCATCAGACAATAGGGGACAGCCCATGCAGCTCGGAGCCTCACTCCCGGTGGCCGACATCGGCACCGGGCCGGCTGTGCTGCGCGAGTACGCGCAGGCCGTGGAGCAACTCGGCTACACCCACCTGGTCGCACCCGACCACGTGCTGGGCGCCAACCCATCGACGGACCAAGCCGGGCGTCGCGTCGGAACCACCGCCAATGCCTACCATGATCCATTCGTGCTCTTCGGCTTCCTCGCCGGCTGCACCGAGCGTATTGGCTTCGCCGCCGGTGTGCTGATCCTGGCGCAGCGCCAGGCCGTGCTGGTTGCAAAGCAGGCGGCCTCCCTGGACCGACTGTCGGGTGGGCGCTTCCGTCTCGGCATCGGCGTCGGCTGGAACGAGGTCGAGTTCATCGGCCTCAACGAGAATTTTCACAACCGCGGCAGGCGGTCGGAGGAACAGGTTCAGGTCATGCAGGCGCTATGGGCGAACTCGCATGTCAACTTCGCGGGCGAGTTTCACCGCATCGACGATGCCGGCATCAATCCGCGCCCCGCATCCGGCCGCGTGCCAATCTGGTTCGGCGGCCACGCCGAGGCGACATTCCGCCGCGCGGCGAAATATGGCGATGGCTTCATGCCGCTGGCCTATCCGGTGGGTGATGCGGCGCTGGCGGCGTTCGAGAAGCTGCGCAGGCTCACGCAGGAAGCCGGTCGCAATCCCACGGACGTTGGCCTGGAAGTCTGGGTCTCGCCAGGCGCCGGCACCCAGGATGACTGGCGCAGGGAGATCGCGTTCTGGAAGCAGGCCGGCGTCACGCATGTGACCGCGCACACCACCTACGTCAGCAACCACCACAAGCGTATCGACGGCCGTGGACCCGCCGATCACCTCGCGGCGATCACGCGGTACCGCTCGGCGGTGGCCGACCTGCTGTAAGCCCAGCGGTCTCCAGCAGACAGGCGAACAGCAGCGCAAACAGCCAGAACAGGCCTTGCGGATTCCAGATAGTCATCGCCACGCCTGCCAGAGCGGGTCCAGCCAACCCACCCAGCCCATAGGCGATGATCATGGCGGCATTGGCGGTGACCAGTTCCGTACCGCGGAACCGATCGCCGGCCATGCTGAGCGCAACGGGATAGATCCCCGACGCAATCCCACCCCAGACGAACAGCAGGCAGAGCAGCATCGACAGCGGCATGTCGAGGTTCACGACCAACAGCGCGCCCATCAGCCCGACCACGCCGCACAATCGCAGCACCGCGATCCGGGACAGCCGGTCGGATAGCCAGCCGATCGGCATCTGCAGCGCGATCGACCCGATATACACCGCCGACAACGTCGCCGCCGCCGTCCTGTCGGTCAGTCCGACCCGCACACCCCAAATGGGCAGCAAGGCCATCAGCGCCGTCTCGAACAGGCCGAAGATCGCCGCGGCGCCCAGAATGACCGGAGCCCGGGCAAACATTGTCAGCGGATTGGCGCCGCGCTCGCGGCCAAATGCGCGCGAGATGTTACCGACGCCGATCAGCGGCAGCATCGCCGACGCGGTGACCGCGGCGTTGACGACGAAAGGCGACCAGCCCCGGATGCCCGTGGCCGACAGCAGCAGCGGCCCTATGCCAAATCCCGCCGACAATGCGGCTGCATAGATCCCGATGATCCGACCGCGGCCCCTGTCACCGGTCAGGACATTGATCCAGGCTTCACCCGACGTGAAGATGCTGGACCCTACCAGGCCGAGCAGCACGCGCAGCACGAACCACGCTGCGACGCTATCGAACAGCTTCAGCGATAGCGTGAGAACGACATCGGCACCGAAACACAACAGCAGGAAATTGCGGATTCCCAGCATCGCGACGCAGCGTGGTGCCAGCATCGGTCCGACGATGACCCCAACGAACGCGGCACCGGCATTCAGCCCGTTGAGCGTGACCTCGGTGCCGCGCACCTCCAGCAACAGGGACATCAGTGGCGTGCCCTGGCCCACGCTGAGGCCGAACACGGTGAGCGAGGCCATGGCCGCCGCCTGGCTCCAGCGCCGCTCGCGCAATGTGGACGACGGCGGTGCGGTTCCGGTGCTTTGCATCGCGTAACCCTGCCGCCATCGATGGCCGAAAGCCAACGCGCGCCGCGAGCTCGGCGTTTTCGTGACATGGTGGAGAATCGTTGTTGCGGTCGATCGATCCCCTGGGTTCCGTCAAACGAGCACTTCGACCGCCTCACCTCATCGCGGCCGCACGTTCCACCGCCGCCCGCCGGGCCGGCACCGAGGCCGCCATCCGCTCACGCACCAGCGCCAGCACATCCGCGGGCGCGGTCTCCGGCCGGCCGGCGTCGAACGGCGGGGCCGGCGCGTATTCCAGCCCCAACTGGATGGCCTGCGCCGCCAGCGGACCGGCCAACTCGGTCGCCAGCGTCAACGCAAAGTCGATCCCCGCAGTCACCCCGCCACCGGTCAGCACATTGCCGTCGCGCACCACACGGCCCGGGTCCGGCACGGCGCCGAACAGCGCCAGCAGGTCGCGCCACGCCCAGTGGCAGGTGGCACGCTTGCCGCGCAGCAGCCCCGCCGCTCCCAGGATCAGCGAGCCAGTGCAGACCGAGGTGACATAGCGCGCGCCGTCCGCCAGCCGGCGGATCGACGCCATGTAGACCGCGTCCTGCATGGCGTCGGTGCAGCCCTGCCCACCCGGCACGCACAGCACGTCGCAGCGCTCGATCGCCTCCAGCCTCGCCAACTCGGCAAACACCAGCCCGTCGGCGGCAACCGGCGCCCCACCGACCGAGGCGGCGGTCAGCTTCGCCCCCGGCACGCGCGCCAGGAACTGGTGCGGGCCGGTGAAATCCAACTGGGTCACGCCCGGATAAAGCGGAAAGACGATGCTGATCGGCTCGGCCATGACGATGCCTCCTGGTGTTGGTCAGCCGAGCATCGCGCATTACCGCGCCGTCTGGAACGGCATATATCCCTCGTTTTGCGTCGCTTGACGTCGCCGCGGCGGCGCGATGTTGGCGCGGATGGTTTACCAAAACACGGCTAACGCCAACGCTAATGTCAATCCTGGCTATCGAAGATGGGGACTGGCCGGCTCGTGGGGGCTTAGGTCTCAGGTTGGGTCAGCAACAGCCGGATGTTAGTGGATAAAACCAGCGGCTTGGTCCCCATTCCGTCGATCGCCTCTGCTTGGCAGCCGGCTCCGCCGATTTGGGCGGGGAGCGGCGGTTGCCGCGCGGGTGCCCGGCCTACGCGCCGCAAAGGGTGGATTGTGTTGAAAAAGTCATGGTTGGCCCGCCGGTGCCTGGCATCACGCTGGAGGGTCAATCTTTCCGACGGCCGGTGCTATACCAACCCCCCTAAAGGGGTCACCACGAGATTTGTACGAAATCGTACGCTAAGCGGGTCCGGTACGATGCTGGGCAACAATCCGTGACACAGTTGGCGCGCTGATGTTCAGCAACAATTGCCGCGTGCAGGGAGAAGGGATCGCCTGTGCCATTGGTGGTCGCATAACTCGAAAGGCCGCGGTAAAGGATGGGGTCGACGGATACCGTCGACTACGGCGGGCAAGGTATTCAGAAGCCGGAGCCCATCGAACTGCCGCCCGCAACTGAGGGTGCGAGGGAAGTCAGATGTTCGCCCTCGCCTATTTGATCCTGCCCTTCTCGGCCACCCTGCCCGCTGACGCAATCCGTGCGTCACTGGCCCCGTTCCAGCGAGGGCAGCGGGGCGACCTGCCGGAGAGTTGGCTGTCGTTTGACGACGAAACAGAGGCGTTTCTGGAGGACTACG
>DASRQX010000163.1:0-18843 GCA_035696165.1 Acetobacteraceae bacterium | reverse complement strand
GGCAGGAAGGGTTTGCGCACCAGCCGATACCGTCGCAGCGCGCCGGTGATCTCCTCGGGGTCGGTGTAGCCCGACATGAACAGGATGGTCAGCCGCGATCGCACGCCCCGGGCGAGCCGCGCCAACTCGGCGCCGTTCATCGCCGGCATCACCACATCGGTCAGCAGCACCTCGATCTGGCTGTCACAGCGCAACATGTCGAGTGCCTCGGGCCCGCCGCCGGCTTCGCGGACCTCGTAGCCAAGGTCGCACAGCACGTCCACGGTGGTGGCGCGCACCGCTGGATCGTCGTCCACCACCAGCACGGTGCCCAGCGCGGGGCCCAGCGCGGTGCTCGGCGCTGTACCCGACGCTGGGCCATCACTGGCGTCGAGGCCGGAGGTCGACGGCACATTGGACGGCGGCGCAGGGGGGGGCGGCGGCGCGGGCGGATCGATCGTGACGGTGGCGCGCGGCAGGTAGATGATGACGGCCGTGCCGACGCCGGGGGCGCTTGCGATCCGCATGCCGCCGCCCGATTGCCGCGCCGTCCCGTAGACTTGCGACAGGCCGAGCCCCGACCCCGATCCGGGCGCCTTGGTGGTGAAGAACGGCTCGAAGGCCCGCGCCAGGACGTCCGCGGTCATCCCGACCCCGTTGTCGCGCATGGTGACCGCGACATATTCGCCCTCGGCAGGCTCACTTTCGCGTTGCGGCGGACCGACCCGCGCGTTGGCGGTCTCGATGGTCAGCACGCCGCCTCGGGGCATGGCGTCGCGGGCGTTGATGGTCAGGTTCAGCACCACCAGCTCGATCTGCGTCGCATCGGCCATCGCCAGCCACAGATCGGGCGCCGGCCAGGTCTCGATGCGGACCGTGCTGCCGAGCGCGCTTTTCAGCAGATCCTGCATGCCGGCGATGACCGCGTTCAGATCGATCGGCCGCGGGACCAGCGGCTGGCGGCGGGCGAACGCCAGCAACTGACCGGTCAACGTGGCGCCGCGCTCCGCCGCCGAGCGCATCGCGGCGAGCAGGCCCTGGGAATGCGGGTCCGGCGGCACGGCGCTCGACAGCAGCTCGATGTTGCCCAGCACGACGGTCAGCAGGTTGTTGAAGTCGTGCGCGACGCCGCCGGTCAGCCGTCCGACAGCCTCGATCCGCTGGGCCTGGCGCAGCGCCGCCTCGGCCCGTTCACGCTCTTCCATCTGCTCGACCAGCCGGAGGTTGGCCAGCTCCGCGGCTTCCTTGGCGTTGCGGAACTCGACCACCAGTTTCTCGACCTGGCGCGACCGGCTGGCGAGCAGGAGCATCAGGGATATGGTGACCATGCAGATGAAAAACGCGCCGAACCCGAAGAACCAGGCCTGCCGGCGCCAGTCCTGCAGCACCTGGTGCTCGTCCACTGAGACGTTGACGGCGAGCGGGAAGGCCTTCAGGGCACGGATCGCCAGCACGCGGTCCTGACCGTCCAATGGGCTGTCCATGATCACCGTGCCGGCCATCTCGTGGGCCAGGATGTCCTTGAACGGCGGCAGGTCGGCGTAGCTGGTGCCGACGACCGCGTCGTTATGCGGATAGCGCGCGAGCACCGTGCCGTCGCGCAGGTGCAGCAGGATCGCGCCGCCCTCGTGCAGTTCGACCGCGCGGTAGAAATCCTCGAAATAGCGCATGTCGATGCGCCCCGACGCGATGCCGGCGAAACCGCCATCCGGCGTGTTGATCCGCCGGGTCATCAGCGCGGTCCACACCCCATCGGTCTCACGCAGCGGATCGCTGATCTGCAAGCCGGCTTCAGGGTGCGCCGCGTGAAACACCAGCGCGGCATGCAGCGCCCGCGGCACGTCGCCTTGCATCGGCGGGCCGGAGGCGAAGGTGATGGTGCCGTCCTTGTCGGTAACGCAGACCCCGCGGACCTGCCGCACGCCCTCGACCCAGTGGTGCAGCAGGTCGTCCATCGCCGCGGCATGCGGCTGGGTGCCGGGCGGCAACTGCCGCAGGGCATCGATCGCGTTGCGCAGGATGAGGTCGACCGTTTCGGCGGCGCGGCCGGTCTGCTCGGCAAACACCATGTCCAGGCGGGACATCTGCCGTTCGGTGTTGGCGATCGTGGCGTCGCGGACGCGGACGAGCTGCTGCGCCGTGGCGGCAATGATCAGCAGAGTGACGGTGACTGCCGCGACCTGCAACGAACGGCTGACCGACGGCAGGTGACCTCGCTGCCGCCCTGACTCGCGTTCCATCGACACTGCGGCTCCGATCGAATTCTCCCGCCGATAGTATTCGATACTAGACGGATCGCGCTGCCGTGGATAATCACAGTTTATTGCGCAGGCGGGATTGTGGCGGGGTGGTGACATGGCCGCGTCCGTGCCGTGGTGCCGGGCTTGTCCCTGCCACCCCGGATTTTCAATCGAGCCCGGGTTCTTAGTCGAGGGTCGTGCGGTAGCGCAGGATCGCCAGCGCGCTGACGGCGACAGTGAACAACCCGAGCGCGGCCAGGCTGGACCAATCAACCGCCAAGCCCTGTCCCTTCAGCAGCGAGCCGCGCACGATGCGCAGGAAATACGTCACCGGCACGAGGCTGCCCAGCACCTGCGCCCATTGCGGCATGCCGACGAAGGGGAATATGAAGCCCGACAGCAGGAAGGAAGGCATGAAGTAAAGCTGCGCCATCAACTGGGCGTCCCGCTGCGTGCGCGCGATCGTCGAAATGAGAAATCCCAGTGCCAGGCTGCCGGTGGTAAACAGCGCGGTGCCGACGACCAGTGCATCCCAGCCGCCCATTTCCGGCACGTCGAAGAGTACCCGCGCCAGGATCAGGATGACGATCGTCTGCACCACGCCGATTCCGATATACGGTATCAGCTTGCCGATCAGCACCTCGACCGGCCGGACCGGCGTCGCCAGCAATCCTTCCAGCGTGCCCAGCTCGCGGTCGCGTGCCAGGCTCTGCGCGGTCATGACCACCAGCGTCATCGACAACACGGTTCCCAGCAGGCCCGGAACGATATTGTAGGAGGTGATGCCTTCGGGATTGTAGCGGTTGTGCACCACCGCGGTGAACGCCGGCTGGGCAGTCACGGGCGCCAGTGTGCCGACCAGGTCGTGGGTGAGCGCGTTCGCCGGCAGCGTGGCGAGAGCGGCCACCGCGCTGCCGGTCGCCGAGGGATCGGCGGCGTCGGCCTCGATCAGGATCTGCGCGTTGTCGCGGCGCACCACGCGGCGGGTGAAGTCGCCGGGAATGGTGACGCTGAAGTCGATCTCGCCCAGGGCCATCAGCCGATCCAGCTCGGCGGAGCTGCGCGCGGTTGCGACGATATCAAAATAACCGGTGTTGCGGATCGCGGCCAGGACGGAGCGGGAGAATTCGCCCTGATCCTGCACGAAGACGCCGGTCGGCAGGTGGTGCGGATTGTCGTTGATTGCATAGCCGAACAGCATCAATTGAATGATCGGCATCAACAGCAGTACACTGGGCGTGCCGCGCATCATCTGGCGGAATTCCTTGACCAGCATTGCCACGATGCGCGTCAGCGAAAATCCGCTCATTGCGGTTGGCCTTGATGCCCGAGGTCGTGCGACGCGTCATCCATCAGGCGGATGAACACGTCCTCTAGCGTCGGGCGTGTCTCGGTCCAGCGATAGGGCGGGTGGCGATGCGGCGCGATGGCGGCCTCGAGCGCTGCGCGGTCGGTGCCGCTGACATGCAGGTTCTCGCCGAACGGTGTCGCCATCAGGACGCCCGGCGCCTGCGCGACCTGCGAGGCCAGCCGATCGGCGCGCGGCCCCTCGGCCTGGAAGGTGATCAGTCCGGAACTGGCAACGACCTGCTCGGCGGTGCCGCGCACGATCAGCCGCCCGGCGACGATGTAGGCGACGTCGTGGCAACGTTCCGCCTCGTCCATGTAGTGGGTGGAAACCAGGACGGTGATGCCGGCTTCCGCCAGGCGATGGATCTCGTCCCAGAATTCGCGGCGTGCCTTGGGATCGACGCCGGCGGTGGGTTCGTCCAGCAGCAGCAGGCGCGGCCCGTGCAGCACGCAGGCGGCGAGCGACAGCCGTTGCTTCCAGCCGCCGGAGAGCTGCCCGGCAAGCTGGCGCCGGCGGTCGATCAGGCCGAGGCGTTCCAGCGATTCGTTCAGCCGCTCGCGGCGTCGGTCGAGGCCGTACATGCGGGCGATGAAATCGAGATTCTCCTCGATGGTCAGGTCTTCATACAGCGAGAAGCGTTGCGTCATGTAGCCGGTCTGCCGCTTGATCGCGGCGGTGTCGCGCCGGAGGTCCAGGCCGAGGCAGGTGCCGGTGCCGGCGTCGGGCGTCAGCAGTCCGCACAACATGCGTAGAGTCGTGGTCTTGCCGGAGCCGTTCGGACCAAGAAATCCGCAGATGTGGCCTGCCTCGACCTGGATTTCGACATCCTGCACGACGTGCCGCGCACCGAAGTGCTTGTTCAGCCCGTGCACGTCGATTGCGAGGGTCATCGGCGATCTCCCAGCGGAACGACATCTACCGGCAGCCCGGGGGTCAGGCCGGCTGCATCGCCGGGCAGCGCTTCCACCAGGAACACCAGGCGGTCGCGCGAGCTGCGGCTGTAGATGATCGGCGGCGTGAATTCCGGCTGCGAGCTGAGGTAGATCACGCGCGCGGTGAGCCCCGTGGCGCAGCCGTCGCAAGAGAAATGAATGGTGTCGCCGGGGCGGTAGCGGGATACGTCCTGTTCCGGAACGAAGAAGCGGATCTTCACCTTGTTGTCGGGCAACAGGCTGACCACCGGCTGGTTGGCCGCGGCCCACTCGCCTTGCTGGAAGAACACGTCCTGCACGCGCGCCGCGACGGGTGCGCGTGGTGCGAGTTGATCGAGCTTGCTTTGCGCATCCGCCAGTGCCGCCTGCTGGGCGCGAAGCTGTGCCTGCGCGGCATCGATCTGCGCGGCCTGGGCTTTGGCGTCGCTGTCGGCGGCGTCGCGCTGGCCGGCGGTGTTGGCGGCGTTGGCGATCGCGACATCGACTTGTTGCTGTGCCACGCTGGCCGGATTGGCGCGTTGCGCGCCGCGATAGCGAGCCAGGTCGCGCGCCGCGTTGTCCGCCTGCGCGGCTGCCGCGGCGAACGAGGCGCGCGACTGTGCCAGCCGTGCTTCGGCGGTTAGCACTTGCGCCTGGGCGGCGATCGCCGATGCTGCCGCCTGGTCGCGCTCGGCGCGCAACTGGGCGGCGTCGACGGTGAAGGCTGTCTCGCCGGCGGTCATGCGGTCGCCGCGCGCAACGGACATCGTTGCGATGGTGCCGGCGATCGGCGCGGCGAGATACAGGTCCTCGCCTTCGATGTAGCCGGACAGGACGGTTTCGTCCTGCGGCCGTGGCGCCCAGGCGCGCCAGCCGAGATAGCCGGCGGCGATGACCAGCAACAGGACGACAATGACGCGGCGCGCGCGGTTCATTGCGCTGCCGCACGCGTCAGGGTGGGCGCTGCCGCCTGCGTCAGGGTGTGCGCTGTTGCCTGCGTGAGGGTGGGAGCGGGCTCGGTCCAGCCGCCGCCGAGCGCCTTGTAGAGCGCCACAACGTCTTGTGTTGTCGTGCCGGCGTTCTGGGCGGCGGTGTCCTCGGCGCTCAGCAGCGCGGCCTCGGTGGTCAATACGGTGGAGAAAGGTATCAGCCCGGCACGGTATTGCGCGCGCGACAGATCGGCCGCCGCGCGCGCACTGTCGGTCTGGTGCGCAAGGTCGCGTTGCCGGGTGCGATCCGCGTCACAGTGGGTCAGCGCGTCTTCCACGTCCTGCAGCGCCGTCAACACCGTCTTGCGGTATGTCAGCAGCGCCTGGCGCTGATGCTCGTTGGCGATTGCGACATTCGCGGTGACCTTGCCGCCGTCGAACAAGGTCCAGCTCAGTCCCGGGCCCGCGGTCAGGTTGCGACTGCCCCAGGTCAGCAGGTTCGACAGCGCCGTGCTGACCAGCGCGGGTGAGGCGGTCAGCGTGATGTCCGGATAATAATCGGCGACGGCGACGCCGATATTCGCGGTGGCGGCGGCGAGTTGGCGCTCGGCGGCGCGGATATCGGGTCGGCGGCGCAACAGGTCGGCGGGCAGCCCGGCCGGGATTGCGGGTGGTGTCGGTGACGCGGCGGCTAGCGTGTCCGCCGCGAACTGGTTCGGCAAATCCTCCGGCGGTTCGCCCAACAGCACGCCTAGCGCGTGCAGCCGCACATCAGCCTCGGCCGCCAGCGGCGGCAGGCCGGACGACGTTGCGGCAACCGCGGTTTCCTGCTGGCGGACATCGAGGCCGGTGGCGAGACCGGCCGTCGCGCGCGTCCTGATCTGGTCGAGCAGATCCTGTTGCCGTGCGAGATCCCGCCGGTTGATCGCCAGGCGGCGCTGCGCGGTGCGGAGCGCCAGATACGTGTCGGCCACCTCGGCCACGAGCGAGACCTGGGTGTCGCGGCTGTTCCAGACGTAGGCCGTCGTGGTCTCGCGCGCCGCTTCGACGCCGCGGCGCGTGCGGCCGAACAGGTCGAGCTCCCATGATGCGTCGAACCCGAGTTGGTAGGTGTTGAAGTCGAAGCCCGGCAGGCCGAACGCGGCCAGGTTCGTGCCGCCTGTCGCGGCCCCGTTGAGCTGGCCGAGGCCACCGAGGCCGGCCAGTGAGATCGAATTCTGACTGAGATGTGTGTGGGTGAACTGTGCGTTGGCCGACAGGCTGGGCCATGCGGCGGCACCGGCGACAATCTCCTGCTGGCGTGCCTCGCGGATGCGCGAGGCCGCGGTCTGCAGGTCAAGGTTGTCGTGCAACGCGCGCGCGACCAGGTCATCCAGCGTTGGGTCGTCGAAGCCGGTCCACCATTGCGCCAGCGTGACGTTAGTTTGCGCGGGGGTTTGCGCGGGACCCGTCGTGCCGGCGAAGTGCGCCGGTACCGCTTCATCCGGGGGCTTGTAGTCCGGGCCGACGTTGCAGGAGGCCAGCAGTCCGAGGCACGGAACCGTGGTCATCGCGCCGCGGAATGTGGCTATTCTGCTGTTGGCGCGACGATGTTGCTTGATCGTCATGGCTGTCCCGGGTGTTGTCCCGGGGATGGCCATGACGATGAGGGATTGCATGGCCCGACCAACAAGGAGAACTGCTGTCCGGACTGATCGCGAGTTGCGCACTGGCCGCTCCGCGCACAGGATAGGACAATATCAGTCGGTTGACTTAAATCAGTCAAGTGATTAAAGTTGGCGGCAGAGGTGCGCGATCGCGTGACAAACCACGGCGCGAAACGGCAGGTCGGGAAACGGAAGGTTGCGCAACGGCCGGGGCGTCCCGCATCCGGCGGCTATGCGCGGGGCGAGGAAACCCGGCTGCGTATCGTCACGGCCGCGCTGGAGGTGTTTGGCGCGGTCGGGTTCGAGGAGGCCTCTACCCGCGTCATCGCCGATCGCGCCGGCGTCAATCTTGCAGCGCTGCACTATTATTTCGCCAGCAAAGAGGGTGTTTATCGCGCCTGTGCCGAACACATCGCGGCGTATGGCGAACAAATGATCGGCCCGTTCGTGACGCAGATCGAAACGACGTTGGCCAATCCACGCCTCACGCGGGGGCGGTTGCGCGCCCTGTTGCGCGACATCCTGGACGGCTTCGCCGATCGCCTGGTCAGCCCACACGATCCCCCCAGTTGGGTCACTTTCGTGCTGCGCGAGCAGATGAGCCCGACCGCGGCGTATGCGGTGCTGAATGAGCGGGTGGCCGGGCGGCTGATCGGCGTGGTCGCCGGGCTGGTGGGGCGCCTGATCGATCGCCCGGCGGATGCCGAAGAGACGATCCTTCGTACCCTGGCAATGTTCGGCCCGCTGATGGTGTTCCGTCGTGCGCGCGGGGCCGCGCTGTTGGCCCTCGGCTGGCCGGACTTCGCCGGGGACCGGCTGAAGTTGATCAAGGCGGTGCAGTGGGACCAGGCGGTCGGCGCGCTCGGCCTGCGGGCTGATCGGCCCGGCGGTGCGCTGGGTAGGCGGCGTGTGCCGGGCGGTGGGTCGCCGAGGGGCTGAGTTGTTTCAGATTCTTGCGACTGCCCCATCCGCCAGGTTCGATCGTCGGCGCTTTGGCTTTGAGATCAGCCGTCCGAATGATCGACTGTTCCGCGGTACCCCGTCATGCCGGCGCAGGCCGGTATCCGCGACTTGTCTTCGTCGCGGCGAAGAAAGTCGTGGATGCCGGCCTTCGCCGGCATGACGGGGGGTGCCGGATACCGGCCTGCGTCGGCCATGACGGGGGGGCCGTTGGTATGAGGTCCGAAAACCGCGAGACAGCGGTGGCGGCATGCGCGATCATCGGCGCATGGACATGGACGACGACGCTTGTTACCGCGCCATTGAAACGCGAGACCATCGTTTCGATGGACGCCTGTTCGTTGCTGTCACGACGACCGGAATTTATTGCCGGCCGTTCTGCCCGGCGCGTACGCCCAAGCGAGAAAACGTCCGGTTCTTTCATACCGCCGCCGCGGCACAGGAAGCTGGGTTTCGCCCGTGTCTGCGCTGTCGGCCGGAAACGTCACCCGAGCTTGCGTTCTGGCGCGGCAGCTCCAACACCGTATCCCGGGCGCTCGGGCTGATTGAAGCGGGGGCGCTTGATGACGGCGATGTCGAGGCCTTGGCGACGCGGCTGGGTATCGGCGAACGTCAGCTCCGGCGTTTGTTCAGGCAGCATCTTGGCGCTTCGCCGATCTCGATCGGGCAGACAAGGCGGATACTGCTGGCCAAGCAATTGATCCACGACACGCGGCTGCCGATGACGGAGATTGCCTCGGCGGCGGGCTTTGGCAGCATTCGGCGGTTCAACGAGATCTTTCGGCAACTATACCGGCGACCGCCCAGTGCGCTGCGGCGAGCGGGCGTGGCCGACGAATCCGTTGGTACGACAGGCGCCGTTGCGGTCAAGCTGGGCTACCGGTCACCCTACGACTGGGATGCTATCTTGGCGTTCCTTCGCGCGCGAGCAATTCCGGGAATCGAAATGGTATCGAGCGGCCGATATGCGCGCACGATCTCGATCGGCGACCAGCGCGGCGTCCTGGTTGTCGAACCCGCGGGGAAAAACTGCCTGACGGCAATCGTTCGCTTTGCGAACCTCAAGAACTTGCCGGCAATCATCGCGCGTGTTCGCCGGGTCTTCGATCTTGCCGCCGATCCGGTGGCGATCGGCGCACATCTCGGCCAGGACCCCTTGCTGGCGCCACTTGTCGCCGCCAGGCCGGGCCTGCGGGTTCCCGGCGCGTGGGACGGGTTTGAACTCGCGGCGCGCGCCATTCTTGGGCAGCAGATCACGGTGTCGGCGGCCACCGGACTGGCCGGCAAATTGGTTGCGTACTACGGCAATAAAATTGGCGATCCCGCTGCCCTCGACCAGGGGCTGACCCATGTGTTTCCCACGCCCCAGCAACTGGTCGGGGTTGATCTGGCGGCGATCGGGATGCCAAAAGCCAGGCGGACGGCGCTGGCTTCGCTGGCGGCGGCTGTCGTCGCCGACCCGTTGATCTTCGGCCCCCGCAGAAGCCTCGAAGACGCCGTCGCGCAGTTGCGATCGCTTCCGGGCGTGGGCGAATGGACCGCCCAGTATATCGCCATGCGCGAACTGCGCGAGCCGGATGCGTTTCCGGCGGCGGATATCGGCTTGATGCGAGCGATGAGTGATGCGAGTGGCGTGCGGCCATCACCCTCGGAGTTGCGCGCACACGCCGAGCGATGGAGACCCTGGCGCGCCTACGCCGCGCTGCATCTCTGGGCGTCCGAGCCTGCCGCGTTCCTCTCCAACGAAAGGGTGCTCTATGACCAGCAAGCTGCCTGAACGCCTGCGACTGGATCGGCTGGCAACGCCGATCGGTGAGTCGTTGATTGTTACGGATGAGGCGGGCTGCCTGCGGGCGTTTGATTGGGCCGATCGTCAGCCGGGCATGGCCCGGCTGTTGCGCCTGCATTACGGAACGCTTGTGCCGGAATCGGGTGCCGCGCCGGGGAGCCTCAAACACCTGCTGCGGCGTTACTTCGAAGGGGAAGTCGGGTGTCTTGCAGCCATCGAATGGCGAACGGCCGGCACGCCGTTCCAACGCAGTGTATGGAACGGTCTTCTAATGATAGCGCCGGGTGAGACGCTCAGCTACGGCGCGCTGGCGGCGAGGCTTGGATGTCCCAAATCCGTTCGGGCCGTCGGCCTGGCCAACGGGTCCAATCCAATCAGCGTGGTGGTGCCGTGTCATCGGGTGATCGGCACCGATGGCTCGCTGACCGGCTACGGGGGCGGCATCGAGCGCAAACGATGGCTGCTCAATCACGAGGGTGCGGCGCTCCGCGAAAGGCCGGTTGATTCGGCTCGTGCGGCACGCAGGCACGACGCGGCCGCACCGCCAGGGCCGCTCGCGTAGCCCCGGGCATCGGCCATAGGCATCAGCGGCCATACCGCGCCACCAGCGCGTTCCACAGCGCGATAGCCTCTGCCCGCGAGCCGGTCGCCGGCACCCGCACCGCGGTCTGCACCATCACCAGTCGCGCGGCCGGGTCGACATAGATCGACTGCCCGTGGATGCGCAGAAACGCGAATTGTCGGCGCGGGCCAGGGAACAGCCAGACCTGGTAGCCATAGCCCATGTAAGGCGTGGCGCGCCGCGGTGCGAACGGGCTGTCGGGCGGCTCTGTCGTCGCATCCAGCAGCCACTGACGCGGAATGATCTGCCGCCCATTCTCCTGTCCGTCATGCGCCAACAGCAACCCCAGCCGCGCCCTATCGCGCAGCACCGCGTTGAAGCAGCAATACGCCACCTCCTGCCCGGTGTGGTCCACGGTCCAGATGGCGTCTGCCTCCGCGCCCATCGGCTGGCAGACGCGGTCTTGCAGATACGCCGCGGGCGACATGCCGACAGCCTTCGTCAGCACGAGGCCGAGCAGCTCGGTCTGCACGCCACCATAGTTCAAATGCGCGTCGGGGGGCGCCCCGCGCGAGTTGAACATCGCGACGGCGTGCGCCGGGTCGGCGCCCGCGCCGCCGAACAACGCGCGGCTCAGCTTGAAGTTGTCCGCCCCGGGATCGTCGTAGTCCTCACGGAACGCCACGCCCGAGGCCATGTGCAGCAGCGCCCGCAAGCTGGTCCGGCCGAACGCGGTGCCGGCGAGTTCGGGCACGTAGGTGTCGGCCATATCGTCGACGGAATGGATGCGGCCCTCATTGATGGCGATACCGAGCAGCAGCGCAACGATCGTCTTGGCCATCGATTGCGACAGCAGGCGGTCGTGGTCGGTGCGGCCGTATTGGTTGTGCTCGAACAGGATGGTGTCGTCGCGCGCGATCAGCAGGCCGGTGACGGGATTGCGCGCGAGGTAGTCGTCGAGCGTGTAGGTGGCGCCGCGGAATTTATAGGTCGCGGCGATCTGCTGCGCGGCGCGGCGCAGCGGCGACGGTGTGGCAGCCTGGGCGACGCGGTGGAATGGCCAGATGCGGTCGTAGTGGCTGTAGCTGCCGACCATCTGCGCCTGCGTGGGCGGCGAGGGGCCGCCGATCGGAACGTCCCACGCCGAGCCATACCCCGCCGCGTCGGGGCCGGTGTCGGAGTACACCGGGTCGGCTGCCGCGAACAGCGGGGTCGGCAGGGTCAGCAGAAGCGCGGCGAGCGGAAGGCAGCGCATGGTCCGGTTCCCGTCGCAAGGCGTGCCGCTGATGTGGGGCTGGCGGCACGGATCGTTATATTATAACATTCCGTCGCGCGGGCCGCGTTGGCCCGCCGGTGCCTTCACACGCCCCGCGTCTTACCAGGAACCCGCAATGCGAATCGACCTGATCATCGCCTGCCTGGCGCTGCTGCTGGCGGTGCCCGCCCGGGCGCAGACCGCACCCCATCCGGTTGGCCTACGCCCAGTCGGCCCCCATGCGGTCGGGGCCCATTCAGTTGGAATCGTCGCGGCTGAGAACTTCTATGGCGACGTCGCCGCGCAGATCGGCGGGCCGGATGTGCACGTCACGAGCATTCTGAGCAACCCGGACGAGGACCCGCATTTGTTCGAGGCCAGCCCGTCCGTGGCGCGCGCCATTTCCGACGCGCGGATCGTGATCTACAGCGGCATCGACTACGACCCGTGGATGGCGAAGCTGCTGAGCGCGACGCGATCCGGCGAGCGGCAGGTGATTGTCGTTGCGGACCTGATCGGCCGCAAGACCGGCGACAACCCGCATATCTGGTATGACCCGGCCACCATGCTGGCGTTTGCGAAGGCGTTGGCCGCCGCGTTGACCGCCGACGACCCGGCGCATGGGGACGGCTACAATCAGCGCCTGGCGCGGTTCGAGGCGTCGATCGCACCCATCCAGGCCAGGATCGCCGCGCTGCGCCAGCGCCTGACCGGCACGCCGGCGACCGCGACCGAGCCGGTGTTCGGCTATATGTTCGACGCGCTGGGGATCCAGGTGCGCAATTTGTCGTTTCAGATGGCGGTGATGAACGGCACCGAGCCAAGTGCGTCCGATGTCGCCGCATTCGAAACGGATTTGCGGACCCACGCGGTGAAGCTGCTGGTCTACAACGCGCAGGCGTCCGACCCGATCGCCCAACGCATGGAACGGCTGGCCAAGGCGTCGCATGTGCCCATCGTCGGCGCGGCGGAAACCGAGCCGCCGGGGAAGACCTACCAGGCGTGGATGCTGGGCGAACTGGATGCCGTCGCCAAGGCACTCCCGCCGCACCCATGAGTGCGGGCGCCGGCGCCCTGGTGAACGCAGTCGAGGTGGACGGGCTGACGCTGGCGCTGGGCGGGCGACCGGTTCTGCGGGACGTTTCGCTGACGATCCGCGCGACGGAGTTCGTCGGCGTGCTGGGGCCGAACGGGTCGGGCAAGACCACGTTGATGCGCGCTGTGCTGGGCCTGGTGCCGGCCGCGGCCGGAACGATCCGGGTGCTGGGCGCGTCGGCCGCGCGCGGCAACGCGGCGATCGGCTACATGCCGCAGGTGCGCGGCGAACTGGCCGGCAAGCGGCTGAGCGGGTGGGACTTCGTTGCCAGCGTGGTGCGCGGCCATCGCCTGGGCCTGCCGCTGTTGGACGCCGCCGGCCGGCGCGAGGTCGCCTGGGCGCTGGAGATGGTCGGCGCACGCGAGTTGGCCCGCCGTCCGCTGGCCGAGACCTCCGGCGGCGAACGGCAACGGCTGCTGCTGGCGCAGACGCTGATCGGGCGGCCGCGCCTGCTGCTGCTGGACGAGCCGCTGATCAGCCTGGATCCGGCGTATCAGCGGGCGGTAGTGGAGCTGGTGAAGTCGTTGCAGGTGGAACTGGGGATTGCCGTCCTGTTCAGCGCGCATGAACTGAACCCGCTGCTGGGGGCGCTGGACCGGGTGCTGTATCTGGGCGGCGGGCAGGCCGCGCTGGGCACGGTGCGGGAGGTGATTACCGGGCCGGTGCTGTCGCGCCTGTATGGCTCGGCGATCGACGTGGTGTATGTGAACGGACGTATTTTTGTGATGTCCGGCGGGCACGATATGGAACACGACGCGCACCGTCATGATGACGGTCATGGGCATGGTCATGCGGGCCATAGTCATGATGCGGTGCAGCGGCATGTTTGACTACGACTTCATGCGACATGCCTTCGCGGCGGCGGCAATCGTTGCGGTGGTGGCTGGGTTGGTCGGCTACTTCCTGGTGCTGCGCGGCCAGACCTTCGCCGGCCACGCGCTGGCGCATATCGGTTTCACCGGGGCGACGGGCGCGGTGCTGGTGGGTGCCTCGCCGCTGGCTGGCCTGGTCGTGGCGACCGTCGCCGGCGGTGTCGGCATGGGTTTCGCCGGCGAGCGATTGGCGCAGCGCGACGTGGCGATCGGCATGGTGCTGTCGCTGGCGCTTGGGCTTGGGCTGCTGTTCCTGCACTTCTTCACCGCCTACGCGACCCAGGTCACCGCGCTGCTGTTCGGCAACGTTCTGGCGGTGGACACCAATACGCTGTGGGTGCTGCTGGCGCTGGGCGCGCTGAGCGTGGGCGCGCTGGGGGTGATCGCACGGCCATTGTTGTTCGCCAGCCTGCAGCCGGAATTGGCCGAGGCGAAGGGCGTGAACCTGCGGTTGTTCGCCGTGCTGTTCCTGGCGATCGTTGCGCTGGCGACGGCCGAGTGCGCGCAAATCGTGGGTGTGCTGCTGGTGTTTACGCTGATGGTGGGGCCGGCCGCAGCGGCGCAGCAACTGACCAGCCGGATTGGCTGGGGTCTGCTGGTCTCGGCCGGGTTGGCGCTGGCCGAGGCGTGGGGCGGCATCGCGCTGGCGTATTGGACCGACTGGCCGAGCAGTTTTTGGATCACCGGGTTGAGCGCGGCGGCGTATGTGGCGGCGATGGGGGGGCGTTGGCTGGCGCGTTGCGAAGCTGTTCCGGTCTCAACACCCTAAAGATGCCAGGAATTCCTCGACCGCCGCCGCAACAATCCCTGGCGTTTGCACTGCCATGAAGTGACTTGTTTGGAGTGCCCGGAACCGCGCGTTCCGCATCTTCGCCGCCAGTGGTTCGACCAACGACGGCGGCCGCAGCGCATCGTGCGTGCCGGCAATCAGCAGCACCGGACACGCGATATGCGGCAGTTGTTCCGTTACCGTCGCGTCCGCCAGCATGCGGTTGATCGCGGCAAAGCTTTCCGGATCATTCGCCAGCCAGCGCGCGCGGAATTTGCGGAACTGTTCGGGATCGTGGCGTACCACCGGCGGGTAGGATCCGGCGAAGCTCTGCTCCACCAGGCCGCGCGGTCCGATTGTTTCGATCGCCTCGGCGCGCGCGAGCGTTGCCGCGCGACGCTCCGCGGTGACGCCGGTAGCCGGCGCCATCGCCACCACCGCCTTGGTGCGGTCAGGATGGCGCAGCGCGAAATTCAGTGCGATGCCGGCGCCCACCGCGCAGCCGGCCAACGCGACTTTCCCGGGAATGCCGATCGCATCCAGCAGTGCTGCGATGTCGTCCGCCAGGACGTCGAACGTCGGCGGCGCGCGCAGCTTTTCCGACATCCCCGCACCGCGCCAGTCGTGCCGCAGCACGCGCCGGCCGGGCAAGAGCATCGGCATCACCTGGTCCCAACTGTCGAGCGTTCCGCCCATCTCGTGCACCAGCACCAGCACCTGCTCGCCAGTGCCGGACAACTCGTAGCGCAGGCTGGTGCCGTTGACCTCGATCCAGTCCATCACTTGGTTTCCTCGATCAATGGGGCGCGCAGCACGCCGCAGTCAGGCGCGAACGCCAGCGTCGCGCCGCTGCGCGCCTGCAATTCATCGCGGCCGATGCCGTCCAGGATTTCGCGCACCACGAACCCATCCGGCGTCACGTCCACCACCGCTAGGTCCGTGTAGATACGTTTGACGCAACGCACCGCGGTCAGCGGCAGCGAGCACGCTTCGCGCAACCGCGCGCCGCCCTGGCGGGTGGTGTGCTCCATGATCACCCACACCGCCCTCGCGCAGGCTGCGAGGTCCATCGCGCCGCCTACCAGCGGGCCTTTGTTCGGCACGCGCATGTCCCAGTTCGCGAGGTCTCCGTTGGCCGCGACCTCGAACGCGCCAAGCACCGTCACGTCGATGTGGCCGCCGCGGATCATCGCGAAGGACCAGGCGGAATCGACGATCGCGGCGCCGGGCCGCAGCGTGATGCGTCGGCTGCCGGCATCGACCAGATCGGCGTCGGCTTTATCCGGCGTGGCGAGGGGCCCGCAACCGACGATGCCGTTCTCCGACTGGATGAACACGTCGCGGCCCTGCGGCACGTAGTCCCCGGCCAGCACGGGAATGCCGATCCCGAGATTGACCACCATGCCGTCATCGATGTCCTGCGCCGCGCGCCATGCCATCTGGAAACGATTGAGCGGGGTCATTGTCCAGCCTCCCCGCCCACCGCGACGATTCGTTTCACGTAGATGCCAGGCAGATCGATCTCGGTATGTGGGATCGGGTCGGTCTGCACGGCGCGCACTTCCGCCACCGTGCAGCGGGCAGCGCTGGCCATGGCGGGGGAGAAATTTGCCTGCGCGTAGCGGAACGTGAGGTTGCCGTAACGGTCGGCACGATCGGCGCGGATCAGCGCGACATCGCCGCTGATGGCTTCCTCCAGCACATGCTCGCGGCCATGGAACACGCGCACTTCCTTGTCCTTGGTCAGGTCCGTGCCGTAGCCGACCGGCGTGTAGAACGCGGGAATACCGGCGCCGCCGGCGCGAATGCGTTCCGCAAAAGTGCCTTGCGGGATGCATTCCAGTTCGATCTTGCCATCCCTGTAGAGCTGCTCGAACGGCGACAGGTCCTTGCCGTGGCCGCGCGCGGCGGAGCAGATGACTTTGCGCACCATGCCGGCCTCGATCAGTTCATGCGTATAGGAGAAGCGATGCGTGGCCGAATTGACGATCAGCGTCAGTTCGCGCGGCCCGCAATCACGCAATGCGCGGATCAGCACGTTGGGAAACCCCGCGCCGCCGAAGCCGGAGATGAACACGAAGGCACCGTTCGGCGTATCCTGCAATGCTTCCGCCGCGGTGGCGATTCGCTTGTCGGTCGGCATGCTTCCCCCTGGTGCGGCCGGGGCAAACTCTAGGCGCACCGCGCGATTGCTGCCAAGTTGCGCACCGGGAGAGATCGAGATGATGAAACTGCATTGGTCGCCACGCTCGCCGTATGTGCGCAAGGTGATGATCGCCGCGCACGAGATGGGTTTGCAGGACCGGCTGGACTGCGTGCGCACCGTGGTGGGCGGCAGCAAGCCGCATCTGGAACTGATGCGCATCAATCCGCTAGGCAAGATCCCGACTTTGGAGCTGGAGGACGGCACCGTCGTCCATGATTCCTTGGTGGTGGTTGGTTATCTCGACACGCTGCATGCCGGGGCGAAGCTGATCCCCGCCGGCGGTGCGGCCTGGCTGACGGCGCTACGGCGGCATGCGCTGGGCAACGGGATGCTGGATGTGGCACTGGCCGCGGTGGGCGAGCGCTTTCGGCCGGCAGAGCGGCAGAGCGAACCGCACCTGGCGCTTTGGCACCTGAAGCTGCGCACCTGCGTTGATGCGCTGGAGCAGGAGGCCGACGCGCTGGCGGGCGATCGCTTCGATATCGGCCATCTGGCGATCGGCGTGGCGTTGGCTTATCTGGATTTTCGTTTCGACGCCGAGAAATGGCGCGACGGCCATCCGAAGCTGGCGGCGTGGCACGCGACGTTCAATGCGCGCCCGTCAGTGATGGCAAATCCGCCGGTGGATGATCGGTAGACGAGCCGCGCACCCACATCAGAAATAGTGCCAGAAGTTCGACGCCCGCGCCTCGTCCGGCAGCCCGTCGAACACGATGCGTCCGCCGTTCATGATCAGCACGCGGTCGGCGATCTTCATTGCCGCCGCAACGTTCTGCTCCACCAGGATCGCTGTCATCGCGTGCGATTTGCAGACCTCGCGCACCTGCGCGAACATGCGCTCGACCAGGTTTGGTGCCAGCCCAATGGAGGGCTCGTCCAGCAGCAGGCAACGCGGCGTGCCGAGAATCGCCAGCCCCAGCGCCAACATCTGCTGTTGCCCGCCGCTCAGGCTGCCGGAGCGCAGGGCACGGCGCTCATCCAGCGCCGGAAACAAGCGATATACGTCGTCGGGGGTGAACATCGCGCTTGGGCCGCAGTTGCGCGCGGCCACCACGTCGATGTTCTCCGCCACGCTCAGGTCGGGGAAGATGCCGCGGCCTTCCGGCAGCAGGCGCAGGCCCATTGCCGCGCGCTGGGCGACATCGGTCCGGTCGATCCGCTTGCCGTCGAACGTCACGGTGCCGGTGCGCGCCGGCAGCAGCCCCATCGCCGTCTTCAGCGTGGTGGTCTTGCCGGCACCGTTATGACCGAGGAACGCCAGTATCTGGCCCGGTTGCAGCGCGAAGGACACGTCGGAGACCACCGTCTTCGCGCCATACCCAGCGCCGACGCCGGACAGTTGCAGCGTCATCAGATCGCACCACCGAAATAGATCTCCGACAGCGCGGCATCGGTGGTGATTTCCTGCGGCGTGCCCTGTGCCATCAGGTGCCCCTGGTGCAGGAACAGTACGTCGTCGGCGATCTGCTGGACGACGCGGGTGTTGTGCTCCACCACCAGCAGCGTCTTGCCTTCGTTCTGCAGGCGACGCAGCAGTGCCATGATGTTGTCCAACGCGCCGGCCGACAGGCCCGAGGCCGGTTCGTCCAGCAGCAGCAATTCCGCCCCGGTCGCCAACACGCGTGCCACCGTCAGCAGTTTTTGTTCGCCATACGACAGGTTGCGCACCCGTTCGTTGGCGCGATCGGCCAGGCCGACGTGTGCGAGGGTGCCAAGCGCTTCGTCACGCCGCCGTGCCTGCATGCGCGCGGCGTGGAGCGGACGGAAGATCGCGCCGAGTGGTTCCTCGGCGAACTGGTGTTGCAGTCCCACCATCACGTTGTCCAGCGCGGTCAGGTCGGCGAACAGGCGCAGGTTCTGGAAGGTGCGCGCGATGCCGGCGTGCACCACTGCTTGCGGTGTGAGACCGTCGAGCGAACGGGCACGGAACGTTACGTTTCCTTGATCGGGCTTCAGGAAGCCGGTGATCACGTTGAAGATCGTCGTCTTGCCGGCGCCGTTCGGCCCGACCAGGCAGGTGATGCGGCCCTGCGCGATGGCGAAGCTGCAATCCTGCAAAGCGCGCAGGCCGCCGAAGCTCTTTTCCAGTCCGGCGACTTGTAGATAGGCAGTCATACCAGCGGCCGAAAGTATTGACGTACGCTGCCCACCCCCGTCATGGCCGGCCCCCGGGTCAAGCGCCCGAGGACAGGCTCCAGCCCGCCATCCACGACTTTGCTTGCTGCAAGAAGGAAAGTCGTGGATGGCCGGCCCCCCGGCCTTCGCCAAGGGCAGGCTC
>DASRQX010000162.1:0-3768 GCA_035696165.1 Acetobacteraceae bacterium | reverse complement strand
CGATGTTCGTCGCCGGGTTGATGGTCGGCCGCACACCGGAATATCTGGGCAAAAAGCTGGAGTCGAAAGAGGTCAAGATGGCCATGCTCGCCATCTTGATGCTGCCGCTGTCGATCCTGGGATGGACAGCGCTTGCCGTCGTGCTGCCGGTCGGCACCGGTGCGATGAACAACGCCGGGCCGCACGGCTTTTCCGAGGCGCTTTACGCCTACACCTCGGCAACCGGCAACAACGGCAGCGCGTTCGCCGGAATTTCCGCCAATGTGCCGTTCTGGAACGACACACTCGGCATGGCGATGTTCATGGGGCGCTTCCTGGTGATCGTCCCGATGCTGGCGATCGCCGGTTCGCTGGCGAGGAAGAAGATCGTGCCGATCTCGGCGGGGACGTTCCCCACCGACAGCCCGCTGTTCGTCGGCCTGGTGGTGGGCGTGATCGTGATCACGGGCGGATTGATCTACTTCCCGGCGGTTTCCCTTGGGCCGGTCGTCGAGCATTTCGCAATGCACGCCGGCACCCTCTATGACACAGGCAGCTAATCCCATGGAAAGCAGAAGCAACATGCGCAGCTCGCAGTCCTCGATACTTGACCCTGCGATCCTGGTACCCGCGATCGGTCAGTCATTCGTCAAGCTCGATCCGCGTTTGCTGATCAAGAACCCGGTGATGTTCGTCGTCGAGGTCGTCGCCGCGCTCACCACGGTGATCTTCATTCGCGAATGTGTGACGGGTGATGCCGCCCATCTCGGGTTCACCTTCCAGATCATCTTCTGGCTGTGGATCACCGTGCTGTTTGCGAACTTTGCCGAGGCGGTGGCGGAAGGGCGGGGCAAGGCGCAGGCGGCGACGCTGCGCAAGGCACGCACCGAGACGACGGCGAAGCGGCTGGCCACGCTCAACTCGACGAGTTTTCAGGTGGTGGCAGCGCCGCAACTGAAGCAGGGCGATATCGTGCTGGTGGAGGCCGGCGACTTCATCGCCAGTGACGGCGAGGTGGTGCAGGGCATCGCATCGGTGGACGAGTCCGCCATCACCGGTGAATCCGCGCCCGTCATTCGTGAGTCCGGCGGCGACAGATCCGCGGTCACCGGCGGCACGCGGGTGCTGTCGGACTGGATCAAGGTGCAGATAACCGCAGCGCAGGGCTCGACCTTTCTGGATCGCATGATTGCGCTGGTGGAAGGTGCCGAACGGCAGAAGACGCCGAACGAGATCGCGCTGAACATCCTGCTGGCGGGCCTGACGATCATCTTCGTGTTCGCGGTTGCGACCATCCCGAGCTTCGCCACCTATGCCGGCGGCTCGGTTTCCGTGGTGATCCTGGTGGCGTTGTTCGTCGCGCTGATCCCGACGACGATCGGCGCGCTGCTGTCGGCGATCGGCATCGCGGGCATGGACCGGCTGGTGCGCTTCAACGTGCTGGCGATGTCCGGTCGCGCGGTGGAGGCAGCGGGCGACGTCGATACGCTGCTGCTGGACAAGACCGGCACCATTACCCTCGGCAACCGCCAGGCGACGGAGTTCATTCCGCTGACCGGTGTCACCGAACAGGAACTTGCCGACGCGGCGCAGCTTGCATCGTTGTCAGACGAGACGCCGGAGGGACGGTCGATCGTCGTGCTGGCGAAGGAGAAATACGGCATCCGCGGTCGCGAGATGGCGCCGATGGGAGCGCGCTTCATTCCGTTCTCGGCGCAGACACGGCTTTCCGGTATCGACTTCGACGGCTCGGTGATTCGCAAGGGCGCGGTCGATGCGGTGCTGGCACTGGTCCGGCATGGCGGCGGCGACGGTGATGGCGGTGGCGGCGTTGCGCTCGCCACGGCCATCAGGCCAGCCGTATCCGAAGCGGCGGCGCGCGAACTGACCGCCAAGGCCGATGAGATCGCCAAGGCAGGCGCCACGCCGCTGGGGGTCGCCAAGAATGGCCGCCTGCTCGGCGTGATCTATCTGAAGGACATCGTGAAGGGCGGCATCCGGGAGCGGTTTTCCGAACTGCGCCGCATGGGCATCCGCACCGTGATGATCACCGGCGACAATCCGCTGACCGCAGCGGCGATCGCCGCCGAGTCGGGTGTGGACGACTTCCTGGCGCAGGCCACACCGGAAACCAAGCTCAAGCTGATTCGCGATGAGCAGGCGCAGGGCAAGCTGGTGGCGATGTGCGGTGACGGCACCAACGACGCACCGGCGCTGGCGCAGGCCGATGTCGGCGTGGCGATGAACACCGGCACGATGGCGGCGCGCGAAGCCGGCAACATGGTCGATCTGGACAGCGATCCGACCAAGCTGATCGAGATCGTCGAGATCGGCAAGCAGCTCCTGATGACGCGCGGCGCGCTGACCACGTTTTCCATCGCCAACGACGTGGCGAAGTATTTCGCCATGATCCCGGCGATGTTCATCGCGTTCTATCCGCAGCTTCAGGCGCTGAACGTGATGCGGCTTGGCAACCCGGAGAGCGCCATCCTGTCGGCGATCATCTTCAATGCACTGATCATCGTGGCGCTGATTCCACTTGCGCTGAAAGGTGTCGCCTACCGGCCGATCGGCGCGGCGGCGATCCTGCGCCGCAACCTGCTGCTTTACGGTTTAGGCGGCATCATCGTGCCGTTTGTCGGCATCAAGCTGATCGACCTGCTGGTAACTTCCATCGGTCTGGCGTGAGAGGACCGCAATCATGAAACATATTCGCCCCGCGATCGTGATGATCATCGCCATGACGGTGATCACCGGTCTGATGTATCCGCTGCTGATGACCGGCATCGCCCAGGCGGTGTTTCCGTATCAGGCGAATGGCAGCCTGATCCAGCAGGGCGGCAAGGTGATCGGTTCGGAGCTGATCGGCCAGAACTTCACCAGCGACAAGTATTTCCATGGCCGTCCGTCGGCGACCACGGAACCCGATCCGAAAGATCCGACCAAGACCGTTGCCGTGCCGTACGCCGCCGACAACTCGGCCGGTTCCAATCTTGGTCCGACGTCCAAGGCGCTGGTGGAGCGCGTGAAGGCCGACGCCGCGAAGCTTGCGGCGGAGAACCCCAACACGCCGATCCCGGTTGATCTGGTCACCACATCGGCCAGCGGGCTGGATCCCGACATCACGCCGGCCGCAGCGTTGTTCCAGGTACCGACAGTGGCGAAAGCGCGCGGCCTGTCGGAGGATACGGTGCGGCAGCTGGTCGAGGCTCATGTCACCGGCCGGTTGCTCGGCATCATCGGCGAGCCCCATGTCAACGTCCTGAAGCTCAATCTGGCATTGGATGGGCTGAAGGGCTGAGGGGAGCCGCGTGCTTACCGGCCTTCATCTCTGGGGGACATATGTCATCTCGGCGGAAACTGCTGGTGATCGATGACGACCCGGCAATTTTCCGCTACCTGCGGCGTGGTCTCGCACGCGAGGGCTATCAGGTTGCTGCTGCCCCCAATCAGGACATGCTCGCTCGGATCGGCGAATGGCAGCCAGATCTCGTGCTGCTGGAACTCGCTCCAACACATGCCCGGTCGCAGATCCAGGCGATCAAGTTACGGTCACGCGCGCCGGTAATCGGCCTTCTGCCGACCAAGGATATGCAGGCTATCGTCGCCGGATTGGATGCCGGGGTGGACGATTGCGTTGCCAAGCCGTTCAGCCTCAACGAGCTAGTTGCGCATATCCATAAAGTCCTACGCCGTGACATTTGGCGCCGCGGCGAAACGCCTTACTTCAGTTCGCCATCGTTGCGGATTGACTTGGTATTGCGCCGTATTTATCGGAGCGGTCGCACT
>DASRQX010000161.1:0-18396 GCA_035696165.1 Acetobacteraceae bacterium | reverse complement strand
GCAGCGTTGGACTGCCTCGATCATTCATTGGCGGTCGATCCCGCCTACGCCCCGGCAATGGCCGCGGCGGCGTACTGCCGCGCGCAGTGCCATTTCCAGGGCTGGGCGCAGCAGGACGATGCCGGCCGCGCGGAGGCCGTGAGGCTCGCCTGGCGTGCCGTCGAGCTCGCACCCAACGATGCGCAGGTGCTCTGGATGGCTGCGTTCGCGGTCTGGAACATGGCGCAGACAGGGCGGGACAGGGCGCGGGAGCTGTTCAGCCGCTCACTGCTCATCAATCCGAATTCCGCCGTCGCGCTGACGCTCGCGGGCTGGATCGAGACGATGTGCGGCAACCCGGGCGCAGGCCGCGAGATGGTCGCGCGTGCGCAGCGGCTCAATCCGCGTGATCCCCGCGGCTGGCTCATGTCTGGCGTCATGGCCCTCGCAGCGGTGATCGACGAGAACTACGCCGATGCGGAGTGGTGGGCTGAGCGGGCACTCGCGCAGAACAGGCGTTTCGCGGTGGCCCTTCGCGTGCTTGCGGTCGCACTCGTCAAGCTCGGCCGGCAGGACCGTGCGAGGCAAGCCGTCCGGGAGCTGCTGGAGATCGAGCCGGAACTGACGATCTCGGGCTTCTTCGCCCGCATCCCGGTTCCTGTCGAAAGCATGGCGAAGACATATGCAGACGCGCTGAAAGCGGCCGGATTGCCGGAGTAATACCAGCCGCCCTAAACATTGACGCACGGGCCGCTACCCCCGTCATGCCGGCCCCCAGGTCGGCATGACGGGGGGCACCACCGAAGAGCCGATCATTCGGACGGCTGGTGAGGGGCCGGCGTCCGGAACCCTTCACCAGAGCGGACATTCCACGGTGTCGGTTTTCCCGCATTTCGGCGGACGAAAATCTGCCCTGCCACATCAAATCGTCGGGCGGGCCGGTGATTGCCCAAGCGCCAGTAGAGCCGCGGCAAGTGCCGCCGCGGCCTGTTCGGGCCGGGCCTTCTCGTAGATCGCGAATTCAAGGTCCGGAAGGCGCGGCAGCCCCTCTTCCAACCCTAGAATTCGCAAGCCCGCGACGACCGCACTCGCCGGCAGCGGCGTGATGGCGAGACCCGCGAGCGCCGCCGCGCGCACGCCTGTCAGGCTCGGGCTGGTGTAGACGATCTCCCAAGTGTGTTCGCCGTCCTGCAGCGCAGCGAGCGCTGCCTCGCGTGAGACCGACCGCTCGCGATACAGCGCCAGCGGCAACGCCGCGCCCACAACAAGTTCGAACGTTTCCGCGGCTGCCCATACCATTGGCTCCCGCCATACCAGGCGCCCCCTCGAGGTCCCAAGAGGACGCTTGGCAAACACAACGTCCAGTCTTCCGGCGTCGAGCTGATCGATCAGCGGCGAACTCACACCGATCTGGACCTCAAGTTTCACATTCGGATGCGAGCTTGCAAACCGACCGAGTGCCGGCGGCAACGAACCGCCAGCAACCTCTTCGACCGCTCCCAGGCGCACGGTGCCGGAAAGTGGCGGCGATGTAAGGCGGCGGCGAGCCGCTTCTTCAAGTTGCAGCAGGCGGCGCGCGTCACCCAGGAGCATCTCGCCGTCATCGGTCAGGGCCACCGATCGGGTAGTGCGATGAAAAAGCGGTCTCTTGGTCTCGAGCTCAAGACGTTTGATTTGCTGACTTACGGTTGACTGCGTGAGGTTCAGCCGTTCCGCAGCTCGGCGGAAGCCCCCGCATTCAGCCACCGCGACAAACGAACGCAGCAGCTCGAATTCCATCATGGCGATTGATCCGATTCAACGATCAGTCAAATCATAAAATATCGCTTCTGTGAACGCTACCGACGCTTAATTCTCGAATGACCGGACGCGCCAAACAATGGAGAACGGAGATGCTCATACCCTTGCCTGGCTTCGGGCACGTCGTGCGCGAGGGAGCGGCTACCGCTGGCTGCCGGCAGACTGGCAGTGGACGAACTGACGGCGACGCCGGGCAGGGCGGTGTGCTGCCCTCCCGCCTCATGATCAAAGCAAGAGACATCATGACGATGAACAGACGCAGTTTTGCGACCGCTCTGCTTGCCGGCGCAGCGACGTCGCTGATTACCACGCGCGGCATGGCCGCAAACCCAACGCCGCCGAAGGCCCGCAACGTCGTGCTCGTGCATGGGCTGTTCGCCGACGGTTCCTGCTGGTCCGAGGTGATCGCGCGGTTGCAGACCGCCGGCCTCAATGCGACCTCCGTGCAAAATCCGCTGACCACGCTGCCTGAAGCGGTCGCGTCAGCCCAGCGCGTGCTGGCACGGCAAGACGGCCCGACGGTTCTGGTCGGCCATTCCTTCTCCGGGATGATCGTCACCGACGCCGGCGTGCATCCGAACGTCTCGGCGCTGGTCTATGTGGCGGCGCGCGCGCCGGATGCCGGCGAGGATTACGCGGCCTTGGCCAAGACCTATCCGACGCCGCCTGCGACGGCCGGCATCCTGTTCGACGGCGATGAAGGACGTCTTTCAGAGCAGGCTTTCCTGCGTGATTTTGCGGGCGACCTGCCGGAGGCGAAAGCTAAGGTGCTCTATGCGGTCCAGGAGCCGTTTCACAAGGCCCTGCTCGCCGGTAAGACCGCGCACGCGGCATGGCGATCAAAGCCCAGCTATTACGCCGTTTCGACCGAGGACCGCACGATCAATCCGGACCTCGAGCGATTCATGGCCAAGCGCATGGGAGCCAAGACCGTAGAGGTCAAAGCGAGCCATCTGTCGCTTATTTCTCGACCTGATGAAATCACGCAACTGATTTTGGAAGCCGCCGGCCAGCGCGCATGAGGTGAAACCGAGGTCTGTACCTCCTACGTGAGAAGGGCGACGAAAATGAATATCTTGAGCATAACGACCTCACCGCGAAAGGAAAACTCTGCGTCCACCGCTATCGTCAATGCATTTCTCTCGGAATATAGCGAGCACGTTGGCAACGTCACCGTTGATAGCTTGGATGTTTGGCAAGAGCAGCTTCCCGAGTTCGACGCAGAAGCAATCAACGCCAAATACAAGGGTGTCTCCGGCGAATCGATGACTCCGGTCGAGACGGCAACATGGGAAAAGATCAGAGAGTTGGCGTCACGCTTCCAACGGGCAGATCGCATCGTTCTGGGCGTGCCCATGTGGAATTTTGCTTTCCCCTACAAATTCAAGCAGTTGATCGATCTGACTTGCCAAAGAAATATGTTATTTACGTTCGATGGAGAATTCTATGGACCGTCGTTGAGCATCGATAAGGCTTTCGTCGCGTTTGTCAGGGGACAAAGCGAAGCGGCCGGCTTCAAAACCGTCTCGCAGCCTGGCTTCAAATATCTCAGCGGATACGTTGAGTTTTGGCTGCGGTTCATAGGCGTCGGCAGCGTTGTATCGCTTACCGTCGAACACACCTGGGATGGCCGCGCGGTCGACATGATCGAGGCGGGAAAGCGACAAGCGGCGGCGTTGGCGAGGCAATTTTGACTGCTGTCATGTTCAATTCAGGGACTCCAGCATCAAGGACATTCGTCCGGAGCACATCATGCCAACGCAAAACCCGCTGACGGCACTCCCAGAGGCCGCCGGTACGGCCCGGCCGACGCTGTCATGTTCGTAAGCCGCGGCGCATGCATAACTCGAAAGGAGTAAAGAACGATGAAACGTTCCGAGTCCACCGCCTGGAATGGCAGCCTGCGCGACGGCGAGCAACGGCCCCGCGAGCAACGGCCCCGCGAGCAACGGCTCAGCCAGCACCGGCCCAGCCGGCGGCGACGTTGGCAACGCGGACCGGCCGGTCAGCGCCCCACCGACATTTGGCTGGTCAGAGACCCGTTCATGTGCACCTCCATGCTTCCCGCGGTCGGCGGCACGGGTTGCGCCTGCGCTCGGGCGGCAGGCGCGGCATCGGTGTCGTAGGCGCATCCCGGCAGTGTCGCCATGCCCAGCAGCACTGCCACGCACAAGTTCCGTCGCCAATTCATGCTGCACTCCGTTGCACATCGCGGTACCCGGGGCGGTACCTGGGGCGGCTCGCTGGATCGTGCCATTCCGCGAAAATGGGCCTATGTTGGCGCCAATCAACCGACCGGAGGATCCCGCCATGGTCATCGTCCAGATCAACTACCGGCGCCCCGACATGCCGAAGGCGGTGTGGGAGGCACGCTATACCGACGACCGTGCCAAGCAATTCCTCGAGGTCGCCGGCCTGCAATGGAAGATCTGGCTGGACGGCGCCGATGAACGCCGCGCCGGCGGCATCTACCTGTTCGCCGACCACGCCGCTGCCGACGCCTACGTCAACGGCCCGATCGTTGCGCGCATGAAGGCCAATCCTGATGTCCAGGAGCTCGACATCCGCATCTTCGATGTGCGCCAGCGCATGAGCGAGATCACCCGCGCGCCGCTGCCCTCGTTGCCTCTGGCGGCGGAGTAGCCATGCCAGCGCAGCCCACCCCGACGATCGCCAGGTTGGCGGAGTCCGAGCCGGTCTCGTTCGGTCCCCTGTCGCACTACAACAAGTTGATCGGCGACGGCGTGCAGCCGATCTTCACCGGCGTGCAGACCTGCGCGCCCGGCTACCAGACGGCGCTGCACTGGCACCCGTATGTCGAGTACCTGTTCGTGCTGGAGGGCCTGCTCGAAGCCTGGATCGAAGGCCAACAGGACACGCCGAATCGCCTGGGTGCCGGCGACATGATCGCGCTGCCGGCGAACACACCGCATGTGTTCCGCAACCCGGGGCCGGCGACACTTCGTCTGCTTGGCATCCATCATTCGCCCGAGCGGGTGGTGAACCGGATTGAAGACGCGGCCATGCCGGTGTGAGGTGATCCGGCTCCAGTTCACGCCGCGCGCCAGACCTCCCCATCACGCATCACCTTACCCTCGTGCTCCAGCTTCAGCAGATGCGCCAGCACGTTTCGCTCCGCCGCCCGGCGCAGCCGCGGATGCACTTGCGAATATAGCGTGTCCATCAGCGTGTAGGTGTTCGCCGCCCCAGCCCCGAGCGCGTCCTCGATCGCCCGCTCCCGCGCCATGCGATGCCGCAGCAACTCGCGCACCAGGTCGCGCGGGTCGGGTAGCTTCGGCCCATGGCCCGGCAGGAACACCTCATCATCACGTTCCAGCAGGATGTGCAGACTGGCGAAATATGCCGCCATGTCGCCGTCCGGCGGACTGACCACGCTGGATGACCAGGACATGACATGATCGGCGCTGAACAGCACCTTCGTCTCGTCCGACGCGCTCAGCGCGAAGCACAGATGGTCCGACGCGTGGCCCGGCGTGTGCAGCGCCAGCATGCCCGCGACCGTGTCCCCGTCTGCGAGCTTGATGTCCGCGTCGAACGTCGCCAGCCCACTGTCGCGATATCCCGCGGTCGGCGCGCCGGTCGCCTCCTGCAGCGCCGCCGCGGCCCCGACATGGTCGTGATGCGTGTGGCTTAGCAGGATCAGCGCCACCTGGCCGCCGGTCGCGCGCAGCACCGCCTCGACATGCACCGGATCGTCCGGCCCCGGATCGAGCACCACCAGGCCGTCTGTGGTGTCGATCAGATAGGTGTTGGTGCCATGATAGGTCATCGGGCTGGGATTTGCCGCGACCACGCGGCTGATCCCGGGAAGCACCGGCTGCGACACGTCACGCTCCGGCTCAGGTTCGGTCAAAAACGGCATTGCGTCCTCATATGTCCCGCTCGCAGATGCAACATAGCCGGCGCGCCGGCCAGGGCAATCGGCGGAGGGAAGCAAGGTCAGGGCGCTGCCCTGAAACCCGCCAGGGGGCTCCCCCCTTGGCGGGAGTCCAGAGGGCAGCGCCCCGGCCTGAAATAGGCGACGACGACGAAGCCGATGCCGCGCAGCGTGTCGCTGGCGGTCGGCACGCCCGGCGCCGCGACTGCCAGGACCCGGGGCGCCGGATCAGACATGCAGGTCAGGCATGGCGATCAGGCGAGTGTCGCCTCGGCCGACATGCACATCGCGGCGTCATGGTCGCGGCTTTCCAGGCGCACGCCGTCGCCCTGCCGCCACGCCAGCAGGGTCAGCTTGTTCTGGTGGAATGCCGGCCGCCGGCCGCGATAGGCGAAGCTGGCGATGCGCGCGCCCGGCGAGTGCCGGCGAACCATGTCGGCGAGCCACGTCGCCTGCAACGGCCCGTGCACGAGGATGCCCGGATAGCCCTCCTGCCGCATGGTGAAGTCGTGGTCGTAATGAATTCGGTGCGCGTTGCCAATCAGTGCCGAGTAGCGGAACAGCAGCACCGTGTTCGGATCGACGACGCGTGACATTGCATCGGTGGGTGGCGGCGGAGCGCGGTCCGCCGCCTTGACCGCGGCGCCCTCGGCGCTGCGATAGACGATGTCCTGCTCTTCCTCGATCGCCACGCCATCGGGTCCGCTGATGCGCGCTCCAACCGTTACGAACACCAACCGGCCCGACGCGCCGGCCTTCTCATCGATCTTCAGGATCGTGTTGACCCGCATGACGGGCTGCCCGGCATACAGCGGCGTCAGGAAACGCACCCGCCCGCCGGCCCACATGCGCCGCGGCAGATCGTGCACCGGGGGCATGAAACCGCCGCGCTTCGGATGGCCGTCCTCGCCCAGCCCGTGGGCCGGTGTCCATTCCTGGAACAACATCCAGTGCCCGAGCGGCGGCAGCAAGCCGCCGGGCGCCAGTTCCGTTTCCGGAATGTCGAGCGTGGCGGCGAGGCCGCGGATCAACGGCGGCCAGACCGTGTCGGTGCTGGTCTCGGTCTTGCCAACATGATCCTGGTATTGCATGGCGCCGTGGCTCCGTTTGATACGCGCATGCTTGCCCCCGGGTTGCGTCGCCGGCAAGCGGATGCGGTTGAAGGGGTTGCCCGTTACATACCGTCGCGGCCAGCGCAGGGTTTCCGATATCGCCACCGCCGCCACTCGCAGACGTCAACGGGCCGCCCCGCCCCATCAGGCCGCGCTGCGCATCTCCGACAGAAACCCGTTCACCTCGCGCTTGAGCGTGGCGGATTGCGCACCAAGCTCCTCGGCCGCCCCAAGCACGCGCTGCGCCTCGGCACCGGTGCGCGTCACCGCCGCACCAACCAAAGCAATGTTGGAACTGACCTCCGAGGTCCCCGCCGCCGCCTGCTGCACCGCCCCGGCAATCTCCCGCGTCGCGCTGCCCTGCTGGTCCACCGCCACCGCAATCGTGCCCGCGATGTCGGCCATGCGCTGGATCGTGGCGCCGATCGAGCGAAGCGCACCCACTGCCTGGGCCGTGGCAACCTATATCGCGGTGATCTGCGCGCCGATCTCCCCGGTTGCCCTCGCCGTTTGCGTCGCCAGCGATTTCACCTCGGAAGTCACCACCGCGAAGCCCTTGCCCGCCTCACCGGCACGCGCCGCCTCGATCGTGGCATTCAGCGCCAGCAGATTGGTCTGCCCGGCGATGTCGCTGATCAGCCGCACCACGTCGCCGATCCGCCCGGCAGCCTCGCTCAGCCCCGTCATGCAGCGATCCGTGGCAGCCGCCTCGGTCACCGCCTGACCGGCGATGCTGGCTGGATCCGTCACCTGGCGGCCGATCTCCGCGATCGAAGCCGCCAACTGCTCGGCCCCAGCGGCGACGGCATTGACGCTGGCGGTCACCTGATCGGACGCCACGGTAACGGAACGGTTGCGCGCGCCGGCGTCGGTCGCCGCCGTGCCGAGCGCGCGCGCCGTTTCGGCCATTGCCTCCGCCTGCTCACCAACCGCCGCGGCGATCCCGCCAACCGTCCGCTCGAACTGATCCGTCAGCCGCACCTGGCCGGTCAGGCGATGCCAGACCACCATCAGCCCGGCGCGCGCATTGCCGCGGTCGCGAATCTCGGAGATCGTCCGCGCCAGCGTTTCATCGCCGAGGCTGAGCTGATCGCGATACGGCAGGCTGTCCGGCGCTTCGAGGCGCAGGCGCAACGCGTCCCTATCGCGGTCGAAGATGTCGAGGCTGACCCCTTGCAATCCCTCACCCAGGCCGTCCCGCGGACCGGCGGGCGAGAATTCCAGATGTGACTGCACAAGACCAAGCAGATCGCGCGCCGCCGGATTGAGGTAGGTGATCCGATGATCGCCGGCAGCTTCCACGCGCATCACGCCGATCGGGATCTGCTCGATCATCTGGCCACGGACAAAGGCCTCGCGCATCGCGCGCTGCAACATCGCCAAGGCCGCGGCCATGCGGCCGATTTCGTCTTTGCGCCCGGCATGCTCGACCTCGATCGTGTCGTCACCGGCGGCCAGACGCTGCATCGCCCGTGTCAGACCACGGATCGGGTGCGCGATCAGCCAGGTCACGAAGCCGCCGGACAGTATCAGCAGGGCCGCGATGACGCCGCTGAACGGCAGGATCCGCCGCCGCGCCGCCGCGGCATCGGCCATGGCCTCCGCATGCGTGGTCTCGGCCAGCGCCGTCAGCGCCTGGACGTCGGCGGCGATGCCATCTTCCATGGTCTTGCTGGCGGCGGCGATTTGATCGTTCGCCAGGATGCCGAGCTGCCGCGTCTGGTCGATCAGCTCGATTGCCGCCTGCGCGAAGCCTTTGCCTAGCAGGTTGACGGTGCTTGCATCGCTCTTGATGCCGTCGTCGGTCAAGCTCCCCACCAGGGCGGCCATCCGCGCTTCCGCCTTGCTGGCGGCGTCCTTCACCTCGTTGGCCGCCATCGAATTGCCGGTCGCCAGAAACGCCAGCGCGGCGTTCCGCAGCCAATCCATCGCCAGCGCGTAACCGGTGAATTCCTCGCGCGCCTGCGTGAGGGTCGCCGACACCACGGCCTCGGTCGTCGCGCCGCCCCGCACCGCGTCGACGCCGGTGCGCGCGCCTTTGCCGCGTGCTAGTAATCGCCGATGAGTGACCCGGACCCGAACAGGTGCGGCGCCAGCACAAACAACGCGGAGGGCGCGACACACACGAGCAGCGGGGCGGCAGACGCGAGCAGCAGGGCGGCCCACGCGAGCAGCAGGGCGGCCCACGCAAGCAGCAGGGCGGACACCGCGAGCAGTGGGGCGGACCGTGCGTTCCACGGTAGTATCGATGGACCCGCACGGCGGCCGCCTGGCGCGCGCTGCCCATGCGGGCGCTCGCGCGCCGGGCACGCGTCCGTATTCTGAAAGGATCTCCGACCCGTCCTGGCAGGTCAGCGTTCCGGCCATCGAGGTTAATAAATCCAACACGGTTCGACCCGATGATGCCGCTCGTACCCGACGCGAGCACTGCGATGGCGCGCCCGACCGACGACGTGAAGAACGGGATGAACATGTTCCGCTGGATCGTGAAGCTGATCCGCGACGACTGCGACGTTGACAAGAAGCGGCTGGTGCGCACAGCCGCGCTGGAGAGCGAATGCGGCCTCGTCGTCGAGCAGCTCGAGGCCGTGCTGGCCATCATCGCCGAAAGCTTCCAGCTCCGTTTCCCGCCCAACACGCCGGACGAGGTACTGAAGCTCGAGGAGCTGTGCATGCTGGCGAGCTGGCTGAAGGGCCTTTACAAGCGGCCGGATTTCATTCCTGATTCGTTTTAATCGAGCGGTCGTGCGCTAAACGCCGGTTGCGGCTGACCGCGGCATGCCGCGGTCAGCCGACTATTAAACCTTGCCGGTGCGGCGGCGCCGCGCAGTCAATAAACCGGCCAACCCGGAGCCGAGCACGACCATGGACGCCGGTTCCGGCACGGAGCCGCTGAAGCCGTCGTAGCCGATCGACTGCATCATCGGGAACTCGGGCGAGGTCGTTGTGTAGCCGGGCACGATGCCTTCGGTGGCGAACGCCGATTGGACGAAGCCGTCCGGCCCGAAATCCGCAAGATCGCCATTGGGGTTGCTGTTGAAATCGACGATGTCGGTGCCCCCCCGACCACCGACAAATATGCAGAGATGCCATTACAACTCGAGAAGCTCGGCACCCCGGGCGACGAGTAGCGATGGAGATCGAGCACGCCCACGTCGGGAAAGTCGGTCTTGCTGCCGCCGCACGGGATATTGTTCAGCTGCGATCCCTGCCCGCCGCCGCCCAGAATTTCGTTGGTTTCGTGCTCCATCGCAGCGATCGCGCTGAACTGACCGCCGGCCGGGGTTGTGGTGTAGTTGAGCGGCTGTCCGACGTTGAGCGTGATCACGCCGTCGAAGGCTTGACCACAGGCCCCAACGAAGCCGCCGGTGGCGGTGAAGCAGCCAGTGGTGGGCAGCCCGAGCACCACCTGCGTGCCGGCGGGCGTTACCTTCACCGAGCCACCTGGGCCGGGCATGTTACCGGAAGCCAGGTTGGCGATCGCCGAGGCCAGTGTCGTGTTCGTAGGATGCGCCGCGGAGTCCGATGCCAGCAGCGCGGTGTACGACGAGTAGGAAACCGGGACCTGGACGGTGTCGCTTTCCCCCAGGAAACTGCCGCCGCAGCCCGGCGCTCCGCCGCCGCCGCACGCCGAGTAGACGATATTGACCGTCCCCGGGTTGGAATACAGCGAGCGGATCGTGCCGATGGCGGCATCGATGGAGTTCTCGATCGTCAGGGCATTGGTCGCCCCGGTGATCGAACTGGTGAACGTCGGCACGATCGTCAGCGCCTCCACCGGATCTATCGCCGCCGAACCAGCCATCAGAGCACCGCAACAGGCGGCGGAGGCAAGCAACTCCCAAAATCGACGCAAGTCATTCATCCTTTTCACGCCAGCGTGTCGCGAAGCCACCCTGTCCGGCCAGAACCTAGGCAACAATCCCACCAAAAAAGTTCCGGTTTATAAACAATGACTTGACGTACACCACCCGCAATGAATCCGAGAACATGTAACGAATCCCGACAACCGCCAACCAACGCCCGACCCCCCACGGCCCATCCCCGTTCCATCATCGCGCCAGCCGCCGCCAGGTCGCCCGCATCGACGCGGGCGCGGGTGTCGCGTGGCGCACGCCAACTCCTGTTTGCCGCAAGCATGGCCGCACGGGTCCCTGATGCCTCGCCCCGTCCAAATATTCGCGGCCTGAACTGCTGCACGATCAATTGCCAGGCGAAGGATACCTTGCCAAACCACTTGGCGCGCCGCCGGCCACCTCAGGCCCCGCCGCATCGAGCCCGCTGGACAGGTGATCGCGCCCTGGCCACGCTGTCACCGAGACACGCGCCGCACCGCACCACGCCGGGAGACACGCATGCTGTTCGACCTGACCACCCTCAAGGATGAGAACGCGTATAAATTGCTGGTTTCCACCGTGGTCCCCCGCCCGATCGCCTGGGTGACCACACAGGATGTCGACGGATCGGTGAACGCCGCGCCGTTCTCGTTCTTCAATGCCGTCTCCGGCAAACCGCCGGTCGTCGCGATCGGCATCGGCGGACGCGCCCCCGGCGACGTGAAGGACACCGGCGGCAACATCCGCCGCACCGGTCAGTTCGTCGTCAACCTGGTGAGTAACGCCCTCGCCGAGCAGATGAACATCACCGCCATCGACTTCGACAAGCAGATCAACGAACTGCAGCAGGCCGGACTGACCACCGCGCCGTCCACCCACGTCGCGCCGCCGCGCATCGCCGAAAGCCCGGTGTCGTTCGAGTGCGAGCGGCTGGTGATCGTCGAGGTCGGCGTTGATCGCGCGGTGGTGCTGGGCAGCGTGCTGGCAATCCACATCAAGGACGAATTCGTGCTCAATCCCGAGCGCTGCTACGTCGACACCCCCAAGCTGGACCTGATCGGACGCATGCATGGCGGCGGCTGGTACGCCCGCACGACCGACCGGTTCGAACTGCCGCGCATCCCGGTCGAGGCCTGGCCGATGCGCCGCGAAGCCGCCGAATAAAGCCCCCGCATGCCCCAGGGCGGTTGACCCGAGGGTCGTGTCAGGATTTCCCGAAAGTCGCGCCGCCGTGATTCCCCGGCTGCCGCCGGACCCGCTTTCGCCGTCATGGCCGGGCCTCGACCAGGCCACCCGCCCAGCGCATTGACGCCGCCCCGGCCACAGCCTAAATCCGCGCCGGGTCACGCCCCCCCACCGGGGCGCTTCTCTTCTGAAAGGGAGAGCCTGTCATGGCAACCGCCACGCGTCCGGATCTGCGTCCGGCCAATCCCAATTTTTCCTCCGGCCCCTGCGCCAAACGCCCAGGCTATTCGCTGGACGCGCTCGCCGGCGCGCTGCTCGGCCGCAGCCACCGCGCGGCGGCACCCAAGGCGCGCCTCGTCGAGGTCATCCAGCGCTCGCGCGCCATCCTCGGCATCCCTCCCGACTGGCGGCTCGGCATCGTGCCGGCCTCCGACACCGGCGCCGTCGAGATGGCGCTGTGGTCGCTGCTCGGCGCCCGAGGCGTCGACGTCGTGGCGTTCGAGAGTTTCGGCGCCGGCTGGGCCAACGACATCCTCAACCAGCTCAAGCTGAAAGACGCCCGCCTGATACAGGCACCCTACGGCAAGCTGGGCGATCCCGACGCGGTCGATTTCTCACGCGACGTCGTGTTCACCTGGAACGGCACCACGTCGGGCGTGCGCGTCCCCAACGCCGACGGCATCCCCGCCGACCGCGCCGGGCTCACCATCTGCGACGCCACGTCGGCCGTCTTCGCGATGGACCTGGCGTGGAAAAAGCTCGATGTGGTCACCTGGTCCTGGCAGAAGGTGCTGGGCGGCGAGGCGGCGCATGGCATGCTGGCCCTGTCGCCGCGTGCGGTGGAACGGCTGGAGACCTACACCCCACCCTGGCCGCTGCCGAAGATCTTCCGCCTGACCTCGGGGGGGAAACTGATCGAGGACATCTTCAAGGGCGAAACGATCAACACGCCGTCGATGCTCTGCGTCGAGGACGCGCTCGACAGCCTGCGCTGGGCCGAGAGCGTCGGCGGCCTGCCGGGTTTGATCGCGCGCTGCGAGGCCAGCCTCGCCGCCATTGCAGCCTGGGTCGCGCGCCGCGACTGGATCGACTTCCTCGCCGAGGCGCCGGACACACGCTCCTGCACCTCGGTCTGCCTCAGGCTGACCGCGCCGTGGGTCACGGCACTCCCCGTCGATGCACAATGGGCGGTGGCGAAACGAATCGCCGCGCTACTGGAAACCGAAGGTGTGGCCTACGATATTGCCGCGCACCGCGACTCGCCACCGGGCCTGCGCATCTGGACCGGCGCCACGATCGAGACCGCGAACGTCGCCGCGCTGCTGCCGTGGCTCGACTGGGCCCACGCCACCGCAGCGGCCGAGCAAGCACCAGCAAGGGCCGCGGAGTAGTTCGGCAGCGTTCACGACGTCGGATCGATCGTAAAAAAAGCAAGGATTCACCACGAAGTAAGCCAGCGGCCGGCGGGCGGCCGCACCGCGACGGATGAAAATGCTCCTGCGTGAGTCCAGCCCAGGCCGCCGCCGAAGGCCATTTACGTAGTAGACACGAAGATCACGAAGCAGATAAGTGAATGCGCTTCGCGCGAAGCGCCATTGATTTCCTTCTTCGTGTTCTTCGTGTCTTCGTGGTGAAATTTTCTTGCCGGAGATCGCGCCCGGAACCCTGCATCACGACCACGCACAACAAAAGCACCCCCCGATGCCCAAAGTCCTGATCAGCGACAAACTCTCCCCCGCCGTCATCGACATCTTCAAGCGCCGAGGCATCGAGGTTGATCTGAAACCCAACCTCTCGCCCGCCGACCTGCGCGCCATCATCGCCCCTTACGACGGCCTGGCCATCCGCTCCGCCACCAAGGTCACGCGCGAACTGCTCGACGCCGCGCCGAACCTGAAAGTCGTCGGCCGCGCCGGCATCGGCGTCGACAACGTCGACATCAAATCCGCCACCGCCCGCGGCGTCGTCGTCATGAACACCCCGCACGGCAACACCATCACCACCGCCGAGCACGCTATCGCAATGATGTTCGCGCTCGCCCGCCAGATCCCCGAGGCCTCCGCCTCCACCAAGGCCGGCAAATGGGAGAAAAATCGTTTCATGGGCGTCGAACTTACCAGCAAGACGCTCGGTCTGATCGGCTGCGGCAACATCGGCTCCATCGTCGCCGACCGCGCGCTTGGCCTGAAGATGAAGGTGATCGCCTACGACCCGTTCCTCGCCGAAAAACGCGCGATGGAACTCGGTGTCGAAAAAGTCGACCTGGACACGTTACTTGCCCGCGCCGACCTTATCACGCTGCACACGCCTCTGACCGACGCCACCCGCAACATCCTGTCACGCGAGGCGCTGGCGAAAACCCGCAAAGGCGTGCGCATCATCAACTGCGCCCGCGGCGGCCTGCTCGACGAAACCGCCCTGGCCGATGCGATCAGCTCGGGCCGCGTCGCCGGCGCGGCACTCGATGTGTTTGAAACCGAACCGGCCATCGCTTCGCCATTGTTTGGCCTCGACAATGTCGTCTGCACTCCGCATCTCGGCGCCGCCACCGTCGAGGCACAGGAGAACGTCGCGCTGCAGGTCGCCGAGCAGATCAGCGACTTCCTGCTGACCGGCGCGGTGGCGAACGCCATCAACATGCCCTCGGTGACCGCCGAGGATGCGCCGCGCCTGAAGCCGTACATGGAGCTGTGCCGCGCCCTGGGCAGCTTCGCCGGCCAGTTGACCCAGGCGCGCGAGGGCTCGATCCGCCGCGTCGTCATCGAATACGAAGGCCACGCCGCCGCGCTGAACCAGCGCCCGCTGACCGCCGCCGTGCTGGCCGGGCTGATGGCGCCGATCATGGAGGGCGTCAACATGGTCAACGCCCCGGTCGCCGCGCGCGAGCACGGCATCGACGTGGCCGAAACGGTGCATGACCGGCCCAGCGAATACCAGACGCTGGTGCGCGTCACCATCGAGGCGGACAAGCTGACCCGTTCCGTGGCCGGCACGTTGTTCGCCGGCGCCCGCCCGCGCCTGGTCGAGATCAAGGGCATCCGCGTCGAGGCCGACTTCGCCCCGCACATGCTCTATGTCACCAACCAGGACAAGCCGGGCTTCATCGGCCGCTTCGGTGCGACGCTGGCCGGCGCGGGGATCAACATCGCGACGTTCCACCTGGGTCGTTCCGGTCCCGGTGGCGACGCGATCTGCCTTGTCTCAGTCGACGAACAGGTACCCGAGGCAGTGCTCGCGATGGTCCGCACGCTGCCGCTGGTCATGCAGGCAACCTCACTGGCGTTCTGACAGGGAGCAAAGGCGTCGCTGCGCCGGCGTCACGGAAGCCTTCGCCCGCATGACGCGGCAAGGCCCCCAACAGGCAGTCACTCTGCGCCTTAAACACGCTCATAGTAACAGGGCTCGCGCCACCCGCCGTACACCTCGCCCGCGTTTGCGGGAGAGGTCGAGGCGCGCAGCGACGAGGGTGAGGGTGCTTGCCGCCGCGCCGCCACTCGCCCAACCGCCACGCCAACGCGCCGGCTGGGCGGGCCACCAGGCCCGTCGTCGCAATCGCCCGCCGACCACCCGTGCGAAGCGCGTTGTTACGGACCGATCGCACACCATCCGAGCCGCAATCAAAAGATCGGCCCCGCATTCCGATCCTCAGATTTCGTTAACGTTTGCGTCGCAAGATGCAACTCTCGCGCAACACACCGGCGTGGACGAAAAACTCGTCGGCGGCTCAGGTTATCGATCAAGGGCAAGTTCGCATGGCTGCGTCATCAGGCTCGACAACCCCGCGGATCGTGGCGTTGTCGGCCAACGTCACAGCCGGTCGCCGGCCGGCCGGCACGCCGAGCCCTGGCGGTCGTCTCAGGAATCCGCCGCGAATTTTATCCGGCCATGCACCCAGGTTCGGGCCGGGCTTCCGGCTGCACGGCAGCCACCGAACCTTAACCGCCACAATAGAGAAACCCGTTCCCCTTGCGGAACGCACTGCAGGTATGAACACATGGTACTCAGCAAACTCCCCCTCGCCGCGCTGTCCCTGTTCGCCATGTTGGCGACCAGCGCGTTCGCCAACGACGCGGACTTCAAGATGGTCAACAAGACCGGCTATAAGATCGACAGCGTGTATGTCTCGCGCGCTTCAAGCGATTCCTGGGGCAAGGACATCATGGGCAAGGATGCCCTTGACGATGGCAATGCCGTGAACATCACGTTCCCGCATGGCGGCACGGCGTGCAAGTTCGACATCAAGGCGAAGTACAGCGACGGGGATACCGCCGAGTGGGCCAATGTGGACCTATGTGAGTACGAAACCATCTCCCTGTTCTGGGATGGCAAGCAGACCCGCGCGGTAGGCGAGTAGACCCACCGAACAACGACTTTCCGCGCCCGTCGGCAGGGTTGCGCGCCATGACGTTGCCGCGGGCCGCGGCCAGCTTCCGCCGCGGCGCTGCGGCGATCGGTCCGATACCATCAAGGGAGTGTTAGAGTGTTTAGGACGTTATTTGCCGTTTGCGTGCTGTGTGGAACGTTGCAGTGCGCCGCCCGTGCCGCGTGTTCCTCCGACGACGCAATGAACAAGGGGTCCGACATATCCGACGTCCTCGTGGCGAAGGTGCAGGCCAATCCGGATGGCACGTCGAAGCTATTGACGGAGCTGGGCGACATCATGGGAAACGGCACGGTCACCGAGCAAACCTGCACGAAGCTCGATGCCTTGGCGCTGCGCGCCAAGAAGCTGAAGCGGCAGGCACGCACTTACCGCCCGGCGGCCGGCATGACGAGGGGGCAGCACCGAAGAGTCGATCATTCGGGCGGCTGGTATTACCGCCCGGCGGGCAGTCCCGCCCAGCGGAGTTCCCTTGACTACCGCCCGGTAAACGCCGGCATCACATCGCGCGCGAACCAGCGCAACTGCTCCTCGAACTCCGCCGGTGACAGCCCTTCCGCCCAATGGACCATGAAGTCCTCCAGCCCCGGATACTTAGCCTCAACCGACTTGATCCCGTCGATCACCTGCCCTGGCGTCCCGCAGAACCACGCCTTCTGAGCCACACCGTCGCGCAATGACGGAGTGCGAGACGGCGCCCCGGGCGTGCCCCAGGTCCGCCCGTGCTCGTCGGCGTAGCGCACGAACCCGAATGGCGCGAACCATTTGTAGCGCTCGTCGTGCGCCGGTTCGACGCGGTGTATCGCCTCCTCCTGGCTGCCCGCCAGATACAGGCCGGCGCCCCACATCATGTCCTCGCCGAGTTGCGTGTGCCGGCCGTGCGCGGCGCAGGCCGCGTGGTAGGCACGCACCACATCGTCCAGGATCTTCTCGCCATTCAGCGTCACCATCGCCTTCAGGCCGTATTTCGCCATCATGTCGATGGTCTTGCCCGACGCGATCGGCATCCAGATCTCGACCGGCAGGTGCTTCGGCCGCGGCACCACGGTGATGTCCGTCAGCCGGTAGCCGCGATAATCGACCGCCGGCGGCGCCTCGAAATACTTGCCCTTGAAGTGGAATGACTCCTCGTTGAAGCAGGCCAGCAGCAACTGCAACTGCTCCTCGAAATATGCCCGGTTCGCCTCCGCATCGATCAGCGGCGCACCGAACGTTTCGACCTCGCGCGTATGATAGCCGCGCCCGACGCCCATGATCACCCGCCCGTCGGTGACGATGTCCGCCATCGCATAGTCTTCCGCCAGCCGGATCGGATGCCACATCGGCAGCACGTTGAAGGCGCAGCCGAATTTCAGCCGCTCGGTCTGCGTTGCCAGCCACAGCCCAAGCTGGATCAGGTTGGGCAGGCACTCATAGCCCTCGCGCTGGAAATGATGCTCGGCGGTCCACAACGCGTGGAACCCCACCTCATCCATCACCCGGGCCATGTGGCGCGCGGTCCAGAACACTTCGCTCAATCGCTCGTTCGGATAGCGCCGCTCGTTCGCCGGCGTGCCGGTCAGGCCGACATTGTCCAGGTCGATCTGCCCGACATACAGCACGTGGAATCGTCTGATCATGTTGCCACCCGGCCTTTTTCCTGGACGCGCCGTAAAGCGCATCCCGCCTTCCCGATGCCGCGCAGTATGCCGATTTGCCGGCGCGTTTGCCACCTCGGCCCTGCCACCGCGCCGGCGGCAACCGCGCGCCGGTCAACGCGGTGCCAGTGCAAGCGCCGTAGCAATCGACACCCCGGGGCAGGCTTGCAGCGGATCGGCCGGCTTGCCCACGAAGTGGCCGGGCGGTGCCCGTGCCGTCCTCCCAAGCAGCGGCGCAAGCGCCCGCGCCAGCATGATGGAATCGACGATCTGGCACGGTTCGTTCAGATGCAGCGGCATATTGAAGAAAGCCGCGAGCGGGTAGCGGCAGCAGCAGTTCTCAATGCGATTGAGTCGCAGTCATGGCGACGGGGGTGAGTCCGGAATGCAACACTCGGCAGTGAACCGATTGGCCGCCGCAAAGAAAGATTCGCACAAGCGCCGGAATGGGATTCCTGGCGTCCATGCCTGCGCTCGATTCGCTGCTCGGATCATTGCGAGGGTGCCTGGACCGGTTCCCGGACAAGCGCCGCGGCATGAACGCGACCTACCCCATCGGCGACATCGG
>DASRQX010000160.1:0-2289 GCA_035696165.1 Acetobacteraceae bacterium | reverse complement strand
TCACGGCACTATCGCGCGACCAGCGGCGGGGCGCCGCACCGCTGGATCTACGATATCACCCGGGTGACCCCTCGCGTCTGGCGGGTTGCCCAGCTCCGGCTGCAGCATGGCCGGGGACTCATCGTCGTCGACACCCGAGACGTTGCGACCCTGAAAGCTGGGATGCGGTGGTGCGAGGACGCGACTCGGAATGACGGGGCGTTCCCGATCGCTCGCCGCCTCCTGGTGGCCGGTGCACGGCGCGTCCGCAACGGTTTGCCAGCGATCCAAGCTGTTCTGGCCGCTGCCAGCGTCTTAGTCGCCGCCTGACGATCCCGCCCGACATACCGGGACCGCTCGCAAAGCGGCCCCTCATCGCCGACCAGGGATGTCAGGCAGCAGGTTTGCACACCACGCCGCCCGCCAAGGAGTTTAGCTCATGCGAAACGAGCAGAAACTTCCGATCGTGATCTTCCAGGGAGGCCCCGCAAGGCCCGGATGGAGGTTCGGCTACCTGGTGCATGATCCCAGCGGAAACTGTTGGCTGGTCTCGGACGAGGAAAGGGCCGGAGATCATCCCCCCCCTACCGGCAGTTTCCGCCTTGATGCGCAGGAGCTTGGATTGCAACCCGACGCCGGCGCAGACAGAGAGCTATATCTGTACCGAAATCTGTACCGGAGGCCAGAGCTCGGTCACATGCGAGTCGCCACGTAGCCGGCCAGGGCGCCCAAACGAAAAGGGCCGCTCAGCGCGGGGCGGCCCTTCTGTTCGCGGGGCTACTTCCGCCTGCAGGAGATCGCGCGGACCTTGGGTTCTACCGGACGACCGGTATGTGACTGTCGGAAAAGTTTACAGAATCCTTTCAGTCGAAAGTCCCAGAAAAGAGACTCCAAGGCAGGATCACGATTTTTCGATTTGGCCGGACAATTGCATGGACGACCGCGGCGTGAGCCGCGGCAGTGCAGAATCGACGGCGTGCTCCACCATCAACAGGGGGGAACGGATTATGAGGAAACTGCTTACGGGCGCGATTGCATCCGTTGCGCTGTCTGCCGGCGCGGCGGCGCCCGCCGCGGCGACCGTATTCGGCGTCACCGGCGTGGTCCAGACGTTCACCGTCCCGACCACCGGCACCTACGACATCGTCGCTGTCGGCGCCGGCGGCGGCAACTTGAACCTACCGACTGGTGGAGCTCCCATAATTGGCGAGCACGGCGGCCTTGGCGCCGAGGTCGGAGACACGTTCACGCTGACGGCCGGCGAAGTGCTGAGCATCGTCGTTGGCGCCGCCGGCGGAAGCGCCCAGGAGGCTGGGGGCGGGGGCGGCGGTGCCAGCTTCGTTGTCGCACCCGGCGATATTGCCTTGTTAATCGCTGGTGGCGGTGGCGGCGCGGCAAACAATGCTGGCGGCAATGCGCTGGGCCTGACGACCAGCGGTGGTTCAGGCGGCACCGATGGCGGTGAGCTGGGCGGTGGTGGTGGTGGTGGACTTTCGGGCAATGGCAGCACCGAGACAGGCAGTGGCGGGTCCGGCATCGCTTTCGAAAATGGTGCTGAAGGGGGCTCTGGCATCGGCGGCGGCGGGGGTGGCGGCTTCGGTGGCGGCGGCGGCGGCGGTGAGGGAGGCGGTGGCGGCGGCGGGTTCAGTGGCGGCGACGGCGGCTCCGGCGCCGGCCCGGACGTTGGCCTCGGCGGCACATCGTTCGACGCCGGCACCAATCCTCTCGTGACGCTCGTCTTCGAGTCTGGCGACGGCTCGGTGACGATCACCGCGGTTGTGCCGGAGCCAGCCAGTCTCACGCTGCTTGGCACCGCCATTGCCGCCTTGGGGTTGAGCCGGCGCCGCAAGTCAGCACGCGTCGGGTAGGCCGGCCCGCGACGCTGCGGACGTCCCGCTCTGTCATCGCCCTCGCCAAGATCGCCGGGCTCGACGTTCGGACCGTGATCGAGGATGGCCTGCCGGACCGACTGCGGCGGGAGAGCGCGCTGATGACTGCCTGACACTCCGACCCCGCCGCTGCACTGGGGCCGTTCCGCGAGGGGCGGGCCTTTTCTTTGCCTGACCACCAGAAAGGTTGTCGGAAAACTTTACATATCCGGACAACAGGCAATCCCAGACGCAATTTGCCGCGATCCTATCAATTTGTTAAGCTAATCGGCATGTAACTTGCTCGCAGCGATAAAGGCGGCATTGTCAACTTAATGTCGCGCGACGGGGCGGCGAGCAACATTCCGCGCTGTTTGCCGCTAACTTTGGAAATTCTTATGTAACCCTCGGGCGACCCGGCGCACGGAAGTTGCCATAAATC
>DASRQX010000159.1:0-3973 GCA_035696165.1 Acetobacteraceae bacterium | reverse complement strand
GATGAGCAGCATCCAAGTGATCTCGCGCCCATTCAGTGCATCGGCCAGCCGGGCGTCATCGAAGGTTTGTCGGGGCGTTCGCCCGCGTAAATCACCGTCGACTGCCAGGTGCTGGGCGGTCGGATCGTCTGCGAAGGCCACCCACAATTCGTGCATCGCTCCCTCCCTCCCTCGCTGGTCGGCCGCGGGCCACATCGCCGGTTCGGAATTTAGTGAACACAGCCGGGCGCGCCAAGGCCTACACGGGGCCGCTCCGCAGGGGCGCCAAGGCTTTCCTCTCCTTGTGGGGCATCCCGGCGCCCGATGCGGCGTTACACCATGGTCGCTCGGGTCTGGATGGGTCGAGCGCCGCAGGTGGGTGTCGTGGGCTGGGGGGCCGCCCCCGCGCCCACCCGTTGGGCAGCTCCGCGAGGTGCGGCCCTTTTCGTTTGTTGTCAGCTTCCGATCACAGCCGCCGGTGCGGCGGGTCAGGAAGCGCAACCTCGATCCGCCAGCCGCCCGGCGCGGTACGCTCGGCTGCGCCAGCTGCAGGGTCATCGATCAACGCCACCCGCGCAACGCGCTGGCCGCAGGCCCGGCGCCGCAGCGGGCGCCGCACTCTCCCCCGGCTGCCACCTGGACGCTCTTCGGCCAGGATGCGGAACGGCAGGCAGGCCGTGCGGTTGCAGCACTCGACGCGCAGCCGGATCCGTCAGCCGTCCAAGCCCGCCGACTTCGCATGACAGTTATCGGAATTACGCCCCGCGGCAGGAAGCGCCGCAACCTCACTGCGATGCCCGAAGGTCAGAACTTCCCGCCGACACGAGGTTTCAACCGTCGCGCGCTTCAGGATGACGTAGGGACCAAAGGCGTTCATGCGCGGCGACAAGCGGGTCCGCCTGGATCCGGCGTTCTGGTCTCCCATCGCGCGGCGGTCGCCGCAACATGAATTCCACAATTGTTAACAGCTGCCGTGCCGCCTCAAGGTTGCCCTCGTCGCAAGCGATGTGGAACGCGACCATGACGTGGTCGGATAGTCGACGCCGGCGCGGTCGCTTGGCTTCCTGATCGGGGACGGCGTCGCGCATGACGATCACCACTGTCCGCGTGTGGCAGCCTATCCGATACTGGACCGATCCCACCACGCCCGCACGGTTGCGTCCGGCCGGAACGTCTCGCGCGCCCTGGTGATGCAGGCGGCGACCTGACGGGGTCTTGTCAGGCACCTTTGCATAACCGTTATCGGAATTACGCCTAGTGAGCGCTGGTCGCAGTTTTCGATGGAGTGGCGAGAGATAGCTGATAGGGTAAGCGCGGTCGCGCCTTGGGTGCGGCTGACGACGGGACGTCCTCCCCACCTAGCCCCGCTACCGATGGCGGGGCCCTTTTTGGGCGGTTGTCAATCTATGTGGCTTTAGGCCGGTAGTCACCGGCGATTCGCATAACGGTTATCGTAATCCCGCCCCGGCGGCGGCGCGGTGCGCTTCACGGGCATTGTCAACTTAATGTCGCGCGGCGGCGCGGCGAGCAACATTCCGCGCTGTTTGCCGCTACCTTTGGAAATTCTTATGTAACCCGCGGGCGACCCGGCGCACGGAAGTTGCCATAAATCGTTCCGCGATCGGTTAAGTTGACAATGCCTCTACATTGCCAGCGTCAAGCTGATGTCGCGCCCGCTGGCAGCGGCATAATCAGTGCGCGCGGGAGCATTCTCAAGCAGAATCAGACCTCTCGCATTGCGACGGCGATTCGAGTCAGACTCTGAGACATTTTTGCGGTGCCTGAAACTCGCGACCAGATATCTATATTGCCAGCGTCAAGCTGACGTCACGCCGTCTGGCCGCCGGCTGAACGTCGTCGTGGAAGCAGATTCACAACGAAATCAAGGTGCTCGCATTGCTGGGCCGATTGAATCTCTTTCGGGACATATTCCCCGCAGCTCGCTGCGTTCTTCTGATCTGCTTCCTTTCTACCACCAATACCCCGCAGCTTGCTGCGGGGATTTTTTATTTCTTCAACCGCTGTCAGGAGACGCTGTCCGACAGCGCCGCCTGCGCCGCTAGCCGCCGATGCAGCAGGTACATCGGGATCGCCATGGCCGAGATCGCGGCGGCGGCCAGCAATCCGCCGGCCGGGCCGCCATACAGGTTCGCCGCACGGCCACACGCCGTCGGCCCGATGGTGCCGCCGGCGAAGTACAGCGAATAGAAGATACCCAGGCCGACGGCGCGGTTCTCCTGCCGGGCGGACAGTGTGCCAACCGCCACGATCACTCCGGGATGGAGCGAGCCGACGAACCCCACCAGGGCCGACCACAGGACAGGCGTGCCCGACAGCGCGGTGCCGACAGTGCCGATCGCCATGGCAAGCGTGCCGATCACCAGGATGCGCAACCCGCCGAAGCGGGCGGCCAGGCCGCCGCCAAACGTCGTTGCCGGCACGTTGCCCCAGGTGGCGATCGTCACCACCAGCCCGATCAGCGCCGGCCCATCCCCGCGCAACGCCAGGGTGGACGGCACATAGGAGAGATATCCCGTGTATCCCGCAGTGTAGGCTGTCCAGATGGTCCCCGCGATGGTGATCAGCAGGCACTCCCGCAGGCTCGGCCACGAGAAGCGGTGCTGTTCAGCGGCCATGTCGCGCGGTGGGCGGAAGCTGGCGAGGAACATCAGAAGTGCGACACCGGGAATGCCGGCGCCGGAAATGAACCCGGCCGGCCAGCCAAACGCGTCCGCCACCGGTGGCAGGATGAGCTGCGCCAGGCCGACGCCGATCGGATAGCCGCACACCGCGATACTGATCGCCAACAGGAAACGTGAACCGGTGAACCAGTCGGCGATGACCTTGCCCTGCAGCACGATCATGCCCACGCCGCCGATGCCGGCGACGATGCGTCCCGCGGCGATGCCCGCCGGGTCGCCGCCCCAGGCACTGACGCAAGAGCCCGCCGCCATCAGGGCCAATCCGACGCCCAGCACCACGCGGTCGCCGAGCCAGCCGCCGAGCACCCCCAGCGGCAATGCAACGAAGGCACCCAGCAGCATCATGGAGCCGATGAGCGCGCCGAACTCGGTGTATGAGAGATGGAACAACGGGACGAGGGTCGGCCCGAGCGTCGCCACGGTCTGGAGCTGATAGCCGAAGGCGATGCGTCCCAGAGTCAGTGCCGCGAGAATAGCCCAGGGCCGCACGGCAGTCGTCTCCTTCAGGGGCAGGGCGGGCACGTGCAGGGCGGGCCGGTCGCCGCCCAACGCGGGCATCGTGGCGAGCCTCGGGCCGGCGGCGGGTTCTGTCGCAAATAATTCTAATGGACGAGCGAAGCCCGAGAGGCGAGATTATCTTATTTTGCCAGTGAATAGAACTGCTGCGCCGAACACAGCTCCCCTCTCAGCAGCAACTGACCCTTGCGGATCATGTGCGTCAACTCAACGCCGGCTAGGGTCACGGCTGCGGACCAGAATGATTTGAACCCGAGCATCGGTCGTATCTGTCGCTTGATGGCTCGGTGATCCTGCTCGACGATGTTGTTGATGAATTTGATCTGGCGCATTTCAATGCCGGCCTTGTGGTCAGTATTGTAGCTTCCGATTGCCGCCGCATTGGCACCGCTCTTGTCGATCGTGATCTTGTCCGGTGTACCGTTACATCTTATCGCCTTGCGCAGAAAACGAAGCGCGGCTTTGCCATCCCGTTTGGCGGTCAGTAGGAAGTCCACTGTGGCGCCAGCCTTGTCGACCGCTCTGTACAGGTATTTCCAGACGCCCTTGACCTTCACATAGGTCTCGTCCAATCGCCAACTGGATCCGACCGAACGCTTGCGCGCCCAGAACCGCGTCTCCAGCAGCGGAACGTATTTGAGCACCCAGCAATTGAGCGTGGAATGGTCAACCTCCACGCCGCGCTCATCCATCATTTCCTCAAGCTGCCGGTAGCTGATCGGATAGGCCACGTACCAGCGGACGCCCCACAGGATCACGTCCCGCTCGAAATGGCT
>DASRQX010000158.1:0-12563 GCA_035696165.1 Acetobacteraceae bacterium | reverse complement strand
CTTCGGATCCACGGCTCCGCCCGCTCGCGCACCATTCGCACGCTCTGGATGGCGGGCGAACTCGGTGTGGAGTACGAGCACGACGACGTGCTGCCGCGCGCGCCCGGCACCCGCACGCCGGCGTTCCTGGCACTGAACCCCCAACGCCCGCGTGCCGGTGATCGAGGACGATGGCTTCGTGCTGGCCGAATCGATGGCGATCAACCTGTATCTCGCGAAGAAGCACGGCAAGCTCTACCCGTCGGGCGCGCACAACGAGGCGCTGGCCTGGCAATGGAGCCTGTGGGAGACCGACCGCCTGGATCGCCAGATCGTCGCCTACGCCAACCACACCGCGGTGCTGCCGGAGCTGCAGCGCGACGCGGCGCTCGCCAAGGCGATGTGGGACGAAATCGTTCCGGCACTGGACGTACTGGAGATCGCGCTGGGGAAGTCGGCATGGCTCGCCGGCGACGAATTCACGGTTGCCGACCTGAACGTGGCCTCGGCGCTCTATCGCGGGTTGATCCTCGACCTTGGCCGCTGGCCCGCGGTGACCGCATGGCTGCACAAGTGCTGGGACCGACCCGCCGCCAAACGCGCCCGCGCGATGCGCGAATAGCGCCGCCAAACGGACCGCCGAGCCGGATCGCCCACACGGATCAACGGCGGCGGCTGGCCTGCCGTTGCCGCATGGGCTGCCGGTGGCGGCGCGGCAGCCGCGCAATTCGGCAGGCCTTGCCGGGCGGCATCTTCCAGCCCGGCAAATCCTGCCGAGCGACCCCGCCAGCCCGGCCTGATCGCGGCGCGGAACCACGGCTTGCCGCGGCGATCGCGAGGCGCGGTGGCTGGCACACCTCCTGCACTTACACCGCATGCGCCGCACAGCGACGCCCAGGAGAGTCAAGATGCTCAGTTCGGTATCAGGCCAAAACGACCTGTGGGCGCAGCTTGCCGCGATCCGGGCGGCGCAGTCCGCCTCCACCTCCACCTTCGGCCAGGGCGGCACATCTCCCGGCACCGCCGCGACGACACCCCCCGCCGACGCCGCGCCCGGCAGCACGGTGACCGCCAGCACCACGCCGATGCTGTCGAGTGGCTTGCTGTCCCAGTCGCTGTCCCTCGGCGGCGTTTTTGGTGGCGGCGAAAACGGCACAAACGGGATCACTCAGGGGTCGGGATCGAGCGGCGTCGGCTTCCCGGGTGGCGCCCCGTCGTTCCCGCCACCAGGGCCGTCGGATGTTGAAGCAGGTTCCGGCAGCATCGCCAATCTCTTCGCCGATCTCCAGTCTCTCGTCTCCAACCTCGGTGGCAGCCTGGCATCCGCCGGCACCATCGACGCAGCGAGCACAACCGGCGCATCAAACAGCACCGACGCGTCAGGCACCATCAGCGCATTGAGCACGACCAGCGGTTCGAACGCGACGGCCGCCAGCCTCGTTGGCACGGGCGGCACAATCGATCTCAGCGCCGCGCTGGTGCAGGAGCTTCAGTCGATCTCCGCTGACCTTGGCGGGAACGGCGCGGCCTAGCCCGGCGCCGCCGTCGGCGGCACCGCGTCGAGCGGGCTGACCGTTCCGCCGGACGCGACCGGCATTATCTCGGGCGACAGCACCGCATCGAACGATACCAACGCCGGTGGCATTGGCAGTGGCACCGGCAGCACATCGACCGCCGCATTCCCGCAGGGCGCGACCGATCTGCTCATGCAGCAGATCGCCCAGGCGGTGACGGCCAACATGCAATCCTTGGCGGGCGGCGGCACCACGCTCGGCACCTCGCCGACCAGCATCACGGTCTAACCCGCATTTCTCACACTGTTGCGGGATGTTGGCGCGGCGAGGACCAATCCAGCACCCGCGAGAGTATGAGAAGTGCGGGCTAGACCCAGGGCAATCAAGCAAACCGTGAGCAGGTGAGGCCCCTCGGCGGACCAGGCGCTTGTCGCCGCTCGGGGTCAGCAGCGCGGCGGCGTCGGGCACCGCCTGGATCCGCAGAATTGGCTGGCCGGCGGCGGAGGTGCCGGTGGTAACGTCGAGGCGCCCGCACCACGTATCAGGGGTCACGCTGGTGGGCCGGCCGTACCAGCCGATCGCCGCCTCGTGCAGTGCATCCGCGTCGGCGGGGCCACGGCCAGTTATCCGGTAAGTGATGCGGAAGACGATCTCCTGCCCGATCGGTGCATCCGGGTTGGTCCCGACCAGGCTGATGCGCAACCGTCCGTTGCGGGTGCGTGCGTCGATCGTGGATATGCAGGGCGTCGTTGGTCTTCGCGCACAGGCTGGTCGACGTTGTTCGATCGCCGTGCGATTGATCCGCTGACCGTGCAGCTGCTGCAGGACCTCCGATGCGGTCATGCCGAGCTGAAGGGACAGGATCTCGAACCGTGTGGAGTCGCCAGCGTGCGCGATCTGTCCATGCAGGATCATCACTGTGGCGGCGGACAGCAGGACAGCGCGGACCGGTGGCATGGCAGCGCTTTTCATCTTCAGCGGGTTAGCGCCCGGCGGGTTAACGCGAGGTGAAGGCTCGCCTCGTTGAGGCGCGCCATCCGCACCTGCTGCGACATCCCGCGGGTTGGCGTTTTCGCCGCCGGCGGTATAACCGGGCGCTCGATCACGTGGCAGGAAGGGGAACGCAGATGCTCACCAAGCGCTGGGACAAGACCAAGTTGCCGTCCCGCCACGTGACGGTTGGGCCCGATCGGGCGCCGCACCGCAGCTACTACTATGCGATGGGCCTGACGGAGGACGACATCAACCAACCCCTGGTCGGCGTTGCCACCTGCTGGAACGAGGCGGCGCCCTGCAACATCGCCCTCAGTCGCCAGGCCCAGTCGGCCAAGAAGGGCGTGTCGGAGGCCGGCGGCACACCTCGCGAATTCACCACCATCACCGTCACCGACGGCATCGCCATGGGCCATCAGGGCATGAAGTCCTCGCTGGTCTCGCGTGACCTGATCGCCGACAGCGTCGAGTTGACGATGCGCGGACATTGCTACGACGCACTGGTGGGCCTCGCCGGCTGCGACAAGTCGCTGCCCGGCATGATGATGGCGATGCTGCGGCTGAATGTCCCGAGCGTGTTCATGTATGGCGGCTCGATCCTGCCGGGAAAATTCAAGGGCGAGGACGTCACGGTCGTGGATGTGTTTGAGGCGGTGGGCCAGCACGCGGCCGGCAAAATGAGCGCGGAAGATCTGCACGCGCTGGAATGCGTGGCGTGTCCGTCGGCCGGCGCCTGTGGCGGGCAGTTCACCGCCAACACGATGGCCATGGTCAGCGAGGCGATCGGCCTGGCGTTGCCCGGGTCCGCCGGTTCGCCGGCGCCCTACGAGGATCGGGATCGTTTTGCCGTCCAGTCGGGCTGCGCGGTGATGCACCTGGTGGAGAACCAGATCCGTCCGCGCGACATCGTTACGCTGAAAGCATTGCAGAATGCCGCGGTCGTCGTGGGTGCCACGGGCGGATCGACCAATGCCGGGTTGCACCTGCCGGCGATGGCGCATGAGGCGGGGATCCGCTTCACCATGGACGACGTGGTCGAGATCATGCGACGCACGCCGTATATCGCAGATTTGAAGCCGGGCGGGAAATACGTGGCTCTCGACGTGCACAGGATCGGCGGCATCCCGGTGGTCATCAAGGCGCTGCTGGATGCCGGGCTGCTGCATGGCGACTGTCTGACGGTGACCGGCAAGACGCTGGCCGAGAACCACAAGGGTGTGGTGTTCCCGACCGACCAGGACGTCGTCTATCCGGTGTCGAAAGCGATCTCGAAGACCGGTGGCGTGGTCGGGTTGCGCGGCAACCTGGCGCCTGACGGCGCGATCGTGAAGGTTGCCGGGATGGAGCGCGACCAGTTGCGCTTCGAAGGCACCGCACTTTGTTTCGATTCCGAGGAAGAGGCCTTCGTCGCCGTGCAACTGCGCGCCTACAAACCGGGCGATGTCATCGTCGTGCGCTACGAAGGTCCGAAAGGCGGGCCGGGAATGCGCGAGATGCTGTCGACCACCGCAGCGATCTATGGCCAGAGCCAGACCAAGGGCCGCGACGTGGCACTGATCACCGACGGGCGCTTCTCCGGCGCGACGCGCGGCTTCTGCGTCGGCCATGTCGGGCCGGAGGCGGCGGTGGGCGGACCGATCGCGCTGCTGCGCAACGGCGACAAGATCGTGATCGATGCCGAGAAGGGCAGCATCGACGTCGTGCTGTCCGACGCCGAATTGGCCGCGCGGCGGGCGGAATGGAAACCGCGCAGAACCGATTACAATGCGGGTGCGATCTGGAAATACGCCCAGCTCGTCGGGCCGGCGCATCTCGGTGCCGTGACGCATCCGGGCGCGGAGGCGGAGACGCACTGCTACGCGGATATCTGAAGCCGGGCAGGGGGCGTTGCTCCACCGTCATGGCTGTGCCCCGGGGCGAGCCCCGGGACGGTTGTGACGACAACAGGGTTGAGTCGCGCCAATTCGTTCTGATGCCGTCGTGGTACCATCTCTTGATCGGTCCCCCTCACCGCGCATGGAGCGCGATGCTGGGCTGCCAGATTGAAAGATGGACAGTAATATCAGACGCCGAAACGATTGACTCTTCGGCAATGCCCACATCGTCTTGCCTGCTCTCGGGCGCTTGGCCCCGGGGGCCATCAATCCATCAAGCAAGTCGTCAATCGGACACAGAGATACACCGAGTGCACACAGAGTTTCACTGAGAAGCATCAGAAGAAATGATTGCGCTTCGCACAAGGTCATCAAGCATATCCGCGCGAAGCGCCATCGGCTGTCTCTCAGTGAAACTCTGTGTGCACTCGGTGAAACTCTGTGTCAGATTGATTACTCGCTTACTGCGTTCGGCCAGACCTGTGGTTGGCTGTCAGAGCCTGTGGGTGGAGGACCAGCACGAAACGGGCGATGACAATCGGAATTCTTGCGCTTGGCCTCGCCGACCCGGCGCTGGCGCAACCGCCGATGCCATAGGGGCCGGTCCCGCCGCCGCGCTACGAGCCGTTGCCGCCGCCGCCGGGCGATCGCTACATCTGGGAGCCGGGACATTGGCACTGGAACGGCGTGCAGTACGTTTGGATCAGTGGACACTACGTGATCCGTGAAATGCGCTTCCACCACTGGGTGGACGGGCACTGGGCTTGGTCGTCGCAGGCCAGCCAATGGGTCTGGCGCCCGGCGCACTGGGAGTAGGGTTCAGTGGTCACTGGTCGGTGGTTCGGTGGTCAACCTGGCGGCCGGCGCACCGCGAGCGGGCCCGGGTGTTCACGCGAGTTCTATCATCACCGGGACATGGTCCGAAGGCTGGTCGGCGCCCCGCTCCTCGCGGTCTGGCCCGGCGGCGATCAACCGTTCCGCCAGGCTCGGCGACAGCAGTGCATGGTCGATCCGCAGGCCGGAATCGCGCGGCCACGCGGCGCCCTGGTAGTCCCAGAACGTGTAGATGCGTCCGCTCGGGTGCAGCGCGCGGATCGCGTCGGTCAGCCCAAGCCACAGCAGGCGGCGAAAGCGGGCGCGGCTTTCCGGACGGACCAGGGCGTCGGTTGGCGCCAGGGCGCCGGGCGCGTAATCGTCGTCGGTCGGCGCCACGTTGAAGTCGCCGGTGATCACGAACGGCGTGTCGGCCTCCAGCAGCGCCGCCGCGCGTTCGGCCAGCCGATCCATCCAGGCCAGCTTGTAGGCGAAGCCGGCCTCACCACCCGAGTTGCCGTTCGGCAGGTAGATGCCGATCACGGTAACGCCCTCGGCCTCCACTTCGATGTAGCGGGACTGGACGTCGTCGGCCGGCAGGCCGGGCAGGGACCGGTGAGTGACGGTGAAGGGCACCCGGCCGAGTGCGGCGACGCCATTGTAGGATTTCTGCCCGACCACGTCGCTCTGATAGCCGATGCCCTGGAAGGTCAGCGCCGGGAAGCCGGCAGCTTCGCACTTGATCTCCTGCAGCACAAGGAGGTCCGGCTGCACGCGCTCCAACCAGCGCTGCACGTGCTTCTCGCGCTGGCGGATCGAGTTGACGTTCCAGGTGGCGATCTTCATGGCGGGGTCCTGAGCGGCGGGGTCGGTGGCGCCGGAGTGTACCCGCCCGGCGCCGCACTAGTCGAACCCTACGCTGACCGATGCGCGGCGATCACCCAGCCGTTCAGTCCTTCCACGGATCGAACTCTCCATCACCCGCCATCGCCACCGCGAATGGACGCAGCCGGTGCAGCACCTTTACCGATCCGGCGTGGCACGCCAGCACGTCGGGTAGCCGCCGATAGGCCATTGGGCTTTCGTCCAGATCGGCGCCCAGCAGCATCACGCCGCGCTCCTGCAACCACGCATCCATCTGCGCACGCGTGAAGCGGCGCTTGGCTTCCTTGCGACCGAACAGCCGTCCTGCGCCGTGCACCGTCGAATACAGCGACGCGCGCGCCTCCGGGCCGTCCACGCCCTGTATGATCACCGCATCGTCGCCCATGCTGCCGCCGACGAACCCACGCTGGCCCGGAAACGCCGGCGTCGCGCCCTTGCGCACAACCGAGAGATCGCGGCCGTCATGCGTTTCGCGCCCCGCCTAATTGTGGTGGTTGTGCACCATGTCGGTGACCGTGCCGCCGATGATGCGGCGCATCCGCTCGACCACCCACTCACGGCCGGCATGGGAATAGCGTCCGGCGAGCGGCATGGCGGCGACGTAGCGCACGCCGAGTTCGCTGTCCTCGTCCACCACGGCAGGCGGCACGTTCATGCCGTCACCACCGCCGGCCTCCTTCAGGTAGCGCATGGCGCTGGTATGGCCCAGGCCGCGGCTGCCGAAATGAAGGCCGATCCATACGAACCCAGCCTCGTCGCGCATCAGGTCAACGTAATGATTGCCCGACCCGACCGTGCCAAGCTGTTGCTTGGCCTTCTGCCGGTACGCCGCCATGTCGGAGCAGCGCCACGCGTCGTTATCGTCGAACAGGGCGTGCTCGACGCGCTCGTCATTGCTGCGGCCGACGCCGAACGAGATGACCTTGCGGATGTCGCCGAGCACCAATGGCACCACATCCTTTATTGCCTCGTACGGGGTATCGAGTCGCACCGTCGTGTTGCCGCAACCGAAGCCGACGCCGGAGATGCTGATCTGCTTCTCATACGCGATCACTCCGCCGACCGGCTGGGCATAGCCGAGATGGCCATCGGCGCAGATCACGCCCGCCACCGCGATGCCGACCGCCATGCAGTTGCGCATCTGGGTAATCGTTGCTGCATCGTGCTCGCCGAACACCTTGAGTGGCACGTTCTGAAACGCCGGTTCCTGCGGAAGCAGGTTCACCATGGCGGCGGCTGCCGCGGCTTGCTCTCGTGCGTTCTGCTCCGCGCGCGTCGCGTCGCGGAACGTGCACCAGACGGGCATGCCGCGCGGGCTGCCAGGCTTCTCGACGCGGCTGTCAGGGTCCACACCGGCGGCAATCGCCAGTTCGCGACAGCGGCTTTCCGTGCGGTCAGGTGCGCGAGCCATGGTCGCTCTTTTGGAATATGCAATCAGTTGTACGCGGTCCGTGTTCGGGTCGGGTACTCGCTGGTCTCATACCAACGGCCCTAATGCCTGACCGTTCGTTTGGTGTCGGGCCGCTGGTATGATTCTTGGTTTGGCGCGCGGCCGCCCCACCAACCCCGCGCGCGATACCAGGCGCCCGAAATGCTGGAAGAGTCAGCATTTCGGGCGCCACGTATCAGGCCGGCACATGCCGAGCGATATACGGCGGCAGGTTGAACGCGCCGACATGGATCTCCGCTGTCCAATACCGTGTCGTATCGAGCACCCCAGCCGCCCGTGCCCGCGCCCTGATCTCCTCCACCGCCAGCTGCGTCAGCCCGGCATCCTTCGCCGCCCAGCCAAGCGTCATGAATCCGCCGACATAGGTCGGCACCGCGGCAACATATGCGCTCACATGCGGAAAGAATTTCGCCCGCCGCAGGCTGGTCTCGCGCAACTCGTCGGCCTGCATGAACGGCACACCGCACTGGTTCACCACCACCCCGCGCGGGGTCAGGATGCGCGCGGCATTGGCGTAGAACTCGTCAGTGAACAGCACCTCGCCGACGCCGATCGGATCAGTGGAGTCAACAATGATCACATCGAACGCACCATCCGGCGCGCGCTTTACATAATCGATGCCGTCACCCACGATCACCTGTGTGCGCGGATCGTCCCACGCCGCGCCGGCGACCCCCGGCAGGTATTGTTTCGACAGCCGGATCACCTCGCCGTCGATCTCCACCATCACCGCGCGCCGCACCTGGCGATGCTGCAACACGCGGCGCAGCACGCCGCCATCGCCGGCGCCGATGATCAGCACGTTCGCAGCCGCGCCGTGCGCCAGCAACGGCACATGCGCCAGCATCTCCTGGTAGACGAACTCGTCCGCCTCGGTGATCTGGATGACACCATCCAGCACCATCACCCGGCCGTGGCTGGTGCTGTCGAAAATCACGATGTCCTGGAACGCGCTCTGCACGCGCGCCAGCTCACGCTTTACCAGGAAGCGCTGGCCCCAATCGGGATACAGCGTCTCATTGAGCCAGGCGTCGGTTGCCATCGTCGTCACTCCATGCGGCCGCATCGCCAAATGCCGACATGGCCCGAGCGCTGCCGCCCGGGCCATGCGGTATCCTCGCAATATTCCAGGATCAGGCGATGCGGCCGCGCCGTTGCTCGTCGAGCAGCATGGAGGCCGGCTGGAACGCCGTTTTCAGCACCGGCAGTGACAGGTACGGATCGCAGGCGCCGCACATGAAGATGTCGATCGCGGCGAAATCGCGCTCGGGCCAAGTGTGGATCGAGATATGACTCTCCGCCAGCACCAGCACGCCGGACACACCACCATCGGGACCGAAATGATGGAAATGGGTGTGCAGGATCGTTGCGCCCGCTGCTTCCGCAGCCTCACGCAGCGCATCATCGATCGTTGCCGGATCGGTGAGATTGCTCGCCCCCCACAGATCGACCAGCAGGTGCATGCCGGCGAATTTCACGCCGTCCTTCTCGACAAAATAGTCCTTCGCCACCTCGGTGGACGACGTCTGGATCACGCTCGGGAGTTCCGAGACCATCCCCAGTGGGCTTAGAGCGTTCATTTCGAACCCCTTCCTACCAGTAGACGGCCGGTTGGGCGCCGCGATTGGCGCGATCACCCCCTTGGGCCAAGAGGGGGGGGACATAAGGAATGGGGGGGGACGATGCAAGCAATATTCTGCCCCGCACATGAGAAACTCCAAATGCGCATACCTGGGCGCACTCCCCGGGGCGCTCCCGTGCGCACTCTCGCGGCGCTATAGCGTGCCGATCGGTGGCTTCAGCGCGTCGAGCGCCTTCGGCAGATCGTGCGCCAGCGCCGTCTCGCGGCCGGCACGCGGCAGGTCGGCGGTCACATGCACCGGCTCCGCGGTCAGCAGGCGGAACATGTCCCCGAATGGCCCGGTGGGCATGCGTGGGCCGTCCCTGGCGCGCAGCAACGCGAGCGCCCCGTCGTTGCCGGCCTGCGCCGCCGCGGTGGCGTAGCGCACAAGGGTGCGTTGCTGCGCCGGATCCATGATTCCGGTCGGCGGCACCGCCTTGGTGACATAATCGGCCAGCGCGCTCTCCGCGCCGGGCCAGTCTTTCGCCTGCTCCAGGATTGTCGCCCGCGCCAGGTCGGCCGCCGCGGTGCCCAGCGTGGCGAGCTCCTCCACCGCGCGGGTGGTGTCGCCCAACTTGGCACGAGCCGACGCCGCCAGCAGCGCCCGCCGTTCAATCAGCGGCAGGGGCAGTATCGGATCGGCCGTCGCCGTGAGGGCTGCCAGCGCGCGGCTCGCGTCGTGCTCGCGCAGCCGCAGCACTGTCAGCCGGGCGGCGAACCCGGCGCGGCCGGCCGGACTGGGCGCCGAGGCCGTCAGCTTCTCCAGCACCGATGCCGCGCGCCGCGGCAGGTCCAGCGCCACCAGCCGGTCGGCCAGGCGCTCCTCCGGTGCTTCACCCGCCGGCCCATCCGGCAGCAGATCAGCGTTCTCCTCGACCAGTGCCACCAGCTCCAGCGGCGCCAGCCGGTCCAATGCGTCATCGTGCAGCAGGCGGGCGAAGGTGGCTTTCAGCCGGGCGTGGACCGCATCCTTGTCATCGGGAAACATCTCCTCGGTGTCGCGCAGCAGCGCCAGGGCGACCCGCCACGCGCCAGTCTGCTCCCGCAGGCCGGCCAGCCGTTCGCGCAGTGCCAGTTCCCGGCGGTCGCCGCGCCAGGCGCAGAAGCAGCCTGTCCAGCGCGTCCGCCGCGTGTGCCACGTCGATGCGTCCTGCGCTCAGCCGCAGCTCGACCGCCCGAACCGCCGCGCGCGCGTGTAGCAGCCGGTCACGGCCGGCGGCCAGTGCGTCGTAGATCGCCAGTGCGCCATCGGTGTCGCCGTTGGTCTCGCGCAGCATACCACGCGCCAAGGTGAGCGCCGGGTCGTTGTCCCCCTGGCGTGCGAGCAGCCGCGCGGCTGCCACCGCCTGACCACCTTCGATCATCGTCTCGAAGGCCAGCGATAACAGGCGCCGGCGCAGCGCCTGCGGATAGACGTCGATCAACGCGATGGTGGCGGCGAACCCGGTAGCGGCCAGCGGCGAGCCGGGGGTGACCTTGGCTGCACGTACCGCGCGCTACAGTGCCACCTCGTCGCTGCCGGTGAGACGCGGATCATCGATGCCGCCAGCGTCCTCGACGCGGCCGGCCAGCAAGGCGGCGATCGCGCCGAGCCCGATCGCGTCGGCGCTCTCGCCGAGCGCGGGGGCGTCGGCTGTCGCCAGTTGCATCATCGCCTGCGCTTCCGGCGCAAGGTCCAGCGCGATCATGGTTTCCGCCGTTGCCAGGCCCAGCCGTCCGCGGGTGAGGGGCGCGGCCATCGCCGCCGCCACGACCTGTTCCCGCAGACGCCGTACCAGCGTCGGCAACGGCCGGCTGCGCAGATCGAATCGCCGCGTCATCCCGGCGGCGTCCACCTGGGCCTGCATCGTCGCGGAACTGGCCGACATCGCCAGGCCGGCTTGCGACCGGTCAGCATGAACCCGCTATTGACGACACGCAGTTCCACGCGGTCCGACAGTGGCGCGATCACGACGCCTTGCCAGGTCGGCAGCAGGCTGAAATCGGGCATCTGGCGCGCTGCCGGGAAGCCTTGTCCGGCGGCAAGCTGGGTACCCACCAGCAGAGTGGTGCCGGTCTCGGGGTCGGCGATCGCCACCACCTCGCTCGGCGCGTCAACCGGCAGGCCAAGCTGCCCGTCCTCGGCTCGCATCGGGATCGGTTGTGCTGGCGGGGCGGTCTCGATCACCGCGAGCCGCCAGGACTGCGACGCCTGGCTGATCGCCGGATTCCGGTTGGCGGGCAGCGGCAGGCGCAACACCGTGGCGGCCGGCAGCAACTGGATCGTGGCCGCGCCGAACACCGGGTCATCACGCACGCCGGAGAGATCGATCGGCCGACGTTCATCGAAGACCACCAATGCGCTGCCGCCGCGACGAAACGCGGCAACGCCGACGGTGGGCGAAAACGGCAGGGACTGCGTCGCGCTGGTCCACTTCGGCGCTTCCGTCGTAGTGGCCGCCAGTGCGCCCGGGCCAGGCGTACTGGTGGCCGAGGCTGGCGGCGCGGCACCGGCATCCGACAGCGATTGAGTGGGTAGCGATTGAGCGGACGGCGATTGCGTGGGTGGTGGCCCGGTGGATGGGGCTGGCTGGGTTGCCTCGCTCGCGGCTTGCTTGCCCGGCGTCGCGAGGACTGGCGATGGCGCGGTTGGCGGCGGCACGATTGGCGGCGCAATCGGCGGCGGCGGTACGATCGGTCGCGGAACAGGCGCGGCGGTCGGGATGGAGCGGGTGGAGCGGTGGTCTGCCTCGTCGGCGGCGCTGCCCCGGTGGATGGCGATGCCGGCGGTGGCGGCGGGGCCGCCGGCGGGGGTAGCGGCAGTGCGGCGGTGATCCCGGTCGGTGGCCCGCTTGGTGACACCGCGCTCGGTGGTGCACCGCTCCGCGGCGCTCCGCCTGGCGATGCCCCACTCGCAGATATCGCGCTCGGAGATGCCCCAGCTGGAGACACCCCAGTGGGAGATACCCCGGTCGGAGATATCCCAGTCGGAGACATCCCGGTCGGGACCAGCACGGCAATGGCGTTGGGGTGGCGGGACGGTGTCCGCAATTGCGTGCATCGGCGTTCCTGGACGATGTATGATAGTTAGTATATTTTGCACTAAAACCGTCCCGCGACGCCAGCTAATCCGTCGCCGGGAGCACCCGGCCGCCAGCCTGATCCATCCCGCCGGCGTAATGGGCTGCTGCCGATCTGCCCGGTCACCCGGGTCGCCGGTGACGCACGCCCGTCCGCCAGAATCTCCTCACGGAGAATACCACGAGCCACGCAGGGTCGCGACGATTCGCCGGCGCGCCGGGCGACGGTCCACCTTGGCTCGGCCGACCGCCCAGCTTGAATATCCGCAATGAGTGCAAATCAGCCGTCGAGGGAGAAAGTCTCCTACGTCCGTTCCCCGCCCATTGCGGTCCCTCGCAGGCGCCGCCCAATCGGCCGAAATTGGCCGAAAGCGG
>DASRQX010000157.1:0-14929 GCA_035696165.1 Acetobacteraceae bacterium | reverse complement strand
TGTGGTTCTCCTCCGCACGCGCCTGCTTGAGAAAGGCGAAGGCGCGGCGCAGCTCGGCATTGCCGGGGTACATGGAGAGAAAGCTCGCCCCGATGTCCTTGAGCTGCATCGCCGACTGCCCGCAGCCCTCGACAACAATCGAGCATCGCCAGGGGATGCGATCCAGACCGAGCGTGGATGCCAGTTCCACGAAAGGTCGAGGGTCCTCGGGACCGATGTGCATATCGACGGCCGCGTAGGCATTATCCCCAAAGTCCACACGCTGCCCGCCATGAGTCACCGCATCCGCGTAGAAGAGCTGATCGCGGATCGGCGGCCAGAGCAGATACTCCGCCTTCGGCCTGGAAACATCGTCTTCCGGGCAGCGCGCCATCACGACATCACCCGGCAGGCTCGGCCGCCAATCAGAGCCCGCCATTTCCCGATACATGGCCGCCCGCGCCACACAGAGCGCATCATGCGGGTCAAGCTCCGAAGCGGCGACGTCGTGCGCGCGCAGGGCGGAAAGAACGCGCGAGGTGAATGCCGAGTGCCGCGCCGCCATGACCTCGCTGCGCATGTAGAATCGCTGCGTGTCGCCGATCGCCCCGGCCTCGCGGGCATTGGCGGCGTATTCGGCCTTCAGCTGCTTGCGCTCCTCCTTGGTCAGCACGGAGGTGCGCGTCCAGACGATGAAATACGCGGCTTCCCAGCGCATCAGCCTCGGCCAGAGACGGGCGCGCTCATCGAGAATGTCGTGCAGATCAAGGCCGACCTCGCGCGCGCTCGACCGGCAGGCGCCCAGATTGAGGCGCTCGATCTCGACGAGAGCGGCATCGGGGTCGGAAATATACCAGCCGACGATGGCGTGACCGCGCGTCTCGAGTGCGCCCGACAGATCGAGCCGCATCGCCTCGGTGATCTGCCCGAAATCCTTGCGCTCGGCCATCCGCTGCATGCCGTCGACACGGATCCAGGAGACGTAATAGCCGCTCTTTGTGATCAGCGCGTCACCATCGACCGTCTCCAAATCGCAATAGGCGGTCAAAGGCTGCTTCAGCAGCAGCGATAAACTGGCCAGGCCATTGGCGAGCCAGGCGAACATCAGCCTGCGCCTGCCATGCTGGGCGCCGCGTCACCGTCGACGGCCGCGCGCCAGCGATCGACAATCTCGGGGTAGATATCCCGATCGCCCTCGAAGAAACGGCCCGACGGCAGCAGACGCAGCCCGCCGAGCAGCTTGAACCGCCGCCGATAGGCCGCGTCGGAAAGCCGCAGCATCGCGCCGGCAAGATCGCTCGGCCGCCCGGTACTGAGCCGGGCGATGGCGGCGGCGCCGCGGCCCTGCAGCAGCGCACGCGCGTGGAACAGGCGCCGCCGCTCCTCCGTGTCGAGGCTGAGACGGAATTCGGCATGCAGTGTCTCGCCGAGCGCCCGCAGCCGGATATGGATTTCGCGGATGAGGGCGTTGATGACGACCTGGCTCATCTCCGGCAGCCAGATCAGCGAGGCTTCCTCGTCGATGCGTGGCCGTTCGAGATGCTCAACCAGAAAGCAAAGTGCACAGCATCGAATGGTCTCGCCTGCTGGTCGTCGAGTGCGCGCGGGAAAGGCAGCGTCCGACTGCGCGCAGAAACTGCAGCACAGCGCGTCGTTTTTTGCGGCATCCGCAAGTGGCGCGGCCTCCCGCGTCGTGTCGATCGAAGCCGACAGCATCAGGGCATGACGTTTCATTGCTGCGTACCGGCCGCACAGGCGACGATCGCAACGCCGGCGATCAGGATGGCCAAACCACGCAGAAGCCCTCGCCGGCGCTCTCCGATCGTTCGGCCGCGCTCCAGCCAGAACAAAAAACCCGGGACACAGGTGGGCGCCGCAGCCGGCACGAACATGCGCAGCAGCGTCCACAGCGGCGCGACGATGGTGGACAGCGACTGACGCGACACCTGACCGTGCGTGGCCACCATCACCCCCGCCACGACGTAGGCAAAGGCTAGGATCAGGAATGACGCCGATATCAGCCTCGCGCATGGATTGCACCACGCGGCGGAAGCAGGTTCGTCGAGATCGGAATTGGATGAAACGTACCTCATAGGCCCTCTCCGAAGAGAAGCAGCCTGCCAACCAACACGAGCGGGCGCGTCGACGGCAGGCTGCTACGCGTGATCAGCCGCCGGCGCCCCCGGCGCCGAACTGCACCATGCCCGGCGTGTCGTTGACGGTCGCATTGCCGCCGGAGGCGGTAACCGACGCCTTGTTGATCCACACGCCGGCGGTGGCGAACAGGCCACACAGGATTAGTCCCGCGAGACCGCGGCCGACATAGCCCGTCTCCCGGTTCTGCGGCTGCCGTGACTGCCAAAGTGCCCAGACGCCCAAACCGAAGCAGATCGCCGCGGCCAGGTAGCAGCCCATGCCGAAAGCCTCGCCGCCCGAATTGATCGCCTCGGACGACATGGTGTTCATCTGGGCGCCGAGGCCGCCGGTAGGCGACGTCGCCTGCGCCAGCGCATGGCCGGCGAAGATGAGGGCCGAGCCCAAACCCAGGGCAAGCGCCGGCAGGGCCTTCCCCCTGGCGAAGACTGCGAGACGGCGCTTTCTCACGGCGCCCCGCATAGCGTTGTTCGAGAGTTTCACGCTTCTCACTCCTGTTGGTCGAGGGAACAACCCCTCGGACAGCAGGCTCGCGCGTCAGGTTGCGAACGGCGCGGCCGAAATCAGCGTCGTTCAGCCACCGGTCTGGAAGAACGACTCCACGCCGTTGGCGATGGTGACGATGTTGATGCAGAGCACGCCGAACACGAACTGGATGCCGCAGGACGTCGGTGAGCCGTTGACGTGTCCGTTGATGATGCTCCGCCAACGCATGATCGCCCAGAACACGCAGGCCGCACCGAACGCCTGGAAGAAGTACTGAAACAGCGTCACGACATTGATGACGCTGGCATCAGGCGTATTGCCCAGCACAGTGTTCGCGTTCGGCGGGGTCGTCGCCTGATACGTCGTCAGCGTGACCCCGAGATTGGTGCCGGCGCTGACATTCGCCATTGCCAGAAACTGCGGGAAGGTCGCGAATACCCCGCACAGGATCAGTGAGACGAAAGGGATCCAGGGCTTCTCGTGATGAATATGGCGATAGCGCGAGTGCGGCTGCGACCAGGTCCACAACGTCCAGGCAAAGAAGAAAAAACAACCACACGCCGCCAGATAACAGAACGCGGGCAACAGCACGGCAATGCCATCGGCGATCGCCGTGCTGAAGTTGACGAGGCCCTGCATCGCCCGCTCTCCCGAAGCCGGCTAATCGATGTTGCCGTGTTCGGTCGTCACCACCCAGGTCGTGCCATGCTGCGACACCGACTTGACGCGGCCGTAGCCGGGAATCGTGTCACCGACCGACGCCTGGATCTGCGCGCCATCTCCTCCGCCTCGATCGATCTCCGCCAGCAACGCCAGGCCCGGTGATGCGGCCTGCACGCGATAGCGCTTCGCGGTGCCGTTGCCGTCGGCAGGCAACGCAGCCGCCAAAGGGGTTACCGTCACGGGCGCGGCGGGTGCCACCGGATGCACGGCAGCCGCATCATCGACGGCAACCGACGATGGGCGGGCGGCGGCGGAAGCGACGGCGTTGCGCGCCTCGGCCAGCACAAGGCGGCGCTCGAAGTCGTCAAGCCTCTTGCCGGTATCGGCCGACGTTTTTGCGAAATCAGACCGCAACGATGCGTCCTGCGCCCTAAGATCGCGCACCATGGCCGCCATCTGCGTCACCAGCTCCAGTACCTGCACCTGATCGGGTGCGGTCAACGGCGCCGGCCGCAACGCGCTGGCGACTTTGGTCGGGTCCGGGTGACCCCGATCCGACGCAGCGGCCGGCGGGACATCGTGGCCGATCGGCGTTCCCGCCGGCACAGGCTCCGTCCGCCTGGTGGTCGTCGAGCCGCGCGATGCGGAAGGCTCTGGCAGCGCCACCGCTGGTTGGGCGGGGGGCTCGATCGAAGCCACCACCGTCTTCGTGAGGTCTGCCGCCCCCGGGGAAGAGGCAGGTCCTTCCGGCGCGGCGGGGGACGGCTGTGGCGGCGCGGGCCGCTCGCCGACAGTCGCAACGCCCGCCGAAGGCGGCTTAGGGGGCGCCCCTGGCTCGTGCGGCACGTAACCGGCCGGCGCGGGCGCAGGACCCTGTGGAGAGGACGCAGCCGACGCGACCGCGGGCCCGCCGGGCGCCGTCGGCGTCCCCAAACGCCCCGACGGACTCGTTTCCCGCAACGGGGCCGCGGAACCCGACGGAGGCGCGGGAGCGACCGGCTCTGCCAGTGCCGTGTCACCGTGCAGGCGCAACAGTTCGGCCAACTGCTCCTTGCGCGACGACTCGACGTATTTCGGTCGGATCATCGGCCCGGCTGGCGGCGCGATCGGTACGTTCGCGAGCGACGCCGCGGGCGCCAGCGGACGATCCAGATTGATCCCCACCTTCGCGGCCAGGTCATGCACGGTCGAGACCATCCGCGGCACTGGCATGACGTGATTGTAGGGCGACACGAGGAAGGTGCTCGCGCCGGCGAGCGCCAGCGCCACAAACGACGCCGTGGTCAGCAGCGCGTAACGCCGACGCTGAGGCACTGGTGGGCCCGATGTAGCCAGCTGATCACCCGCATGAAGCGGACCCGTTCCATCCCTCGCGGCAGGGCCGGCATCGGGGTCCGGCTCACCCGGAAGCCGCGCACTCAGCGTGGGCCCGGCTTCTTCCGGCATCGGCGGCGTAGCGATGTGCGCGTCCATGGCAACCTCATGCAAATCGGGCGATGCCACAGCATCGCTAGACGAATTGCGAATGGAGGCCGGCGTTTTTCGGAGCGGACGACGATCAGCCGCCGTGATGCAACGTGACCGCCGAAAGGAACATCACACCGACCGCGACGTTCGCGTCCAGCGTCACCGTCGGACCTTTCGGGGCCGCCTGGTTGAGCGTGGAAGCGACCTGTGCCGCGGCTACGCCCGCTCCGACCCCAAGCTGCTGATCGAGATTGAGGTGCGTCGTCGTGGTCGCGCCGCCCAGAGGGCTCAGGACAGCGGTCGTGTTGGACGTGGTGGCCAACGCCTGCCCCAGCCCCTGCACAAAGGCCGCAGCGGCGGGTAAGACGAAGCGCGCAAGGTAGTGCTGATCAACCCCCGTGGCGACGGCCGCTTCCATCGTGTCCGGCGCGATCACCACCCCATCCGCGCCGAGGGTCTCCCCGCCGTGGATGATGCTGTTGACGTGGATTACAAGGCGGTCGTTCTCCCGCGCGAAGCTGCCGATCATGCGGTCGCCCGCGATCGGGCCGCTGTCCGCCTGCAGTACGACAGGGCTGCTCTGATCCGAGCTCAGCGCCAGCACAGGATGCGCGTAGACGCCCCGGCCGGCCGGGACCAGCACTTGTGACACCGCATCGTCATGCGCCGGAGCCATCTTCGGTGTGGCCGCACCGCGCATGTGGCCCGACGACGGCACCAGATCGGGGCTATCCCCGGACGCCCCGTCGCCGGTCAGCTGTGTCGTGGGTAACACCATTTCGGTTTGCGGCGCCCGCCCGCCCCACCGGCTGAAGAGATCGTCGATCTGCTTCGTGTAGGCAGCTTCCACCTTCGGATCGACAACGGCCGCAACCTGTACCGTCCGCGCTGACTCCGGCCGTGACGTTGGCATCGCCGGTGGAAACACCGCGGCGGGAAGATAGACAGGTGACGGGGGCCTGGCGACATGACGCTGCTGCGACTGTGGGTTTGGGGGCGACGCTGTCGGCGCCTCCGGTGTGGCTTGCTCAGGCTGGGGCGGTGGGCCAACCACGGACACGCTCGGCGCGATCGGCGGCGTGTAGGATCGCCCGCGCGCCAGCGCCGCCTGTGCTTGGTCGGCATCGGCCTCACGCGCCAGGGCATCCTGTTCCGGTGTGCTGTGTAGCCCACCCGGCAGTGCGTCCACCGACCTCATCCGCGCGTCGCGCGAGAGGGGCGGCGCATGCCTGCCGCTGGTCGCAACCGCCACGACAAGCCCGGCCACGGCGATCCCGACCACGGCGATCATCGCCAACCGTCGCGGCCCGGCGCGGCCAGCCCCGCTGAGAAGGGCAGCGCCGGCCGGGAAGCCAAACTTTAATTTGCCGAGCTTCAGCACGTCCAACATCACGGATTGTCCTTGAGGGAGGCCGATACCGTCCGGCCGTTGACGGAAAGCAGCACCACCGGCGTGTTGGGCACCGCATAGACTGTGAGGCCGGCTTCCGCCTCGGAGGCCGTCCATTCCGGCGACAACAGTGTGTAACGCGTGCGCAGATAGACGTTGCGGCCAAGCCGCCAGGCCCTGAGACCCTCGGGCGAGACGCCCTCCACCGCGAGCGGCGTGGCATCGGCCGGCGGCACCCCCTCCAGCATCCCGGTGAGGAAGGGCGCGCCGGTGTCGGGCGCCTCGGGCTGCGTCATGATCTCGACCTTGGCGTGCGGGCCGCGATCGGCAACATGCACGGAGAGGTCGGCGTCATAGCGGCCGCCGCCCGACACCAGCAGGAAGGTGAGGGGCTTGGGCGCGCCCTCGAGGCTGACCACGAGACCGCCGCGAGGTGCGAGAGAAATCGGCGTGATCTCAAGCACGTTGCTGCCCTTGGTCGGCGTGCAGACAAAAAATCCAATCGCCACCGCCGAGGGCCCACCGGCATTGGTTTGCGCGTTGCAGTTCGTGCCGCCCGAGATCGCCGCCGGGTTGGAGTTGGTGTCCCACTGGATCGGCCAGGGCTGGCCGGTGCCGTCGAAGAAGCTGACCGCGGTCGGATAGCCCTTCACCGTGTTGATAATGCTGGTCGCCAATCCCGGCGCGAAGGACACATCGACCTGTCGATTGATCGGGGCGGCAAGCTGCGTGACGGCCTGCTCCTCCGCCTGCTTCGAGGCGTTGTACCGGCGCGCCAGTTCCTCGATCATCGCAGGCGTCAACGGAATCGCGTCCTGGGCCGCTTTTTGCGCCGCTGGGGGGTTGCCATTCGCAAAACTGTCTGAGCGGGGCGGCGGCGAGCCGCGCGTGTCCTGATCGCTCGTCTGGGCACGGCATGGCACCGGCAGAAGAAGTATCGCTGCCAGGCAACCGCCCAGCAGCGTGTCGCCCGCCCGAACCCGGCATCGCCTTCGGCCCGGTCGGCCTGCGACGACCCCGTTCCCCCGACCCGCGTTCATCCTTGCCTCCGTGCGTGCCCCGCGTCATCGCGGCGCGGCAACGAGCTGGTCGATCGCCAGCCCGTCCGAATGGTCGTCGTCGTTGGTGCGAATGACGAGCGCGGTAATCATCAGATTGTTGCTGCTTGTCTGATTGACGTTCTCGCAAGTCTGCGTGATCGGAACCTGGATCGCGTACGCGAGCGCGCCTTGGACGTAGCTCGTTTGATGAATGACCGCGGCGCGTTGCGACTGCGCGTGGCAAAGCAGGCGCGCCCGCTTCAATTCGTCGAAATTGCCCTGCGAGATGTACGAATTGGCAAACGTATTCCAGCCACGCATCGTAAAGCGTCGGCTCGCTGTATTCAGTTCGACCGGGAAATTGTAGTAATCGACGTTGTAGGGCGCGAGGATCGCCTTGACGCTCCACTCCAGCAACTCGGCGTCATCGACAATCGGACTGTCGAGCGCGAGTACAGGACGCGGCGCGTGCTTACCGTCAGTGAAGAAGTATCGCGGTGGAACCGGATGGGTCCAAACCCAGGCATCGTGCAGCAGCGACGCGCCCAGCAGGGCACTCATTCCCAAGGTCAGCGCCAGGCAGCGGCTGACCAGCGTTCCCTGGAAGTCGGGATCAGAAAGGCGCCGCGCGACGGAAGCGGTCTGGTTGCGCATCAGAGCACCCGTGCCAGTTCACCCTGGACGCATCATCGCCGGTCGCTCTGCGAATCGAGCGCGCACTTGCCTCGCAAGCGCGGCGAGTTCTTCGTGGGTCACGATCGAGACCGTGTTGCTTCTGCCCTCGATTTGATGCTCGCGACGGCGCTCGGTCGGCGACACGCGCGTGTTCCTGTCATCCTTATGCACCCAGAACCATTTGCCACTCTTACCGCCATTGTTGCCGGTCTTAATGCTTTGTTTGACGACGTAGCCCGAGCGCTCGCACGTCGCGCGAGCGATCGCCTCATTGAAGACGTTCGTGAGTTTCTTGTGGTTGTAATCAACCGGGATGGCACAGCGCGTCCGAAAGGTTCTGAACTCGCCCGGCGTCATGCCGAGGCGCAACGCGGCTTCCTTCCAGTGCAGACCTCCCAACATCAGCATGCCGCACACCCAGACGACCACCCGGTTCGTCAGCGGCCGATGAACCGTGCCGACCCAGGTCAGATCGCCATTCAGATCGACCTCCGCCTCGATCCTCGGAATGACGGGCGGCGGCGCGACGACAGCCTCTGACTGCTGGCCATGACCAGTCTTGTCGGCGCCGCCAACAACCCCAGGCAGTGACAGTTCGAACTGACCCTCTGAACGCGACCGAACCCGGCCACCACGAGACGGCGCGAACCTGGGAACCTGTTGCAGCGTGGGCCGGGCCACGGACTGAGCTGCAGGCTCTGGCGCGGGTTGAGGAGCGCCGACCTCGGCGGGGGGCTGCGTGCCGCGCCCTCCCGGGGGCAGGCCGGTTGGAAGCACAATGGCCCCGGTGTCATCACCCGCCCCACGGATGCTGACCGCCCCCGCCGCGCGTCCGCATGCAGCTGCCGACGAGGCTTGGCACGACGGTCCGTCAGGACTCCCAAAGCCGAAGCCAGGCATCGGGTCGGTAAGAGTTGCTGGATCGGGCTTGTGCAGAGCCTTCCGTCCAGGCGCCTTGATACCGAGCCGCCACGCCTTGGCGCGGACCGCGCTCGCCGATCGGCGGAGACGAAGCCCGATGACCTCAGGATGAACGCCGGCGATGCGCCAGGCGATCAAACCTACCGTGTCGCGCACGGACCATGGATGCCGACCCGACTGCCGCAGTGGTCGATCGTGAGGCGTGGCCAGGCCGAGGCGAACAAGGTGCTCATCGAGCGCCGAACGCGTCAGGTCAAGGAAACGACAAAGCGCCTGAATGCCTTGACCGGCGGCAACCATGCCGGCCAGGACCTGATCGAAGGGGAAGTCAGCAGCGGCGGCCGGAGAGTGCAGCAGCGGCGGAGGCCCCGAAACCGGGGCGCTCCCCTCCTGCGATGCTCCCGATAACGTTGCCGACACCAGCCGCTCCGGAATGAAACCCGGAGCCGTCTACTCAGCCATAGCCTGATTGTAAAGTTACAATTCGTTGATAGCCTGATTTTGTGGGTGTGTCAGGTCCGCAATGTCGCCAAACCCCTTACGGGTCCTGCGTCGGCGCCACGAGCTGCTCAAGGTGCGTACGCAACTTAGTGAACTGGCTGACGTCTGCGGTCAGCTCGGACACCCGTAGCCGATGTGCTTCCAGCGCATCGGCCACCTGACGCAGCGTCGCGCAAAGTTCGCCAATCCCTGACGGACTTACAGCCTCGAATTCATTGTCGGGCACCAGGTCTTTCATGCTGACTTTGAGACAGGATGCGAGCTTTGCGAGCGTCTTGAGCGTTATATTTGCCCCGGCTGTCTCCAGTTCATGCGCATAGGACGGCGCGAGACCCGCGGCCTGCGCAAGCTGGACTTGCGTGAACCCAACTCTTCTTCGGGCCTCCTTGACCTTCTTGCCGAAAGCGGCAAACAGTTCTGTCGAAGTCTGCTCATCATCTTCGGGCTGGATCTTGGATCGTCTCACCATTGTGACAAACTCACTCGCCTTTCCCTCTGGAAATCTTGGCGCTTAGGATCGCGTGAGAATGCGAACACCTACCCCCTGATTGCCGGCGCTTATCGACTGTCAATCGACCGTTTTGCAATCCCCGTTCGCAAAAATAATCACCCAAAATCCGGGTCCGACCACCCGGAGTTCAGTCCATGCACCGCTCGCTTCTCGTGGCCGCCGCGCTGGCCCTCGCAACCGCCCCGGTCGCACGCGCCGATTTCGTAATGACCGGAATGAAAACCACCCAGGCAGCCCACACGCGAGCGGCCGCCAGCCGGCAAGCCCCGGCGGCCTCGCCACCGGAGGACGGCGATCAAAACGCTGACACCTCGCCGGCTCCGTCGAACCCGCGCTTCAAGATGGCCGATGGCTTCGGCGACCAGGTGCCGCTCTCCTTCGCCTGCCGACAGATCGTCCCACCGGCCGTCAAAGTCACCTTGGGTCCCGGTGCCGACCCAAAGGCGCTCGTCGACTGGAAGGGCGGCGACACCTGGAATCACGTCCTGCGCGATGCGGTGAAGCCGCTCGGCCTGCACATCGTGATGACCACCATGGCCGTCGAGATTCGAAACTAGCGCCATTCGCATTGTCGTCGGCGAGGCTGATCCCCGTCTCCAGGGAGCCTCGCCGCATGCCCAACCTTGAACAACGCGCCGTCATCGACTGGTTGACCGAAATGCGACCCATCACCGCGGCCGAGGAATGGCCGCCGGCGATCCGGCCGATCGAGGCCGTGGCGGACGCGCCCCAGGCCTTCGAGGAACTCGGCCAGACTCTCGACGAACTCTCAAATGACAACCTGGAAGTGGTTTCCCTCGCGATTCGCACGACCCAGCTGCGCTATGACCTGCGCGCAGTCATTGCACGAGTTGGTGCCGCGCGGCTGCTGCGCCTGCTCCATTGGTTTGTCGAGCAGGAGGTGCCCGACTGTAACGCAGTCGTCGCCGCGCTGGTGGAAGGCGACACGGCGGAGGCCCGCGCGCTTCGCGCGGCGATCGCCGCGCTCACCCGCCGGGCGCAACTCCGCCGCCTGTTCGCACCCGAACGCATCGCTGCCCTGCAGGCCGCCAGCGAAACAGCACTCAAGGAGATCGCCTGATGCGCCGCATCATCGCTGCCTGCCTCGTCATTGCCGGCACCGCGCTCCTCGCCGGAGCCGGCGCCGACGCTCAGACCACAACAACCGGCAGCGTCGGCTGCGCGGCCATCACGCAGGCCGGTGCGAACGGGATGACCTCTCGTGTCCAAGCCGACGACACCACGATCAATGCACCGAAGAGTGTCACCTCGCTGTCCTGCCTCAACAACTTCTTCAACGGCGTCGGCCTCAACCTCATCACCAACCTGCTCAACCCGAGCAACCTGCTGCAAGCCGTCGAAGGCCAGATCTGCCAGGCCGTGAAGCAGGAATGGAACTCGTTGCTCGGCTCGGCGCAATGCGGTCTGACCATCACCGGCTTCAACCTTGGCTTCGGCGGGCTCGGCGGTGGGCTCTCCTGCCCGAAGCTCAGCTTCGGAGGTGGCGGACCACCGATCGGCACCATCGGCATCGGCGTCGGGGGATCAGGCCGCGGCCTCTACATCAACGGCACCGGCACGGGCCCCTCCGGATACACCCTGCCGGCCACGCCCAAGGGAAGCTTCTGAGGAGGCCGGCGATGAAAAGACTGAAACTCGTCGGATCGACCGCGATCGGCATCGTCATCGGCGCAGTCGTCTTCAACAGCCTGCCCGCCTTCGCCGACCTGCCGGTGATCGACCCTGCGTCGATCCTCGAGGAAACCGGCATTCTCAACGTACTGAACACCATCAACAGCATTGAGAGCGACGTCAGCAAATACACGAGCGAAATCTTCGGTGCTCTCGGCGACAACACCTACGGCACTGTCCAGCAACTCCTGCAAGAAGGCTTCACGCAGAACGCCAACTATGCGAAGGCGCAGGTCGGCGCGCAGCAGCAGATCATCGACGCCTCCAACATGGCCATGGCCCGGTTCCATCGCGACATGCGCAACGCGCAGATCCGCGACGAACAAACGGTCAGCCCCAACGCCTGCATGGCGCTCGACGGCGGTGTCAGCACCCAGGCCGCGGCCGTGCAAGCCTACGATGTCGCGTGGACGATCGGTCAGATCCACGACCAGCGTGGTGAAGCCGGCCCGGGCATGCCGTCCTACTATGGCCAGGCTCAGGGCGTCGCTTCGATGGCGAACGAACATCTCAGCAATTACTGTGACCAGAACGACGTCGCCGCCGGTCTTGGCTGTACCCTCAGCATGACGCCCGACGCCGATCAGCAATTCGCCAGTCTGTTCGGCTCTGGCACCTATGCCAGCCAGACGGCCGTGAATACCGCGAAGGACTACGCGATCAACCTGATCGAGCCTGTCGCGCCGGCCGCGTTGCGCGGCGACCAGCTCGCCTCGACGCAAGGCCAGGACGCCGCGGTCCGCCGCCGCAGCTTCAATGCGCGCATGTCGCTCGCGCAGAACTACGTCGACCAGATCGTCGGTATGAACAGCCCGTCCGTGCCGCTGACCGCGCAACAGCAGCAGTATCTGCAGGACATGGGCCTGCCAGCACAACAGACAGGCTCCTGGTTCCAGGCGCTGCAGATCGAAGCGGAGCGCCGAATTAGCGACGTCAACTGGGCCGCGACGCTGCAGGGTATGCCGCCAGCCACGGTCAACCGAGAGATCGCGATCGAACTCGCGCTCAACAACTATCTGCAATTCCAGCTTTTCAAGACGGCGCTAGAGACCGGAACCATCAACGCCACGCAACTGGCGCAGACCGCCGAACATGACTTCTCGCCTACGGTCCAGATGCCAACGCCGTCAATCGCATCGGGCAACTGACACAAGCCGAGGAGACTATCCAATGGCCGAACCACAGACCCCGCCGGCCCAACCCGCAACGCCCAAACCCGATGACGCCAGCAGCGCGGCCGCGAACAACGAGCCGAAGATGCAGCCCATTCATGAAATCATGGAGCGGCTGCAACGTGGCCTGTCGGATATCAGGGACGTTGATCAGGGACTGGCGCAAACAGTTGATAATCTCCTCCGGCAGGGCGCAGATCCCCTGCGGGTGAATCAGCGCTCGTTTCAACACGAGGTCGCATACGCCTTGCAGGATGTCGAACGCTCGCGCGTCGGAACGATATCGATGTCGCCGGAAGCGCGCGCGGAAGCAACCAGACTTGCTGGTTCCGCGGCAGGCCTCGAAAACGACCGCATGCTCGCGCTCATGCGTTCGACGCCAGGCATCGAAGATCGCGCCGTCATTCGTGACATCCGCCGCACTGCGGCCGAGATCGGACAGCAGGCCGACCAGAGCACAGCGCCCATCCGCAGCCAGATCGACGTATTGGAGAATCGCGTCCGACTCGCCCAGCGCACAGTGGAGGCCGGTCCGGAACCGGCCGTTCAAAGCGCCGGGCCGCGCAGCGCCGCACCATCCGAACCGCCGCTCCAAGGTCGCCCGACCCCAGGCGAGCGCGCCGACGACAGCACGCGTGAACAGGCGCAACAGGCCCGCACCGGCGGCCAGCAACAGCTCTTCAGGCCGGGTGCGCTCGACGTGGTCCTTCGGGGCATGCGGCCAGGCGACCAAGGCAACGGCGCGCCATGGGACCCGAAGCCCACCCCGCTCGGTCAGCGGCTCAGCGCCTTCCAGGAGAAAATGCTGGCAGGCCGCGACGAGATCGCCATTCGCGACGTCGAGAAATCCGGCCGCGTCGCTCTCGACGCCCTGGAGGGATTCCGCACGGGCGAGGGTGCTGTCGTGATGAACCGCATCCAGCAGGCGGCCCGGTCCGAACCGGGCGGCATGGCCGGCGTTCTCGTGGAAATGCGCGACGGCGGCCGCTTCAGCGACCTCCGCCAGCAGTTCAACAACGCGCTCGCGGATGAGAAGGGCGTCATGCAAGCCTATGACAAGGCCGCCAGCGCCCTGGCCCGCTACGGCCAGGACCGCATGGGCATCGAGCAGGTCATCGCTCGCCGGCCCGACGCTGCCAATCTCAGCGCCAAGTTCGAACAGATGGACGCGCAGATCGGTGAAGCGGCCGCAGGCACGCCCTCGCGCCGCGACGGCAAAAGCATGGTCGAGGATCTCGCCAAGCAGGCCGCCGAACTGATCCAGCGCGCCGTCGATGCCGTGAAGTCGGTCTTCAACCACCCGCCCTCAGCAGAGGCCGGCAGCCGCGCGGCTCCCTCACCGTCCATGGGCCCATAGCCCGCACCATTCGCATTCGATGATGACAGCCTCGGGCGAAACCGCTGAGGCCGTCATGCGCATCACCAAACTTCTTCTCCTGTCGCTGATCATCGTCGCCATCGGCGGCCCAGCCTTCGCCCAGGCAACCAACCCAAACGATGTCAGCTGGGCGGCGCTTGATCCGGGCAATGACTGGGCCGCCCAGGTACTGCGCAGCCTGTTCCCCATTCCCGGCGGCGCCCCCGGCACCACCACCGGCAACGAAGCCACGGTCATCGGCCAGATCGTCGGCCAGTTCACCGGCTTCATCGCGGCAATCGCCTGCGCCTTCGTCTGTTACAACACCATCATGAGCATCCACCGGGCCGCGGAGAGCTCACAGATCCTCGGCAACGGCCAGACCTGGATGTTCGTCGTCAGGACCGGCTTCGCCGGCATCATGATGTTCCCCCTCGGGGGCGGCTTCTCGGCCGGCCAGCAGATGGTGATGCAGGGCGCCATGTGGGGTGTCGGCATGGCCAAGGCGCTCTATGCCAACGCCATCCAGGCCGTCGGACCGGACGCCGCAGTGATTGCCCAGCCGATGGTCCCCGGTACGGAAACCATCATCGCCGGGCTGGTCGACAATGAACTGTGCATGGACCTGGTCAATCTCGCCTCCAACACCGCGGGCACCAGCGCGCCACTGGTCCCGACCCCACAGGCGCTCACCGTCAACGACAATGCCGGCAGCGGCTACGTCACCTGGCGCTATGGACTATCCACCGATAACGAGTCCGGCGATCCCGCCTGCGGCACCGTCACCGTCCGTGAGAGCGGCCAGAACGCGAGCACGATCGCCGGCGTCACTGTCGATATGGCGGCTGTCCAACAGGCCGTCCTGACCAACGTTCTCAACGGCGACATCCGCACTCAGGTCGCCTCGGTCGCGCAGAACCT
>DASRQX010000156.1:0-35038 GCA_035696165.1 Acetobacteraceae bacterium | reverse complement strand
TGACACCGATAGCCATAGGCTGGTTCACTGTCGAGCTATTCGACAACGGTTAAGGTTTTGCGACTACGCTCACGAGGTTCTCGGTCGAGCGAGTCGCGTTCCAGACGCGCCGATCACCATGCGTGCGTGGCGGGCAGTTCGGGGCGCGGCAGGATGTCGCATTCGGGGCGTCCGCCGACTCCGCGCTCCGACCTATATCACCGGTCTGGAACATCACAGGCACAGGAGACCCCGGCCATGGCTCGCGAAACGATCTATCTCGTCCAGGCGTTCAAAGCCGGCAAAGGTGTTCGTTTGAACGCCGAGACGGCGATCCGCTGCAAGACGCCCGACGGGGCGCGCAAGGCCGCCGAGAGCCTCGCGCTGACAAGTGCGGGGGTCGTCGCGTTCTCCACCTCGGGGGATGCGGAACTGGGCGACTACGACGACGAGCCCACGATCATTTTCAAGGCAGGGCGCCTGCCGGCATCATTCGAGGAAGCGTGAAGGCGGGCGGGCCGCGTACGGTGCTGGTCCCCTCCCGGGATTAGTCCCACAAGGGTTAATGCCAGGGCGTTGGTTCCACTGGAGTAGTCCCGCGAGGTCAGCGCCTTCGCGCCAATCCCACGGCGGCCCCCTTCCCCGCGATTTCCTCGGGCTCAACCTTGTTCGCCGACGCGCGCAGGCCCATACTCGCGAGACGCGACGATCAGTGCCGTGATTGACGGCGACGCGGGCGGCTGCCGGTCTCTTCGAGGCGCACGACTGACATACCTGATCCTATGGCCCGCCGCCGCTAGCCGCGGTGAGTGGCTGGGTGGCGCCCGGTTCGGCGCGGAGCTTTCGTTGATGATGCCTGAATGGAATCACTGGCTACTGCTGGAATTTCCGCTGTTCATCGTGACGGCGGTATGCACGCATCTTGTCACATCGTTCAGCCAGACCATTCTGCATCGCTGGCTTGGCCACCGGCGGCTAGGCGCGTCCTTCCATCGCAACCACATCAACTTTCACCATGCGTACTACGCAAAAGGCCACCTCGCCACCTCCGCCTATCGCGGACAGGAGGGTAACAACACACCCTTCTTCCTGATCCCGGCAGTCCTGGTTGGCGGCGGATTGTTCTTCGCCCTGCCATTCCAGCTATTTCTCGTCATGGCGCTAGCTTCCGCCGCGTCGTTCTACGCACATGTGTTCTTCGACAAGGAATACCATGTCGAGGGGTCGCGACTCGAACGCTTCGCGTGGTTCCGCCGCAAACAGCAATTACACTTCGTCCATCATCTGCATGCGAACAGCAACTTTGCAGTGATCGACTTCTTCTGGGACCGCGTTCTCGGCACCTATCGGAAGCCGGACGGCGAGGTCCACTGACGCCGACCGCCGGCCATGACGGGGGTGGGCGTGTACGTCAATACTTTCGGCCGCTGGTATTACCGCCCTTGGTCAGATTCACGGCGCAGCCCCTTCAAGGGCATAGGCCCGGAGACGGTTCCTTCGGTTGCCGACGGGAAGACGGATTAACCTCCTGACAGGTTTTGGGACGCTGTCCGGACCTTGCGTCGTCGAGGTGATTGCCCTGCGCGCGATCGCCTTGTATTAAGGACCCGCCAAGCTTAAGTTGGGGGATGAGTTTCTTAACAATTTCAGGATAATTTGGTGTCTATGTCCGATGTATCGGCTTTACAGCGGTCGGACTTGAACGAATTTCTGTTCGCGGATGTCGGGACGGAACCCAGCGGGATGATGCTCAGCGTCGTTTCGCTTTTCGCCCGGCAGGGTAACGATCCGTGGCGCGAAGCCGGCCGACTGGCGGATCTGCCCAAAGCGGCAGCGGCCGACAGCCTGGCGCGCGACATTGCCGAGATGCCGCATGGACGCTGGAACCTGACCGACGCGGCGGTGATCGCCGCACGCCTGATCGGCCTGTTGCCGGCGCGCCCGGCCAGGACCGAACGGCGTTTGCCCATGCGCCCAACCGATTGGGTGCCGTCAACCAGGAATGCAATCGTGCTAGCGTGTGCCGCGCTGGGGATCGTCTACGCCGTCTCGGCGATAATGCGTTCGCCGCCCGCAAGATACGATGGCGGCGATGTTGGCTCCTTCACGGCATCCTCGCCGGGCGACGCGTCCTCGACCGGCTTGCCTCCAACTGGCGTACCGCGTCTCCGGTAGGCACGCGCTGCCCGCCTGAATACCGCCCCGCCTAAACACACAGGTGCCTTTTGGTGCCATCTTCGCCGTGACGTACCGCAAAAAGGAAAACACCGATGGATCTACCGCCCGGCCAGGACCAGGACGAACCCGCGCGCGAGGCTGACAAGCAGGACAGCGTGATGAAAGACCAGTTGCGCAAAGAGGTCGCTGTTTGGAACGCCTCACGCAGCGAAACTGCCGCAAAGCAGGAAGCCGACTTCGGTGTGCCGGTACCGCCCCGGACATCGTCACGCCCCGCCACCAAGCAAGCGAAACGCGCCAAACCGGCTGAAACGTCTGCGACGAAGCCCGCTGGCGCGCCGAAAAAACCGTTCAGCATGTCGTTCGACGGCGTGACCGATGCGGAGCACATCAAGTATATCATCGCCCGCGGTGCCAGATGAGCTGGATCACTTTCGAAACGGCGGGTGGTGGCCTCGTCGTCGTCCAACTGCATCATATCGTGTCAATCTACGATGAGCAGGGGTGTGTTAAGTTGGCCACCGCGGCCGGCGGAGAACACATCCTGCAGGATATGTCGGTCCAGCGCGCCGCCGCGCGTGTCTCCGAGGCGGATGAGGCGGACGTAGGGGCGACAGCCGGATAGGCATACGTGCCCCACAATCGAAGCGTCACAATCGAAGCGCCACGATCGAAGCCGGCCGGTCGCGGCATCATGTTCCGCAAACTACCGTCGCGTTCATCCGCCGGTCACCAACAAGCTGCCAACATGGCTTGCCGCTGTCGCCCGCCGGTGTCGCTCGACACGAATTGTCGCCCAAGCTGGAATTACTGCACGCAAGCAGGAGGTGATCATGCAATTGGACTCGGACCAGGTCGGCCAGATCTCCTACGACTATGACGAATTCTGCGCGGATTATGGACACCCCTCAGGCAACATGTTCACGTTCGAGGTGACGCATGGCGCGGTCACCTATGTCTATGCCGATGTTGTTGGGTTTGTCCGTGGCGACGAAGTCATCTTCTGTCTCGATGCGTCAGACCTGGTGCTGACGCGCAAGGCCCATTGAGACCACGGCGGCGATCGGCTACCGCAACTAACCACGTCGGACGGATCGAGCGAACGCCGTGTCGCCCGGCACGCGGCGGTATAACCCACGCGGCGGCCAGGCGCCCGATGCTGGCGCAGGAAACGGACCGCTTGGCGGTCCGCCGTTATGTTCCCGCCTATTCCCGGCTGATCGAGGCGGCCTCAGGCCCTTTGGCGCCTTGCACGACGCCGATGCGGACCGATTGCCCTTCCTGCAAGGGGGGCAGACCGGCACGCTCGAGCGCTGTCGCGTGGACGAACACGTCCTTGCCGCCGGACTGCGGGGTGATGAAGCCGAACCCTTTGTCCGGATTGTACCACTTCACCGTGCCCATCATCTCAGCCGCGGTGCTAAGGTCGACTTCCTGACGCCTGGGCGGCGATGGCGAGCGGGGACGGGCGCCCGGCGGCGGGCGTGACCCCGGCTGCTCGGCTGTGCTTTCATCGACGGCAACCACCTGGTCGATCTGCCGGCCCTTTTGCCCATTGCCCACTCGGACCTTCAGCGTGGCACCTGGGCTCACGGTCTGGTGACCAGCAGCCTGCAAGGCGTTGACGTGCAGAAATACGTCACCCGTTCCATCGGCCAGAGCGGCAAACCCGTAGCCCTTCTCCGCGTTGAACCACTTCACCGTCGCCTGCACCTCGGGGGCAGACGAATTGATCGCGACGGACGGAAACGGCACAGGCGTTGGTGCGTTGCCGTAGAAGTTATCATCATCAAACCCGCGCCGGCGCGGCGCCTGCCACTTCCGGTCGCTTTTGGACGATCTCAAGATACCGCTACCCTCTGTTGTTGCATCGAAGTCGGTTGTTAAGATCGACCCGACAGGGCGGGAATGCTAGCACTCCGAAGCCCGAACGATCAAATATAAATCCGCGGACCTTGGCCGCGATACCCACGCCGGCGCGTGCAAGACGCGCAAAGTTGTGTCATAGTCGGGAATGACTGACGCGATCTACCGGATCGTTCATCGCCAGGATGACAGCTTCGCTGTCGAAATCGCCCGGCCTGGCGCGCTCGCCCAGACGGCAGCGGGATTCGCAACCGAGGCCGAGGCAAGTAGCTGGATCGCTCAGGACAAGCGTCTTTGGGATTCCGCGGATGCGTCTCCGCCGCCAGCGGGTCGCAGGTGGCGCTGAAGCCGATGGCCAAATAGACTAATCGGCAACATCGCAGGCACCCGCCGCCCGGCCTATTTTCGCCAGGGCTATTTTCATCGCGCCGATGCACCAGCCGGTGCAATGGTGCCATGGCATCCCCACATGACCACACACGTGTTGCGCCGATGGAAGGAGATCCGTCCTTCCACAGTGAAAAGAGCATCTCATGCAAATTCCGGTTTGGACCAAGCCCGCACTCTGGGGGGTGGTCGTTGGCGCGATCGGCATAGCAATCCTCGGCTTCTCGCAATTTGGCTGGCGAACCGCGGGCTCGGCCGAGCAGTTCGCGCAAGAACGTGCGGATACGGCAGTGGTGGCAGCCCTCGTGCCGTTCTGCGTGACGAAGGCCCAGCAGGACCCCGACAAGGCGGTGCTTGCCAAGCTGCGCGCCGAAGACTCGTCCTACACGCGTGACGACATGGTGACAAAGGCGGGCTGGGCAACGCTTGGGGGCGATATGGCGCCCGGCAGTGCCTTGGCGAACGCCTGCTCGGAAAAACTCCACAGCATGAAGTCCAGTTGAGGCACCAACGAAGCCGGGTCGCCCCGCGGTCAGGCCCGCGGTCAGCCCCGCGGTCAGCACGGTGATCCGCCCGGCAAACAAGTGACCGAGCAGCTCGGTCGGGACAATGACGGATCTGGTTCCGGGGCGGATCAGGTTCCGGGTGATCGACGATTATTTTCCGCGATTGGAATGGGTAATGGGTAGACCGGAACTGGGCAGCAAATGCGTGTGCGTCAGCTGCGCTGAGCGCTTTTACGATCTTAAGAGGGTGCCGGCGACGTGCCCGAAATGTGGTACGCAGCAGCCGCCGGAAAAACCGCGTGTGTTCCGCCCGAGCCGCAGCACCGTCGAGTTCCGACGCCAGCCTCGCCAACCGGTGCCGGTGGCCACCGAGGAAGACGTCGAGCCCGCGATCATCTCCGATACCGAGGACGAGGAAGACGTGCCCGAGGTCGACGAAGAGATCGATGAGGACATCGAGATCATTCCCGATCACGGTGAAGCGCCGGCTTGAACTGAGAAGCGCCGGTTTGAACTGGCTGGGAGAAGCAATTGAACAGGCAAAGATTGAGCCGGCCGTCGCTCAAGATCACACGACACGCGGATCGAGACCGCGCAGACGCTTTCGTTTTCGAGGTGTGGAACCCGTTTACCGGGCTGTATCAGCAGGTTGACTCGATCGACATCGGATTGCGACGGATCAATGAACTCACCCGGCTGATCTGCCAGATGTGGCTCCAGCGGCATCCAAAGCAGGACACCCTGATCGACGTGCCCGATCCGGCCCGGGTCGACGGCGTCCAATGGGCCGAATTTCGGGTCAATGCGACGACATATCGCAGCTACGACACACGCGGCTTCGACCGGCTGGGCTGGATGCGCGCAGCGGGATTGAACCAGGCCGCAAAAGCGACATGCGGCAAGGTGGGCTACGCACTGCCAACGTTCGCCGCGTCCTGACGGCGCGCGTGTCGCTCAAGGCTTGAGGCCGACCGAAACCACTACACCTCGCCCGCTCTTCGCGGGCTTGGGCCGCTCCCTCGTCATGCCGGCCCCCCCGGCCTTCGCCATGGGCAGGCTCCGCCTGCCCTCGGGCGCTTGACCCAGGGGCCGGCATGACGTTGAAGGCAGCGCCGGTCGGTCAATCGTTTTGTCGGCCGCTGGTATACCATCCGCTCGGGGGAATTCATATCTTTGATAACTATTTGCAATAAAGAATCACCACAGAGACACGGAGAAGAATATCAAGTCGCTCACTTGGCTTTTCTGCTCTGTGCCTCTGTGGTGATCCTTGCTTGCGGACATGCGGCAGGGCACCGATTCCGGCGAGCATTGGGTACATCACACAGACGGGCAGGTGCCCGGCCTGCGGCCACCCCCGGCGCGGTCGCGCAACGACCTACGCCCACCCCTCCGGCGGAACGAAACCCTGCCCGGCTTTCTCCAGCATCCTCGCCACCTGGATCGTCATGCGGTCGCCGTATAGCGGGCCGACGATCTGCACCCCGATAGGCAGACCGGCTTTCGACACGCCGATCGGCGCCACGCTGGCCGGCAGGTGAAAGCCGCAGGTCAGGCCCGGCCAGAACAGCATGTCGTTGTACGGCATCTCCTGCCCGTTCACCGTCATCCGGCGCTCCCAGGTTTCGCCGTTCTGCATGTGCGGCAGCGCCGGCGTGGCGATCACCGGGCACAGCAGCACGTCCCAGTCCTGGAAGAACACACCCCAGGCGCGGCGTAGCTGAAAGCGCCGCTCGTTCAGCCGCAGCCAGTCGCGATGCGTCATGTCGACGGTTCGCACCATGATCGCATCCGCGCTCATGTCCTCGGCCGGCCGGCGCGCGGCGCCCTCGCGCTGGCGAGCCAGCATCTCCTCGCTCGCACGTCCGCTGAGGGCCGTGCTCAGCGTGCGCAGATAGATGTGGAACGCCTCGACCGGATCGAATTCGGGCCGCGCGGACAGGCTGACCTTGGCGCCCGCGCGGCGCAGAAACCGAGCCAGCTCCTCGATCTTCTCCACGCTCTCGGCGTCAGTCGGCTGGCCCGCTTCGCTTGCCCACACCCCCACGCGCAGACCGTCGATTGTGCGGACGCGTGGCGCTGGCAGCTTCACCTCCAGCGCGGTCTCCACCGGATCGGGCTGGCCGATCAGGTCCAGCACCACTGCCAGGTCGTCCGCCGAGCGCGCGAGTGGACCGATCACCGAGATGTCGGTCATCGCCGCGGCGTTGAACAGCGAGTGGCCGCGCATCGGGCAAAGTCCCCAGGTCGGCTTGTGGCCGAACAGCCCGCAGTAATGCGCCGGAACGCGCACCGAGCCGCCGATGTCGCTGCCGATCTCCAGCCCGCTGATCCCGGCCGCCACGGCCGCGGCGGCGCCACCCGAGGACCCGCCTGGCGTGTGGCCGAGATCCCATGGATTGTTCGTTGAGCCATAGACCGGGTTGAAGCTCTGCCAGTCCGCCAGGCTGACCGGAACATTGGTCTTGCCGAACACCACGGCGCCCGCCGCCTTCAGGCGCTGCACCGCCAGCGCATCGGCCTCGGCGGGATGGTTGCGGCGCTCCGCGTAGCCCCAGGTGGTCGGCAGACCGGCGACGTCGAAGCTCTCTTTCACCGTCATCGGTACGCCGTGCAGCAGACCGGGCGCGGCTTTATTGCGCTGCCGGTCCATCGACCGCGCCGCCATGCGTGCCCGCTCGAAGTCGCGCACCACAACCGCGTTCAGCTTCGGGTCAAGCCGTTCCACCCGCGCGATGAAATGGTCGAGCAGCTCGACGCACCCGACTGCGCCGCGACGTACCATCGCGGCCAGCTTGGTCGCTGGAAGGAATCCTGGTTCCACTACGTCCCTGTCTTGATCATGATCCCCGCCCGAGTAGAGGGCCGGTTGATCGGTACCGCCGTTCCCCCGCCAGACTGCCCCGATACCCCACCCGCATCACGACCCCATCTGTGTCAGGACATCGACGAATTGAACGCCCCACCGTCCAGCAGCAGGTTCTGCCCGACGATGAAGCCGGACGACGCGGCACAAAGGAACGCGCAGGCGTCACCGAACTCCGCCGGATCGCCGACCCGCCCGGCCGGCGAGGCCTTGGCGCGCTCGGCCAATACCTCGTCCACCGGACGGCCCTGCTGCTGTGCGGTGTGCGTCGCCCCGCTGCGCAGCCGGTCGGTCAGGAACGGGCCGGGCAGCAGGTTGTTGATCGTCACGTTGTGCCGCGCAACCTGGCGCGCCAGCCCCGCAGCGAACCCGGTCAGCCCGGCGCGCGCCCCGTTGCTCATGCCCAGGTTGGGAATCGGTGATTTCACCGAGGCCGAGGTGATGTTGACGATGCGCCCAAAATTGCGCGCGCACATGCCGTCCACGACTGCCTTGATCAGGAAGATCGGCGTCAGCATGTTGCCGTCAATCGCCTTGATCCACTCGTCACGGCCCCACTCGCGGAAATCGCCGTGCGGCGGGCCGCCGTTATTGTTCACCAGGATGTCGGGCTCCGGGCAGGCGGCCAGCACCGCGGCACGCCCGGCCTCGGTGGAGATGTCGCCGGCGACAGTGGTTACCTTCACCCCGGTCTGCTGGCGGATCATTGCCGCGGCAGCCTCGAGATCCGACGCCGTGCGGGCGGTGATCACCAGCTCCACCCCCTCGCGTGCCAACGCCAACGCGCAGGCGCGTCCAAGCCCCTTGCTCGACGCGCAAACGATGGCTTTCTTGCCCTTGATGCCGAAATCCATGACCGTTTCTCCCCCGAAGTACCCGTTAGCCCAAAACGACAAGTCAAGCAGGCACGCTAATGCGATTCAGGATGGCGCGCGAGGCGTCGGGGACCGGCACCGGACGCTGCGTCGCGCGCTCGACGAAAACATGCACGAAATGCCCCTCGGCCGCGGCATCGTTTTCATCGTTGCGGAAGATGCCGATCTCATAGCGAACCGAGCTGCCGCCGATGCGCGCCACGCGTAGCCCGACGGTGATCACATCGGGAAACGCAACGGACCGGTGATAGCGGCACTGCACCTCCACCACCACGCAATGCACCGGGTCGGCGTACAGGTCCACCACGTCCTCGGTCATCTCGTAATAGGTCACCGCGGTGTCGAAGAACGAGAAGTAGTTCACGTTGTTGACGTGCTGGAACACATCATTGTCCATCCAGCGCGTCGTGATCTGGTGGAACCAGCGATAGTCGGCGCGGCGGCCGGGCAGCGTGCGGGTCATGCGTCTCGTGTCGTGATGGCGTACGGCGGCGGACTAGAGCCGGTTTGGCCGACGCCGTCCATTGCCTGGGATTGGGGCCGGCGACGGCTTCAAACCGAGATACTGGCGGATCCGCGGATTGGACAGCGTCCCACCCAGGGTCTACACGCCGCGCGCCACAGCGCCGGAGCCGAAACCCGTGTCTGCCAGCCGATCGAAGCGCCGCCACCTGATGGCGGTATCGCTGGCCCCGGTCGTCGTCATGCCGCTACCCGCCGCCATGCTGCTGCCCGCCGTCACCCTGCTGTCCGCCGTCATCGTGCTGCCCGCCGTCGCGCACGCCCACGCGATCCTTGAGGACAGCCAGCCGCCAATCGGCGGCTCCGTTCCGGCCGGCAAGGTGACGCTGCGGCTGCGCTACAACAGCCGGATCGACCGCGGCCGCTCGCGCCTTACCCTGACGCGGCCCGACCACAGCCAGGTGGTGCTGTCGATCGACCCGGATGGGCCGCCGGATATCATGACCACGCAGGCGCAGCTTCCGCCCGGCGCGTATTCGGTGCGCTGGCAGGTGCTGGCGATCGACGGCCATATCACCCGCGGTGACGTGCCGTTCACGGTTACGGCGCCCTGATCGGTGGCGCTCCTTATCGATCTCTTCGGCTATCTGTCGATCGTCCTGCATGGGCTGACGGTGACCGCGCAGTCGGTGACGCTTGGCGCGGTGTTGTTTCTGGCGTTGCTGGCACGACCGCTGGCCCCGGCGCTCGGCGCGCCGGCAGGTCCGATTCTAGGCGGCACGGTGCGCATCGCCGCCTGGAGCGCGCTGGCGCTGGTGGCGTGCGAGGCGGCCACCGTCGCCATGCAGACCGCGGTGCTGGTCGGAACCGTGGACCTGCCGGTGGGCGACGTGCTGCAAGCCAATTTCGCCGTGTCCGGCTTGGTGAAGACGGCCGCCGCCGCGCTGATCCTGCTGGTGCTGCTGCTGCGCGGGCAGCGGTCGCCGCTGGCCGTGTTGCTTGCGCTGGTGGTCATTGAACTGGCCGCCGCGACGCTGACCACGCACGCCGCAGCGCGGCTGGACAACCGCGCGCCACTGCTGGCGGTCGAGTTCCTGCATCAGTTCGGCGCGGCGATCTGGATCGGCGGGATTCCCTGCTTTCTGCTGGCGCTCGCGCGGGCCGCTGACGGCGCCGCCTGGCGGCTGATCGGCGCGCGATTCTCGCGCATGTCGATGGCCGGCGTCGGCTGCATCGTGCTCAGCGGGGTCACCATGTGCGTCGCTTATATCGGCGACTGGCAGGGGTTTTACGGCACCGCCTACGGCGTGATGGTCTGCGCCAAGATCGCCATGCTGCTGATGCTGCTGGGGCTGGGCGGGATGAACTTCCTGCTGGTCGAGCGGCTGCGTGCGCGGCCGGACACCGGGATCACCCGACTGCGCCGCTTCGCCGAGGTGGAAATCGGCATCGGCATCACGATCTTCTTCGCCGCCGCCTCGTTGACCTCGGTACCGCCGGCGACGGACCTGCAGCAGGACCGGGTGAGCTGGCAGCAGATTGTCGAACGCAACATCCCGGAATGGCCGCGGTTCAACAGTCCGGACCACGACGTGCTGGCGCTGCCCGCATTGCAGGCGAAGCTGGACGCCGAGGCGGCGCATCACAGCGCGCCGCCGCAGGTCGCGTTCGTGCCCGGCTCCGGCGATCTGCCGCCGCGCAACGCCGCGGACATTGCCTGGTCGGAATACAATCATCACTGGTCCGGATTGTTCGTGGTCGCGATCGCCGTGCTGGCGATCCTCAACCAGGCTGGGCTGCGCTGGGCGCGGCACTGGCCGCTGCTGTTCCTTGGGCTGGCGGCGTTCCTGTTTGTCCGTTCCGATCCGGAAACGTGGCCGCTTGGCGATATCGGCTTCTTCGAGAGCTTCCGTGATGTCGAGGTGTTGCAGCACCGCGCCTTCGTTCTGCTGCTGGTGGTGTTCGCGCTGTTCGAATGGCGAGTGCGCGCGGGCGGCTGGCAGAATCGAAACGCGGCGCTGGTGTTCCCGCTGCTCACCGCGCTTGGCGCCGCGCTGTTGCTGACGCACAGCCACGCCATTGCCAACCTGAAAGACCAGTTGCTGATCGAGGTGACCCACACACCGCTCGCGCTGGCGGGTGTCACCGCGGGTTGGTCGCGCTGGCTGGAGCTGCGGCTGGATCCACCGGGCAATCGGATCGCCGGGTGGGTTTGGCCGTTCTGCCTGCTGTTCTCCGGCCTGATCCTGCTGGATTACCGCGAAGCCTGAGCCCAGCGGCCCGATACGCGAATCGCCCAGCGCGCCAGTGCACGGCTACCTCTCCCGCTCTTCGCGGGAGTGGTCAAGGCGCGAAGCGACGAGGGTGAGGGCCGTGCCACACCACCACCCTCACCGTTGATCCGCTTCGCCGCTCAACCGCTCCACTTGCCGACCCGTAGAAGAGCGAGACAGCAGCCCGCAGCCCCCGCCAGCCCGAAAATGCCCTAATCGCCCAAATCGCTAATTGAACGGCAACGGAGACCGGTTCGGCGCGACCGGACGGATGACCGGCTCGACCGTCTGGACATCGTCCCAGAGCGCCGCACTGTCCCGCAAGATGACCTTGGTGTAGGTGGCGAAGCGGGCGGCGCCGTCGAGGCGCGTGCCATCCTCATCGACCCCGTCCGACATGGCGCGTCGAAAATCCTGCCCAACGATGCGGGCCGCGGGGTCCGGCGTAACCTCGACGCCGACCGGATTGCCGATCGGCGTCGCGGCCACGATACCGCCGGCGAACGGCTTGGCGCCCGGCCCGGCCCGGCAAGCGGCGTAATCGTCGAGCCCGGCGAGATGCAGCCCGCGCGACGCCTGCTCTTCCGAGGCATCCCCGCCGGCGGTGGAGGCAACTGTGCACAACGCACGCAGCAACGCGACCGTGGCAGGCCCACATCGCACGCCGGCCGCACGACACGCTCGGCTCTTCGGCAGGTCGTTGGGCGGCTCGCATAACACAGGTGCGGTCGGCGCGTTACGTGCCCCGGAACCGCTTTGGCCTCACACCACGCGACCACATCGGCCGGTGCGACCGCGTTCCATACTAAATACGGCCAGGGGAGGACGCATGGCACAGTGCTCCCGAGCAAGCACCCAAGGAGACTATACGATGCGCAACAAATATCCACGAAAGGTAGATTCGGAAACCACTTATGCCACCTGAGGTAGTCCTTGCGGCGTGACCAGCCTAATCCGCCGACAGCACTCAGCCAGCGGTTTCCGCCAGCCACCACGTCAGCACCGACGCACCCGCCAGGAAGTCGTCGATGGTCATCGCCTCGCGCGGGTTGTGGCTGCCGTTCGCGTTGCGCACGAAGATCATGCCCATCGGCACGTCGACCGCGGCAAACGCGGCGGCGTCGTGCGAGGCGGGGCTGCCAAGCTCCAGCGCCGGCAGGCCGAGCGCGGCAGCCCCCCGCGTCAGCGCCGCGCGAATCCCCGGATCGACCGGGCCAACCGCGGCGCGCGCCTTGGGGCCGCGGTGGAAGCGCACGCCACGGCGCTGCTCGATGCCCGCGATGATGGCATCGACGCGCGTGTCCAACTCGGCCAGCACCGCCTCGTCATAGGCGCGGACGTCGAGGCTGAAATGGAACATGCCCGGCACGATGGTCAGGCCGTGCTGGGCGGGATCGGTATGGAAGCGGCCGATGGTGCAGGCCATCGGGATGCCCTTCGCGTCATGCTCCAGCCACAGCCGGTCGAGCGCCATGGCGAACTCGGCGCCGGCCATGGCGGCGTCGCGGCGGAAGCGGCGGGGCAGGCCGACATGGTCGTTGCTGCCCTCGATGCGCGCATCCGGGTAGCGGAAATTGCCTGGGATGCCGGTGCAGATGGCGACCGGCTTGCCGGCCTCGACCAGGCTGGGCGCCTGCTCGATGTGCAACTCCAGATAGGCCCGCAGGCGAGCGGGGTCGAGGTGCCGGGCACCCTCACGCAGCGCATAGGGCTTGCCGCCGCAGTCCGTGATGTGGTCGGCGAGCGTGCGGCCGGTGTCGATGCGCCGGACCTCCAACGCGCCGTCGGGCAGGGTGCCGAGCGCACCGCGGCTGCCGATATAGGACACCTGGAACCAGATGCTCTCCTCGGCGCGGATGCCCATGACCGTCAGGTCGCATTCCAGCGTGATGCCGAGGCGGCGCAGCGCGGCCACCGCGACCAACCCCGCCAGCACGCCGGCGGCGCCATCGAAATTGCCGCCGTGCGGCACACTGTCCAAATGCGAGCCGACGATGATAGATGGCGCCGACCGGTTGCGCCCGGGCAGCGTCATGTACAGGTTGGCGGCGTCGTCGCCGGATATCTCCAGGCCCAGGGACGCCGCGGCCTGGGTTACCGTGGCGTGGGCGCGTTGCTCGCCGGCGCCGTACGGATCGCGGCTGACGCCGGGGTCGTCGAGCCCGTCACGGCGCAGCGCGTCGAACAGCGTGGCGGCGCGGTTGCGCTCGTCGGCGACGGCTTCGGCGATGCGGGCGGCGTTCATACTTAATCTCGTTACGGCCGGATTCAGCGACACTCTACATCGTGGTGCAGGCGCCCGACCAGGGATTGGCGGGAGCAGTGGCTCAGTCTGGCTGATACCGTTTCTCTATCGTCATGGTCGGGCTGGACCCGGCCATCCCCGCCAGCACAGCGCCGCGAGGAACGGCGGGGGCACAGGCCCCCTAAAGGTCCGACGCGAGATAACCGCCTCAAGTAGCACACGAATTGCGCTCACAGCGTCATGCCGGCATGCGCCGGCATGACGGCAGCGACAATCGTGCGCACGGTGAGACGATTCGGTTGTCCTGCGTCGAGCCCTAACTTGCCTCCCAGACAAAAACCGGCAATCAAAGCCCGCATCGCCTTTGACCCAACGATGCCATGAAGCTGCAAACCCAAACGCGCCGCATCTGGTTAGCCGGCGCGAAGACCTGACGCGCAGGCACCACCCGGACGGACCCGCATGACCGACCAACGCCGCCAGATGAAGCTAGGCCTGAACATCGTCGCCAACGGCGCGCATGCCGCGGGCTGGCGCCTGCCGGAAGCCCGTGCCGACGCGGCGATGGATTTTCCCGTCTGGCGTGACATCGCCCAGCAGGCCGAACGCGCGGCGATCCATTTCATGTTCTGGGCCGACGGCGCCGCCGTGCGCCACAACGCCAAGGATGACGAGCAGCTCAGCTACCTCGGCCGTATCGACGTCTGGGAACCGTTCACCATCATGGCCGCGCTGTCGGCGGTCACCCGGCATCTCGGCTTCATCGCCAGCGCGTCCACCACCTACAACGACCCGTACACGGTCGCCCGCAAGTTCGCCTCGCTCGATCACATCAGCGGCGGCCGTGTCGGCTGGAACGTCGTCACGTCCTGGAGCGAGCAGGAGGCACTGAACTACGGCCGCGAGCGCCACATGGAGCACGCGCTGCGCTATCGGCGGGCCGAAGAGTTCGTCGATGTGGTCATGGGACTTTGGGATAGTTGGGAAGACGACGCGTTCATTCGCGACAAGGCCACCGGACAGTATTTCGACCCGGCCAAGCTGCACAATCTGTGCCACCGCGGCGAGACCTTCGCCGTGCACGGCCCGCTGAACGTCGCGCGACCGATCCAGGGTTACCCGGTCATCGCACAGGCCGGATCGTCCGGCCCGGGGCAGAACCTCGGCGGCCGGATCGCCGACATCATCTACACCGCGCAGAAGGACAAGGAAGCCGCGAAAGCCTTCTACCGCAGCGTCAAGCAGCACGCCGTCGCCAGCGGGCGCGACCCGGACGCGCAGTATGTCATGCCCGGCATCCTGCCGGTCCTTGGCTCCACCGAGGCCGAGGCACAGCACCTGATGGACCGGTTGCAAGACCTGATCCATCCGCAGTTGGGCCTGTCCATCCTCGCCAGCTCTTTCGGCGATCTGTCCGGCTACGATCTGGATGGCCCGGTGCCGGACGCGCTGGCCGACCACAACGGGGTCAAAAGTGGCCACGAGCAACTGATGCACATGGTGCGCGAAAAGCGCATGACGATCCGCGAACTGTACAGGATGCTTGCCGGCGCCTCGGGGCATCTGGTGATGGTGGGCACGCCGGAGACCGTGGCCGACCGGATCGAGGATTGGTTCGCCGACCGCGCCTGCGACGGCTTCAACCTGATCCCGCCCTATATGCCCGGCGGATCGGACGCGGCGCTGACCCAGTTGGTGCCGGAGTTGCAACGACGCGGCCTGGCGCAACGCGAATACACCGGCACCACCCTGCGCGAGACGATGGGCCTGCCACGCCCCGCGCACGGCAGCCACCGCAGGCGCCCGGCGCTGCGGGGCGCCGCGGAGTGAGCATGCCCCTGACTGTGTGTTCCAATCCGTCCAATCCTTCCACCGCCCAGGAACCGTCGATGCGGATCGCTTGCAGAAGACGTGCGCCCAACCGGACCTTGCCAAGACTGATCCTGATCATGGGCATCGCGCTGGCCGCCATTGCCGGCATCAGCGCCCCCGGGGCGGCGGCATCACCCGATGCCGCCGCGGCGTCGCTCGATGAAACCGCGCAGCCGGCACTGACGAAACTGCTGCCGGCACGTGTCGCCGCGTCGAAGACGCTGACGGTCGCCGTCGCCCTTGGATCGCCACCAGATGACTTTCGCGATGACAAAGGCGAGATCGTCGGGTGGGAAATCGATATCCTGCGCGCCGCCGGCCAAATTCTGGGCCTGGCGCTCGATGTCCGGCCGACGACGTTCGATTCCCTGATCCCCGGCTTGCAGGCGAAACGTTTCGATGCGGCGGTCGGCCAGATGGGGGTCACGGACGTGCGCGAGAAAGTCGTAGACATGATCGGCACGCTCACCGCCAACGAGCTGCTCGCGGCGCTCAAGGATTCCAGCATCACCTTCAAGGGTCTCGACGATCTTTGCGGACTGACGGTGGCGACCACGCGCGGGTCCCGCGAGTTCGAATTTGCCCGCCAGCACCAACCGCATTGTCAGGCCCTGGGCAAGCAGCCGATCAACATGCTGGCTTTCAATGACGGTGCCGGGGCCGCCGACAGCCTGATCAGCAAACGGTCCGATCTGTTCTGGCTCGGATCGACAGCGGTCAACTATTTCGTCAACCAATCGAACGGCCGGACGAAAATCGTCGGCAGCTACACGGACACCAGCTACATCGGCATCGCGCTGCCCAAGGGGTCTGACATGTCCACGGCGTTGCAGGCCGCGGTGCAGCATTTGATCGACGACGGCACCTACCGGAAGATCGTCCAGAAGTGGGGCCTTGAGGGCGGCGCCATCAAGCAGCCTCCGCTGAACCCCACCGGAACGCCGTCCTGAGACTGGACTTTGGTCGGACGCATGCCCCGGACAGCCGATCGGGCCTCAGCACAGAAAATCGTGCCGCTGCGCCATCCGGGAACCTGGGTGGCAACCTTCGTGGTGCTGCTGATCGTTTGCCTCGTGGCCTACAGCGTCGCGACGAACCCCGCGTTCGAGTGGCCGGTCGTGGCGGAATACATGCTGAACGCCGAGGTGCTGACCGGTCTGCAACGCACGCTTGAGCTGACCCTGGCGGCGATGGTGATGGGCCTAGTGCTGGGCACGGTGCTGGCATTGTTCCGACTATCCAACAACCGGCTGCTGTCGACGCTGAGCTGGGCCTATATCTGGTTCTTCCGCAGCGTTCCCGTTCTGGTGCAGCTTATCTTCTGGTACAATTTCGGCGCGCTGTACTCGATGATTTCGCTGCACGTTCCGTTCGGCCCGACGCTGTTCGCGGTCAGCACGAATACGCTGATCACGCCACTGTTCGCTGCCCTCGCAGGCCTGGGGCTGAGCCAATCGGCCTACACCGCCGAGGTCATACGTGCCGGCGTCGTCTCGGTGCCGACCGGACAGACCCGGGCCGCGTTGGCGCTTGGGATGCGGCGCCTGATGATCTATCGCCGTATCATTCTGCCGCAGGCTATGCGGGTGATCATCCCGCCGGTCGGCAATGAGGTGATCTCGATGGTCAAGAACACCTCCCTGGTCAGCGTCATTGCGTTGGCCGAGCTGCTGTACACCACGCAGCTCATCTACGCCCGCACCTACCAGACGATCCCGCTGCTCATCGTCGCATCGTTATGGTACCTGATCATTGTTTCCGTCCTGTCCGTCGGACAGTATTTTCTTGAGCGAAAATTCCGGCACCGATGAGCGGCGTCGCACAACACGCTGATCCCATGCTGCGGATCAGGGGACTTTCAAAGAGCTACGGGCACCGGCAGGTCCTGTGCGAGATCGACCTCGATGTGCCTGCCGGCAGCGTCATGTGCATCATTGGCCCGTCCGGATCGGGCAAGAGCACGTTGCTGTCATGCATCAACCATCTGGAACCCATCGATAGCGGCAAACTGTGGGTCGCCGATGAACTGGTCGGCTACCGCGAGCACAAGGACAAGCTGTATGAACTGCCGGAGCGCGAGGTTGCGCGGATGCGGCAAAATGTCGGCATGGTTTTCCAGCAATTCAATCTGTTCCCCCATATGACCGCTCTGCAGAACATCATTGAAGCCCCTATCAGGGTAAAGCGCATGCCGTCCGCCCAGGCACGCGAGCGCGCCGCCGCGCTGCTGGATCGCGTCGGGCTCGCCAGCAAGCAGGCCAGGTATCCCGCGCAACTCTCGGGCGGGGAGCAGCAGAGGGTTGCGATCGCTCGGGCCCTGGCCATGGATCCGAAACTCATGCTGTTCGACGAACCGACATCGGCACTGGACCCGGAGCTGGTGGGCGAAGTGCTGGCGGTGATGCAGGATCTGGCCAAAACCGGCATGACCATGGTCGTGGTGACGCACGAACTGGGCTTCGCGCGCGAGGTCGCCGATCAACTGACGTTCATGGATGGAGGGCGCATCGTCGAGCAAGGCGATCCCCGCGCCGTCCTTGCGGCGCCAAAGGAAAAGCGCATGCAGGATTTCCTGTCGCGGGTCTTATAGGTGGGAGACTACCTGGACCGGCGGCATTGCGGTAAGCACGTGCGGGCCGCAACAAGGGATCGATCATGGCGACGACCACCACGCTGACCAGGCCGTCCGGGCCGCAGCCGGCTATGCCTTCCGAGCCGACCTCCAATTGGTCCGTCAAGGCACGCACCTAGCCCCATGCCGACACTGAAACCGCAAGCGCTGCACGCGCTGATCAGCCTGGTCGCGCGCCGAATGGGCAGCGACGCGACCGAGACGCAGGAGGTCGCCGATCACCTGGTGCGCGCCAATCTGACCGGGCACGACAGCCATGGTGTGGGCATGCTGCCGGCCTATGTGCGGCTGCTGCAGGAAGGCCTGCTGGTGCCGAACCAGACCCCGGAGACCGTGCTGGACGCCGGCGCGCTGCTGGTGATCGATGCAAACCGCGGCTACGGCCAACGGGCGACCGCCGACGCGATACGGCGCGCCATCGGTCGGGCCAAGGAACTGGGCGCCTGTGTGCTGGCGCTGCGCAACGCCTCGCATATCGGGCGCATCGGCACCTATGCCGAGCTGGCAGCGCGGCACGGCATGGCGTTCATCGCCTTCGTCAACGTGGCCGACCATCATGATATCCAGGCGCCCCATGGGTGCGCCGAGCCGCGGCTGGGCACCAATCCGTTCTGCGCCTCGGTCCCGGGGCAGGATGGCACCCCTGCCATGCTGCTGGACATGGCGACAACCACGATCGCCGCTGGCAAGGCACGCATCGCTTACAACAAGGGGATCGACGTGCCCGAAGGCGCGCTGATCGACCCTGACGGGCACGCGACCAACGACCCAACCGGGCTGATCCGCGACCGCACCGGCGCGCTGCTGTCGTTCGGCAAGCACAAGGGCTCCGGCCTCGCGGTGATGTGCGAAATCATGGCCGGCGCGTTGGCCGGCGGGCAGCGCGCGGAGCAGGACCGCAAGGGCGGCATCCTGAACTCGATGCTGGCGGTGGTGATCGATCCTGCGAAGCTGAACGATCCCGGCGCAGTGGCCGACGCGGCGGCAAGCACGGCGGCGCACATCCGCTCGTCGCGCGTCGCGCCGGGGTTCGAGCAGGTGCTGCTGCCGGGCGAGCCGGAGCGGCGCTCGGCGGAGCGGCGCACGCGGGAGGGGATCCCGGTGGACGACGGTACCTGGCGCGACGTGCTGGCGGCGGCGGCAAAGCTGGGGATCACCCAGGGCGAGATCGACCAGGCGGTGGCATCGAACGCCTAGAACCGCACCGAGTCATGCCGGCGGCCCAAAGTTCCGACTCTCCACCCGTCATGGCCGGCGAAGGCCGGCCATCCACGACTTCCTTTCGTGCGACCAGTGAGTCGTGGATGCCGGCCTGCACCGGCCGCGACAGGGGTGGGTAGCGTACGTCAAGACTTTCGGCCGCTGGTATTAGATGCCCAGGCCAAAACTTCCCCAGGCTAGAACTTCACCGAAAGCGAAGCCGAGCCGAACTGATGCAGGCCGCCGTGCTGGCCCTGGAATTCCTGCGTCTGCGCCACATAGGTGAAGGTCAACCGCATGCCGTAGGCGAGAACCGCGACGCCGACCTGCGCCTCGCCCACGTCCCAAACCAGGTTGACATGCGGGCCGCCGCGGAACGGGCTATTCTGCAACAGAAGGTCATAGGCCACGGCTTGGCCGTCGATACCGGCGAACACATACCAGGCGACCGGGCCGGATTGCACATAAGCGTCTTCGCCGCTCAAGCCGGGACGCACGCGCGATGCGCCAAAGTCCGAGTTCAGCCCCTGCCCAAGACGGAAGGTGACGCCCGCCTGGACGTAGTCGCGCACGTCGCCGACCGCGGCCGTCAGCGACGGCAGTGCATCGATCTCCAGGGAACCCGGCTGCGCAATCGGCAGCCGCCACGTGCGGCCGCTGAGCACCTCGACCGCGGGCGTGTTGGCGATCTGAGAGCTCCAGCCCTTGACCGTCGCCTGGCCGATCAGGGCGTGGACGCTGTTCTGCAGTTCCTCGGCACCCGCGCCGGGTCCCGTCAGCCCGAGACTGACCATCAGCACGCTGCGCGAGGTGTCGGTGTCGCTGATCAGGGAGAAATTGCCCAGCAGCAGCCCGGCGTATGGCCGGTCCCGTGGATCAGGGATGGTGAGCTGCGTGTTCGCCGGGGTGTAGATCTGTTGCGAGACGGAAAACGCGATGCGCTGCTGCCCGTCCCCCCAGAGCGTGTCGCCGAGCGTCGCCAGGAACCCCGGAACCTGGCTGGTCGGCGAGGTCCATCCCAGGCGCAGCCCGTTGACGTAGTATCGGTCCGTCAGGCCCGCGGCAGAGATGGAGGCGTTCTCATCCTCCAGGGTCCAGATGCTGGATGGGTCAGCCGGCGGAGCGGCACGAGCCAACCCCGTCCCGAGCAGCAAAGCCAAGCCGCTCAGGCCGACGATGCGTATGTTCATAGTGGGTGTGTGCCCTCGGGAGACCCTGTTTCCGCCGCGCTGTGAGACAATTTTGTAACAAGGATAACATGCTATGATCGGCGATTCGGCGTCAACGCTTGTGGATGCGCCGAGCCGCGACTAGCTTCCCCGGCCGCCAGGCGCGGTCGCCTGATGCCGCCGGGATGGGTGGCCGAACGGTTTAAGGCAGCGGTCTTGAAAACCGCCAACCACTTCTGAAACTTGTAGTAAATAACAGGATAAATGGCAAATGTGTATACATCTTGGGTCACATAGGGGTCACACAGAATAGGCCCGGATTGCGACTATCCGGCTACAATACGATCTACGGAGGGGTGGCCGAGCGGTTGATGGCACCAGTCTTGAAAACTGGCGGGGCGCAAGTCCTCGCGGGTTCGAATCCCGCCCCCTCCGCCAACTGATCCAGCAGCCGATACTCTCCCGCCGGCCAGCCGGGTTTTCAATCGCCAGCCACTATTGCAGCCTCGCCGCGCTCCACCGCGGGCTGTCCATGGCAAACCCACCCAGCCGCACCGGCAAATCATTCGCTGCGCCAGCGCCGGCAAACTACGCGCGTCCGGCGCCAGCCCGCGGCAGCTTCACACTGCCAGCGCGCCTCACCGGCGTCGCGCCGCCATCGCGCGTCCCGGGCTTCGCACCTCCACCGATCACCACCCGCCCGACGCCCGAATTCCGCGCGCATCACGACATCAAGCCGCCGGACATCAGCGCGGTCAGCTTCAGGCCAGCGTGGTTGGTGCGGACGCGGCTGTTACAGCTGCGCGAACAAGACCCGATCGATGAAGCCGCGCTGGACGCGGCGTGTCGCTGGCGGGTCGACCACGATCGCGCCCACGGCCGCAGCGGCGGCCTCGTCGGCCACTACGCGCCACGCCTCGACGGCGGAACGTCTGGCGGGCGGGAACAGTCCGGGCTGCGGCTCGATGCGCTCCGCCGGTTGCGCGAGGCCGCGACTGCGCGCGGCCGGATGCGCGCGCTGATCCTGCTGCACCTGGTGGTGCACGATGACAGTTTTCGCGCCCTCGGCCGCCTGCTCTGTGTCAACCGCGAGACAGCGCGGAGCCGGGCAGCGGAAGCGATCGCGGCGCTGCACTGCCACCAGAGCGGCGCCCCGGTCCCGGCCGAGACGGTGACACGCGCCTATCGCAGCCCAACGCGATGGTAACGGTGCCGGACTTTCTTCCCTGGTTGCGCGGCCAGACCGCGCGCGATGATTGCGTGGGTGCGCTGGCGCGGGTCGTTGCCGGGATGGAACAGCGGCGCGGCGCGGCGTTCCGCCTGCTGGTGCTCCTCTACTGTCACATTCGCCAGCACGGCGGGCCCATCGCCTAGCGAAGTATAGACATTGCATTGGCAGAATGGCGCACGCGGGGGGCCAGGCCCCGTGCAGGCGCTGCCTTATGGCGCAGATGCCAGACCGGAAACGTTCCGTTTGAGGGGGCGGCGCACCACATCGTCGGCGGTGATGTGGCGTGATTCTGAGCCGTCCGGCGTTGGCTGTTTTGGGTGCAGTTGGCATCATTCTAGGTTGTTCTGCCGCTCGCTCCGGGATGACGTATCGGAGTCCAATACCCCGCTCGGACGTTTCCTCTGTCGGGGTTAATTCCATAGTAAGGGAGGGGCGGCCCACCTGCGATCTTATTTTCCCTCGCTTGCACGGCGGTGAGAGCAAACCCGGATTCATAGAAGTCGCCTGCTATCGACTGATAGACGATCGAGCCAAAGATCGCTGGCACGATGCTATTTTGCGAGGGAGGGGCTTCCATTTCCTTTCTCACATCCTTCATCGACAGCGTGACCACAGTTGTAAAGGTAGTATGCTCGCTGGGAAACAACGTTGTTCGGCGATTTGCCGGGCTGTCCGTTCTTTGATGACGGACAAAAGGGAATCCGCAACTTTGAGTTGGCTTTGCGCGGTAGGGTCATCCCTGTGCTCATGCTTTCCGTCATTGAGCGGGACGATTCCGCCTTGACAGTCAGTAGACACATTAAAAGCCGGAGAGCTTCCGATGTTTTTAGCGATCAGAACAAGGGGAATAGTCATTTTATCATCACTAAACGCGATTTCACCGCCTGGGATTATGTTGGGGGGAACCCACCGCCGGTGGGACAACTCGAGTTGCCGGGCTGCTATTCGAGCGGAAGATTCTGCCGCCTTGGCAGCTTTCTCGCCGTCAACCACAGCGCGACTTGTTGTACTCCAAAGCAGTCCGGTGGCTATCCAGAGACCGGCGGTAGCCAGAACTAGGAAGCAGGTCGCGAACGCGAGAACCCAGGTGGCTTCGGCGACCCCCCTTTCGTTCGCCGCTTTTTGGAGGCGCCCCCTTTCATCCCGACAAGCTTGGGATTCCTGATCGCCGGAGGCTTCAGCCTTTATCGCGGATGTGAGTCCAGGGCCTTCGTCTTTTTTATTTGTGGCGTTGGTGCGTTCTTCCGACACGAACCGGCGTGAAACGCAGGCTAACGGCGCCATTCCCGTTGTGGGAATTGGCCAGGAGGAGGAACTTGTCCACCTTGTCTCCAGGACTCACCTCGATGGGCGTCCCTACGCGGACCTGAACCCAAACGCTCTCCACTGCCCAACGCCCCCGCGGTTTAGTACCGTGAGTGGCCCGCTTCGAGAAGTGGATCAAAGAAGACGAATGCCTCGCGGTTCTGCAATAGTTCGTAGCGCTGAGACACGATGCCCAACACAGGGTCTATCGTTTCTTTGTCTATGGCCGCGCGAGTGACGAAATATCGATCATAGACGGTGGGACCATGTTTCTTTTTTTGACGCGCGCGCCCGTGGCTGGAACCTTGGAGACGGTCCAGTCGAGGTTCGCGGCGCGCAGCATTTCTGCGCTCGCAACGTCTGGGGCACCCTTTTGCCCAGCTGATGCCACGGCAACTCGCCTACGAAAGCCATTTTACCGCCGAATAGGTTATGGGGCATGGCTGGGCATGGCAGGTTTCCAGGAGTTCACGGCGTCTGACCGCACAACGTCGGAGCGAGGGGCGGAAGATCACAGCATGCGACCGGCCCGAACGTTCTTCAAGCGAAGATAATCCACGAGATCGACCACGACTGCACACGGCGCCGCGAAAAGGCGGCGACGGAGCGGCGGCTCCGGGGCGGCGCTGCCGCGACGTGAAAGAGAAGCGGGGCTGCCTGACGGCGGGAGACTGGAGCGAGGGCTGCGGTCGGGTTCGGTGTCCGCTGACACCGCTCACGCCACCATCGCCGCCTTGATGCGTGACACGGTGCCGTTGCCGACGCCACCATTCTCTGGGGTTTTTGACTTGAACGCGAGCGAATGGGCCGGAAATGCCCTCGGGACCCATCGAACATCAGAAGGTGCATCCGATGAAGTCCGCGTTGGTGGGCGTCGCGTCCGGAATGTCTGCCGGCGCCGACCGGGCTTCAATTTTCGCGCGTTCGGTGCCTCCATGGCTGGGCGACCTGGACCCGGTCCCGACCACGGCAGCCCCAACAGAATCAGCGCCTTACGAGAACCCCAGCGGGTTGGTTGTGGGACCTTTGTGGGACCTGGGGGCGGCGTAGGTCAAGCCTCAAGGTGCGCATGGCGGCCTATATTGGCGACAGCCTCGCCTAAGCCCCACACCCCGGCGCATAGGAAAGCCAGTTGAGGCAGTTATAACCGGACGGCCGTATCGATGGTTATAACCGTTCGTTCCTAACTTGACTTATGGCCGAACGGCCGTAAATATGAAACAGAACGTACGGTTATAGGAGAACGGAGGATGCGCATCAGGTCTCCAAAGGAACTGGGGGGCTTTCTCAAGGACACCCGACGCAAGGCCGGGCTATCCCAGACGGAACTCGCCTCTCGCTTAAATGCCAGCCAGAAGTGGATTTCTGGCGTCGAAAACGGAAAGGCCTCAGCAGAGGTCGGGATGGTCCTGCGGCTCCTAGAAGCCCTAGGCGCCGAGTTGGACCTCCACCCGCCAGCACAGAAACCTCCACGTCCCTCCGATGCGACTGAGCGACCAACGAGCCACCCTGGTGACCTTGACAAGGTTCTCGGACGGCTGAGGAACGTAACGTGAGCGACGAGAGCGCCCGAGCATACGACGGCCGAAGCTGGCGAAACAAACATCTCGCGGTCTTTCTATACGGTGCGCATGTCGGAGAAGTCAGCGAGGGAAAAAACGGCAATCCCACCTTCGTCTATGACGAGCAGTGGTCGGCGCTGCCCAACGCTGTGCCGCTATCGCTCTCCATGCCAACAACATCCGCCGAACACGGCGCGAGGCAGATGGCGCCCTTTCTGTGGGGCCTCCTGCCTGAAAATCCAGTTGTCCTGGACAGTCTGGCACGAGAACACAACATCTCACCCCGAAATCCCGTCGCCCTGTTGGGGGTCGTGGGAGAGGACTGCGCGGGAGCCGTGCAGTTTATTCGTCAAGACCGGCTTGAGGTCTTAAACCAGCCCGGTAGCATCGAGTGGTTAGATGACGCGGAAATCGGCTTCCGCCTACGCCTGCTGAGAGAGGAGGTCGGCAGCATCGGACGCAGGCCTGGCGAGACCGGTCAGTTTAGCCTCGCCGGTGCCCAGTCCAAGACCGCGCTGTATTTGGAAGGAGGCCGATGGGGCGTGCCGTCAGGGAGGACTCCGACCACCCATATCCTAAAGCCCCCGATGCCAGGACTCCGGGGGCAGGTCGAGAATGAACACTTTTGCCTGTTGCTGGCCCGAGCCCTGGACTTCGCGTCCTCGAACTCCTCGGTGCATCGGTTTAACCACGAAGTCTGCATCGCGGTCGAGCGATACGACCGGCTCCGGGAACCGCCGGAGACCGAGTATGTCCGTCTTCATCAGGAGGACATGTGCCAAGCACTCTCGGTTATGCCCGCGCTCAAATATCAGAAGGAGGGTGGCCCCTCCATCAAGCATGTTGTCCACCTGCTCCGGGACAACTCCTCTGCTGCCTTGGAGGACATGCGCCAATTCCTGCGTGCTATGGCGATGAACTTCATCATCCTGGGCACTGATGCTCACGCGAAGAACTTCTCGGTCCTCATCGCCCCCGGTCGGAGCCGACCGCAGATTCGTTTGGCGCCCCTCTACGACGTCAACAGCTACTTGCCCTATACCGATGGCACACGACGTATCCGGATGTCGATGTCGGTGGGTGGCAAGTACGAATATGACGAAGTAGCGCCCCGCCATTGGGAGCGCGAATCTAGAAGTTGTGGCCTGCCGGTAGATCAGACCATGGCGGATATCCGCGATGTCATCGCGCGCTGCCCAGATGCTGCCGCGGATGTCGCCCGGCGGTGCCACGAAAGCGGCTTGACCCACCCCGTCGTCGGACAACTCGCCACACGTATCGCCGCACGTTGCGCCGGGCTGAGCCGCCTCTACGGCAAGGAAGCAGCGGCTGACGCCCAAGAACGGCTGGCTATTTCCTAAACGTGTGCTCAACCTCATCAGCATGAACAGCATCGCCACGGCGAATAGCATCTTGAACAGCACCACCACGGCGAACAGCGCCGTGAGTGTCACCGCGATCAGCGTCACGATCAGCACGTCCGGGACCCGAGAGCGAGCGTAGTCAGCCCGTCCTGCCATGTTACTGCCCCCCGCCCGTCCCCCGCCGGCCCGCAGTCCCGGCCCAAGACTCCGTGTTTCAACAGACGGGCGTTGTAAGAACAACAACAACGACCGCTTCAGGTGGCTTTTTGAAACAGCTTCAGGACAACGCGGGGGGCATTACTCGGCCATTTGGTCCCATAATCACGACGCGCGGCGTGTTGTCGCGCGTCAACAGCGGCGCAGCCATGAGACAACGGAGTTAGGGCAGCAGCAGCGTCTGCATCACGACTTCCATCATCATGAACAGCAGCAACAGCAGCAGCGACGACGACGACGATGACGACGATGGAGTGGTGTTGGTGATTGAGCGCGGGGACTGTGGGGACAGTGGGGACAATCAGCACGGCGACCAGGGATGCGCGGACCATGCCATATTTGCGTATACGCTAGCGATACGGCGAGGTGAGACGGCTTTCGTGTGCTTTTAGAGTTGTTGTTGGAAATACGAGACAGCAGACAGGCAGGGTCTAGAGGCAAACAAGACGGAAGGAACCCCGCCATGGCCCACTATGGATAGGCGCGTGTCTCGACCACCGGCCAGGACCTGAGTGCGCAGCAGACAGCCTTGAAGGCTGCCGGGTGTGAGGTCATCCGGGCCGAGAAGGTCACCGGGACGCGGCGCGACGGCCGCACCGAGCTAGCGGTACTGATAGAGTTTCTCCGAGCTGGAGATACGCTCGTGATCACTCGCATCGATCGCCTCACTAGGTCGGTAAAAGACCTTCAGGACATCGTGCATGAGCTGCGTGCCAAAGGCGTAGCGTTGCGAGCGACGGATCAGCCGATCGACACCAACACGGCCGCCGGCAAGGCGTTCCTGGACATGCTCGGTGTGTTTGCGGAGTTCGAGACGAGCCTGCGCAACGAATGGCAGCTTGAGGGCATTGCCAAGGCCAAGGCGGAAGGCGTCTACAAGGGTCGGAAGCCGAGTACTGATGCGACTGAGGTGCGCAGGCTGGCTGTAGATGGCGTTGGTGCCACCGAAATCGCCCGCCGCCTCGGTGTCGCCCGTGCCAGCGTCTATCGGCTCCTTGGTGCCGCCGCGGCCCCGGCGTGACTTACGCCACGCGGCGGCCGGTGGCCTTGCCGTGATAGACCCGGACATGGCGATCGACATAAAGGACTGCCGCCTCCTCCGGGGCCGCCATCCAGTCCTGGCAAAGCTCGGCACTCCAGGCGAAGGCTTGCTCCTGGTCAGCCGGATGTTTGAGTTTGATGCGCATGGTGCGCTGTCCGGTGTGCGGTCGATGCCGAGTAGCTTGTCCCACTCACCTGGCGAGTAATAGCGTAGCGCTTCCCAGCAGAGGACCACATCGGCCCGCAGATGAAGTCGCTGCGCGACAGTGGCGCGACGGTCGCCTATCACGGTGCCGACCTGTCGATCCCGGAACAGATCGATGACCTGGTGGCTGAGACAAGGCGGCAATTTGGCCACATCGATATCGTCGCGAACAATGCTGTGACCCGCTGCTACGCCAATATCGAGGATTTGCCGGTCGAATCCTGGAACTATGCGCTCGCAGTCAATCTTTCCGCACCTTATCATATTGTTCGCCAGGTGATGGCGGAGATGAAGCAGCGGCGCTGGGGACGGGTGCTCAACATCGCGTCCAACTACGCGCTGCGTGGAACGGCGCGGCGGTCGGATTACTGCAGCACGAAGCACGGGCTGCTGGGACTGACGCGCGTGATCGCGCTCGAGGGCCTGGATTTCGGCATCACCTGCAATGCAATCTGCCCGGGCGCGACGTTGACGCCGCATGCGCGCAAGCTGGTTGCGGAACGCATGGCTGCGCCGGGCAAGACCGAGGAGCAGGCGACGCGCGACTATCTGGCGCAGCGGCAGCCGTCGAAACGGTTCGTCGATCCCAAGGATGTCGGGACACTGGCGGCGTTTCTGTGCAGCGATGGTGCGCGCGACATCACCGGTGGACCGGTGGCGATCGACCGTGGCTGGCTCGCCTATTCGTGAGTCGGATCCGGAATGACGATGTGTCTCTGCGAGGGATGAAGCATCGTGGAACACGCCAGGATTGAGGAAGCCGCTGCACTGTTCGTCGAGGCACGCCAATCGGGCGTGCGGCTGCGGGAACTGCCGCAGACGTGCCGGCCACAGACCGTGCGCGATACGAACGCGATCATCCGCGAGGTGACACGACGCCTGGGTAAGCCGATCGGGGGATGGAAGATCACGTTTTTCTTCCGGCCACGCGAAGTGCCGATCATCGCGCCGATGTTCAGCGAAAATCTGTTTCCGAGCCCCGCACGCGTGCCACCATCCGTGACGCATTCCCTGCTGATCTAGCCGGAAATCGCGTTTCACGTATTGCACGACCTGTCTGCCCGCGCCGCACCGTATCGACCAGAGGAGGTGGCAGCGGCGCTGATGGCGTGCCCGGCGCTGGAGTTGAACGACACCCGCTTCGACACCTCGCACCGCACGATCCGCCAGATACTTGACAACCGTGCGACGGTGCTGGAGGCACATGCCGATCACCAGACCAGCGGTGCGTTCGTGGTCGGTGAACCACGCGCCGATTGGTGAGACTTCGACTTCGCCGCGCAGAGGGTGGTCATGCGGCAGAAAGGTCATGTCCTGGTCGACAGAATCGGCGGCCATGCGTTGAGCGATCCGTTCCTGCCGGCGGTCGTACTGGCCAACATGCTGCGCCATCAGGAGGGGTTGAAGCAGGGGCAGATCCTTGCCACGGGATCGTTTAGCGGGTTCTTTCAGGTGGCGGCGGATGTGCCGGTGACGGTGGAGTTCAATGGCTTCGGCACGGCTGAAGCCACGTTCAGCAGCAACTAGCGGGCATTCCGATGTCCATCGCAGGCAAGGTTGTCATCATCACCGGCGGCGCGAGCGGCATCGGCCGCGCATCCGCCCTGCTACTGGCACAACACGGCGCGACGGTGGTGGTTGCGGATCGGGACACGGCGGCTGCGCAGGCCGTTGCTGGGGCGATTACCGACGCGGGTGGCAGCGCGGTGGCGGCCACGGTTGATGTCGCCGAATCCGCCAGAGTGGACCGGCTTGTTGCAACGTGCCGGGACCGTTGGGGGCGCGTTGATGTGCTGGTACATTGTGCCGGCATCTGCCCACGCGCGCCGGTGCTGGATATGTCGGATGAGGAATGGCATCGCGTGCTGCGGGTCAATCTCGATGGCACATTCTTCGTTGCCCGCGCGGTGGGGCGTGTCATGCTTGCGCAGAAATCCGGGACGATGATTCTGCTGACCTCGGACCGGGGTCGGAATGGTGCCGCGGACTACGCGCATTACGCGGCGTCGAAGGGCCGCATGATCGCGCTCGCGAAGAGTCTGGCGATCGCGCTCGGGCCTTATGGCGTGACCGTCAACAGCCTGAATCCCGGCAGGACCGACACACAATTGGCGCGCGGGGCGATCCCGGACGCCAGCTGGGCGGCAAAACAGCACGTCGATGTGATGGGCACGCATAGCGAGCCGGCGCAGGTGGCTGAGATCATCCTGTTCCTGGCTGGCACGGCCGGCGATTTCATGACGGGACAGATCGTCGCGACGCGGATGCGGAATTTTGCCTGACCGAGCGGCTTACAGGCGGCGGAACGATTGACGCACAGCGCAGCCTGCCTCAACCCGTCATAGCCGTTCCCAGGCATCTTGACCCGGTCATGGCGGATCATGTCCGGTGCTAAAGCGAACCGACAGAGAGTCAATCTTTCCGCCATCTGGTATTACAGGTGATTGTTGTATTTGGAGTGGGAGAGCACTGGTGGCGGCGCCTGACGGAGACCACACATGCTGACGTTCAAAGGACGCAAGGAGGACATGCGGCTGGTCCGCGGCCAGGGTCAGTACAGTTCGGATTGGAACTTACCCGGTCAACTCCATGCCTGTTTCCTTCGCGCGGACCACGCGCATGCGGCAATACGCTCGGTCGATACGGCAGCGGCGAAGCGCATCGAAGGCGTGGTCGCAGTGCTGGACGGTGCGGACCTGGTCGGCGCCGGCATGCGTACCCTGCCGCCGACCGTGCCTTACGTGGGTCGGGGTGGTGCGCGGATCCTGATGCCGGAGCGTCCCGCCCTGGCGCAAGAACGCGTGCGCTACGTGGGCGAGGAGGTCGCGGTGGTGATCGCGGAGACCATGCGTCAGGCGATGGACGCCGCGGAATGCATTAACATCGAGTACGACGACCTGCCGGCTGCGACAGGCATTGACGACGCCCTGGCGGCGGGCGCGCCGCAACTCCACGAGAACATCCCGGGCAACGTCTGCTTCGATTTCGAATATGGCGACGAAGCGGCTACCGCGGCCGCTATTGCATCGGCGCCGCATGTCGCCCGGTTGACCGTCGAGAGCCCGCGCGTCGCGCCTGTGCCGATGGAACCACGCGCCGTTCTGGCCTCATTCAACGAAGCCACCGAACAATACGAAATCCGCTGCAGCCATCAGGGGGTCGGGGTAATGAGCCAGGGCCTGGCCGTGATGCTTGGCGTTGATCCCGACCGCATCCGCGTCAACATAGTGGATGTCGGCGGAGCGTTCGGGCCGCGCGGCTCGCCGTATGCGGAATATGCAGTCCTGCTGCATGCAGCAAAGCGCCTTGGCCGACCGATCAAATGGGTGGCCACCCGAAGCGAGGACTTCGCCACCGACAGCCACGGCCGCGGCATCCGCCTGACGGGTGAGTTGGCCTTGGATACGACGGGGCGTTTCCTTGCGTTGCGCACGCAGTGGCTGTGTGATGAAGGCGCCTACCTCACGACTTCCGGCGCGCTGACAAATACGATCAACGGGCAGCTTATGGCGGCCGGCCCCTATCGCACCCCGTTGCTGTACGGGCGCCATCGGCTGGTGATGACCAACGCCACGCCAACCAATGCCTATCGCGGTGCCGGTCGGCCGGAAGCGGCATATCTGATCGAGCGTCTGGTGGACCACACTGCGGCGACGCTAAATCTGGATCCCATCGAACTGCGCCGTCGAAATGCCCTAACGCGCGAAGCGATGCCGTATCGCACCCCCACCGGCAGCGAGTTTGACAGCGGCGATCCACTGGGGCTGCTGGATGCTGCGCAGGGCGAATCAAGCTGGGATACATTTCCGCTGCGGCGCGCGAATTCGACCCGCGCCGGGCGGCTGCGCGGTATCGGCTGCTCATTGTTTCAGGAGCCGTCAGGCGCCGGTTCCTCGCCCAAGGACGAGGTGGCGATCATTTTTGCGGACGACGGACGCGTGCTGCTCTACATGGCAGCACAATCCAGCGGCCAAGGCCACGAGACGGTGTTTTCCGAACTTGTGGCAATGTGGCTCGGGCTCGATCGCGAGCACGTCGTGCTGCGCGCCGGCGATCCCGATGGGCCGAAGCTGACCGGCAGCGGCGCATTCGGATCGCGCACCGGGATGATCCAGAGCAACGTGTTCAAACTCGCCACCGACGAAGTGATACGCAAAGCCTTGCCGCTCGCGTCCGAAATGCTGGAGGCGGACACCGTCGACTTGGAATTCCGCGAAGGCAGCTTCACCGTGAAGGGCACAGATCGCTCGATCGCCATGACGACAATTGTCGAGCGTGTGCGCGATCGTTCGCCGCATCCGTTGGACACGGTCTCGGAACTACCGATCTTTCGCGCGTTCCCGAGCGGGGCGCACGTGGCGGAGGTGGAGATCGATCCGGAAACCGGTGCTGTTGAGGTGCTGGCTTACACCGCGGTAGACGATATGGGCACTGTGCTCAGCCCGGTGCTGGCCGCCGGCCAGGTGCGGGGCGGCATCGTACAGGGTGCCGGCCAGGTGTTCGGGGAATGCTGCATCTATGACCCCGATAGCGGGCAACTGCTGACCGGTAGCTTCATGGACTACGTGATGCCGCATGCGGACCTGATGTGCCCGATCGTGATTATCGATCGTCCGGTGCGGAGCCCGACCAATGCGTTGGGCATGAAGGGTGTCGGCGAATCCGGAACGATCGGGGCGGCGCCCGCGTTAATGAACGCGATCGCCGACGCGCTGCGCGGCGCAGGCATCGACCATTTCGACATGCCGGCCACGCCGATGCGCGTTTGGGCCGCATTGGATGCAGCCGAACGGACAACAGCGGGCACGGCAGTTGGTTGACACGATCCCCGCCCGCCGGCGGGGCTGGATACCAGCACGGATACCATCAGATCGATGGCGATACCGGGGGCGTGAAATCTTACCTATGTTCTATACATCGGTCGGCGTCGCAGTAGAGCGGAGCCGATCGTCGCCGAGCTCCGCAAGCGGCTTTGAGAAAACCCAACATGTCGGCGTTGACTCCGTTCTTCCGGGTGATGTTCAGGCCGTGTGGCGCACCCGGGTAGACCTTCAGGATTGCATTCTTGACAATTTTCGCTGCCGCGAGCCCGGCCGCGCCGATCGGCACGATCTGATCGTCATCGCCATGGATGAAGAGGGTCGGACGATCAAACTTCCGTAGATCCGCGGTGAAGTCCGTTTCGGAGAACGCCTTGATGCAATCGAGCGTGCCCTTGATCGATGCCTGCATCGCCATGAACCAGAACCAGTCGAGCGTTCCCTGCGACACCTTGGCGCCCTGGCGGTTCGCGCCGAAGAAGGCATGGCTGACGTCCTTGAAGAACTGCGACCGGTCAGCGCGAACGCCAGCGCGAATGCCGTCGAAGGCCGCGAGTGGCGTGCCATCGGAATTACTCGCGGTCTTGAGCGTGAATGGCGTGACGGCCGAGATCAGACCAATCTTCGAAACCCTTGCCGTGCCATGCCGGCCGATATAGCGAGCGAACTCGCCGCCGCCCATGGAGAAGCCGAACAAGGCGACGTCCTTGAGATCGAGGGTCTGGAACAATGTCGTAAGATCGTCGGCGAACGTATCGTAGTCATACCCGGTCCACGGCTGGATCGAGCGGCCGAAACCAGGCGGTCGTGGACGACAACGCGATAGCCGTGCTCGGCCAGAAACAATGCCTGGTCCTCCCAGCTATCGGCGTTGAGCGGCCAGCCATGCGAGAGAACGACGGTGGGCCCGTTGCCCCAGTCCTTGTAGTAGATCCGGTTGCCGTCGGTAGTGATTTGAGCAAGGTACGTGTGCAAGAGGCACCGCGCACAAGTCAGAAGGTCATTACGGGCTCACATCCCGCGTGGTTTACGGAGACCAGACATGAGGTTGATGTCGCTGCCGCATGCCCTAAGACATCCGCTATGACCCTGAGAACCAGTTATAGCCCTGGTCTTCCCAATAGCCTCCTGGATACGTGTTGGTTACAGAGATGGCCTGAATGTCCTTGGCGCTCTTGAAGCCAAGCTTGGTCGGTATTCGCAGGCGTACAGGAGCACCCCATTCGGGGGCGAGCGGCTTGTCCAGGAAATCGAGCGCCAGGACGGTCTGCGGGTGCAGTGCGCTCGGCATGTCGATACTGGTCGAATTCCCGTCGAAGCACTTGGAGGACACATAGCGTGCCCTGAGGTCGGCGCCAACCCGTTGCAGATGTAGAGTGGCACTCCAGCTTTTATGAGCGTTATACTGGGCCAGTAACGCCTGCCGCAGCGACGGTGTCATCGATGTCTGCTCACCGGCATCGTCGCGCTGCTTGCGACGCAGCAACCTGACCGGATCATGCTTCTCGTTCCTACTTCGATATAGCCATCGCTCCGGCGTGGAGACGCTGAACCGGATCGGCGCGCCACTGATGGGATGACGCCATTCGCGGGCCGCCAGTTGCCGCAAAGTCGCGCGCAGCGCGCCCTTCGCCGGCGGCGCCGCCAGAAGCGTATCGATAATCGAGAAGCGTAGTCGCGCCCAACGCTCACGCACCCGCCATCCGCCCCGTTCCGCCACGCCTACCCTCCAAGAATTGCGCGGACCGACGGTAGCGGCCCACACTCAGTTGCGGCGAAGCGCACCCTCTGCGGGTCGGTGACGCCCATCACAAAGCGCGCATCGCCGACGCGCCGCCGGTCAGCGGACCGAGGAAGCGCAGCAAGGCGATGAGCTGCTCGCGCACGTCGCCGGCAAAACGATCGAGCAGCGAGACCGGCAGTGCGGCGATGTTGATCGGCGTCGCCATCGCGGCCCTGGCGACCGCGGCGAAGGGGCTGTCGGAGAAGTTGGACCGCCACCAGGCGCGCCAGCGAGCCAGCGTCCGCCGATCGATCCCCGCCACCACCGACAAACGCGCCAGGCGGCAAGGCGTCGTCCCGAGTTGCATCGTCGAGATCAACGTCACCATGGTGGCGAGGTAGACGCGGCGGCCCAGAATGCGCAGCGACAGCGGGGTGGTGCGCTTGCGGCATCCGTTCACCGCGCAACAGAAGCTAAAGCGCTCGGCATACTCTTGGCCTAACCCACCCGGGCACCCGCGCAGCTTGCGGTCATACGATGCCGAATGCAGTGCGCCACCGCAGAGCCAGCACCGGGCTGCCCGGGCGGAGGCCGCAAGGTCGCGGTCGAAGACGAGCAACTGTTCATGGAACTTGGCGTCGGCCAGCACGGCTTGGTACACTGGGTCTGTCCTTTGAACTGAAGTTGGCGAGATGGCCAAAATCGGACGGAATGATCTCTGCCACTGCAACAGCGGCAAGAAATACAAGAAGTGCTGCATGGCCAGTGACGAGGCCGCCGCCCGTGCTGCGCGTCCCGTTCAGCCGGCCACGGAGCCGGCGCGCCGACCGTCTTTGGCCAGCTTCTTCCAGGAACACGATGAACGCGACGAGCTGACAGAGGCGTCCAACGCCGTGGTCGACATGGTCCACGCCGGCAATCTCGATGCCGCCGAACAGGCCGCCCACGACCTGCTCGCGCGCTTCCCCGATGTCCATGACGGCTACGATCGCCTCGGCATGGTCTGCGAAGCCCGCGGCGAGAATCGCCAAGCCGCCGATTACTACCGCAAAGCCATCAAC
>DASRQX010000155.1:0-5228 GCA_035696165.1 Acetobacteraceae bacterium | reverse complement strand
CATCGTCCAGGCGCTGGTGCAGGTGGGGCACGATCACTTCGTCGCCCGCCATCGCGTCGGCGGGCTTTATTGACCAAGGAGGATTGCCCATGCCGCGTCTGCTGACCCGTCTGTTGCTTGGTGCTTCGCTGATGTTCGCCGCGTCCGGCGCGGCGCTCGCCGGCAAGGACCTTGTGGTCGGTGTGCCCGACAACCTCACCGGTCTCGATCCCGCCGACCTGAACGACAACCTGTCGCAATCGGCGGCACGCCTGATGTTCGAGGGGCTCTACATGCTCGACGAAAATATGAAGCTCCAGCCGCAACTCGCGGGGAGCTTCGAGGCCAACGAGGAGGCAACGCAGTTCATCTTCCACTTGCGCAAGGGCGTGACATTCCACGACGGCACGCCGTTCAATGCGGTGGCGGTGAAGGCCAGCTTCGACCGTGCCGGCAATCCGGCAAACCACCTGAAGCGGCAGAGCCTGTTCGTGATGATCGACCATACCGACGCGGTGGACGATTATACCGTGAAGGTGGTGCTGAAATATCCGTTCGGTGCCTTCGTCAACGACATCGCGCATATCGGCGCACTGATCGTCAGCCCGAAATCGGTGCAGGATTTCGGCAAGGAGGTCACGCGGCATCCGTCCGGCACCGGTCCATATGAATTCGTCAGTTGGACCGCCGACACACTGAAGATGAAGAAGAACGAGCACTACTGGAAGCCGGGCCTGCCGAAGATTGATACGATCACCTATCGCAGCGTTCCGGAAAACGGCGCCCGCATCGCGATGCTGCAGACCGGCGAGGCGCAGTTCATCTATCCGGTGCCGCCGGAGATGATCAAGTCGCTGCAAAACAGCCCGACGATCACGGTGTTCGACGAGCCTTCGATCCTGGTACGGTATATTGCGCTGAACAATCTGCGCAAGCCGTTTGACGATCCCCGCGTGCGGCTGGCGCTGAACTACGCGGTGGACAAGCAGGCGTTCATCAAGGTGGTGTTCAGCGGCCACGCCGATCCGATGGACTCGCCGATGCCCCAGCTGCTGGGCTTCTATCAGAAGCAGGGTAGTTACCCCTACGATCCGGCCAAGGCCAAGGCACTGCTCGCCGAGGCCGGCTATCCGAACGGGTTCGAGACGACATTGACCGGCGCTTCCAACACGTTGGCGCAGCGCGGCATGCAGTTCATCCAGCAGCAGCTTGCTGCCGTCGGCGTGACGGCGAAGGTGGAGCCGTTGGAGGCCGGTGTGCTGACCGACAAGATGTTCAACGTGCAGAAGCCGGAGGATGCCTCGATCGTCATGCTGTATGGCGGCTGGTCGTCGTCGACGGGAGATGCCGACTGGGGCATGCGACCGATGCTTTACACCAAGGCATTTCCGCCGGTACTGGCCAACCTGGCCTGGTACAGCAACAAGATGACGGATGCGGCGATCGAGGAGGGGCTGAGCACCACGGATCCCACCAAACGCGCGGCGGCCTATGCCAAGGCGCAGGCCCAGGTGTGGAAGGACGTGCCGTGGATCTTTCTGAGCGTGGACCACGACCTGGCAGCCTATTCGAAGAAGCTGACTGGGGCGTCGATGCGGCCGGACCAGCAGTTCCATCTGACCGCGGACGCCACGCTGAATTGATCGCGTGTTCGACTACCTGATACGCCGGCTGGTGGGTACCATTCCGGTCCTGCTGGCCGTCAGCGTCATTGTCTTCCTGTTCGTGCACCTGTTGCCGGGCGATCCCGCGCGGCTGGTCGCCGGCCCGGATGCATCTTTGCAGGACATCGCGGCCGTGCGCGCCGAGATGGGCCTGGATCAGCCGCTGCCCGCGCAATACCTGCACTATCTTGGCCAGACCGTGCAGCTTCATTGGGGGCGGTCGATCAAGACACATCAGACCGTTGCCGAATTGATCGGCGAGCGTTTCATGCCGACCCTGCTGCTGACCGTGTTCGCGATGCTGTGGTCGGTGATCGCCGGCGTGGCGATCGGCGTGCTGTCGGGCGTCAAGCGTGGCCGCTGGGTCGATCGATCGGCGATAGTGCTGGCGATCTCCGGCGTATCCTTCCCCGGTTTCTGGCTGGGACTGCTGCTGATCGATCTGTTCTCGGTTCGGCTGGGCTGGCTGCCCACTGGCGGCTATGGCTCGTGGCAGCATTTCGTACTGCCGGCGTTCACGCTTGGCGTCGGCGTTGCCGCGGTCATGGCGCGCTTCACCCGCTCGGCCTTCGTCGAGGTCACAGCCGAAGACTATGTCCGCACCGCGCGCGCCAAGGGCGTGCCCGAGCGTGGCGTGGTGTGGAAACACACGCTGCGCAACGCGCTGATCCCGGTCATTACGCTGGCAGGCCTGCAGTTCGGCTTCCTGCTCGGTGGCGCGATCGTGGTGGAAACGGTGTTCGCATGGCCCGGGCTTGGGCGGCTGCTGGTCGACAGCGTTGCGTATCGCGACTACCCGGTGATCCAGGCGGAGATCCTGTTGTTCTCGTTCGAGTTCGTGCTGATCAACCTGATCGTTGATCTGCTCTATGGCCTGGTCAACCCGGAGATCCGTCTGCGATGAGCGACGTTGCTCTCAGCGCGCCGTCGTTGCGTTCGCCGGCCGGCGAATTCTGGCGCCGGTTCCGCCGCAAGCGGGTCGCTGTCGCATCGGGGTGCGTGCTTTTGTTGCTGATCCTGACTGCGGTCGCCGCGCCGTGGATCGCGCCCTATGGACCGGCGGCGCCGGATTACGACAATCTGTTGGCGGGGCCGTCGTGGCAGCATCTGTGCGGAACCGACACGTTCGGGCGCGATATATTCAGCCGCATCCTGTGGGGCGGACGCATCTCGCTGACCGTCGGGTTCGTGTCGGTGGCGCTTGGCGGATTGGTGGGTGTTGCGCTCGGCCTGGCCGCCGGTTTCTCCGGCGGTGTGCTCGATAGTCTGATCATGCGGGTGATGGACGTGCTGCTGGCGTTTCCCGGCATTCTGCTGGCGATCGGCGTCGTGGCGCTGCTTGGTCCCGGTATTGCCAACGTGATCTATGCCATCGCCGTGTTCAGCGTGCCGGTGTTTGCGCGCCTGGTGCGCGGCAGCACGCTTGCGCTCAAGCAAACGCTGTATGTACAGGCGGCCCGCAGCATCGGCGTGCGCGCGCCGCTGCTGATGCTGCACCATATCCTGCCCGGCACGCTGCCCAGCGTGATCGTGTATAGCTCGCTGCGTGTCGGCACCTCGATCCTTACCGCGGCGGCGCTCAGCTTCATCGGCCTCGGCGCGCCACCGCCAAGCCCGGAGTGGGGTGCGATGCTGGCGGACGGGCGCAGCTATCTGGGCGTGGCCGATCAAATCATGCTGTTTCCCGGTCTCGCCATCTTTGTCACGGTACTGGCATTCAACTTGCTGGGCGACGGGCTGCGCGATGCGCTCGATCAGCGGTTGCGGTGAGGCTGGCGCCCAGCCTGGGCGGTCCGGCTGAACCGTCCCGCTGCACAATCCAGTGAACTGGCAACCCGGCCGGCCAGCCTGCGTTGACAGTCAGCGTGGTGCGGCAAGGCGGGCGCAATACGGCAGCGCGCGTGATAGGCGGTGCACTGTTGGCTGATAGTCGCGGGCGAGCCTTCCGGCACCGAGGCCGGGCGGCCGCAAGCGCATTCGCGGCCTCTGCATGGGCAACTTTCGCGAGGCGATCCGGACGGTGGCGGGCGTAGGGGGCGGGATGAACCACAAGAGCTACGATGAAATCATCGGCAATGCATGGGCCGCGGAATGAACGATCGCGGGACGGAGACACCGCGGATCGTCGCCACGATTTCGCGCCGACTTAACGAGGCGGTCGACGTCGGGCGAACGCCTGTGATCGACAGGTCGGCCAATGGATCGGCCAACGCATCAGAAGAGATGCCATTGCCGACCGATCCGAAGACCATTTTTCTCGGCGGCCTGTTTATCCTTGCGGTGCTGGCTGCGCTCTACGCTGCGGCCGAGATCATCCTGCCGATCGTGCTGGCGATCATCCTAAAGCTGCTGCTGCAGCCGTTCGTGCGGGTATTCGATCGGCTTGGCGTGCCGCGGGGCATCGGCGCGGCACTTGCGATCGCCGTCTTGGTGACCGGCATCGCCGGCTTGGTCGGCGCCATCGCCGGCCCAGGCGCATCATGGGCCGGCAAATTACCCAGCGCCATTCCCGAGGTGCAGCAGCGGCTTGCCTTCCTGCAGGGGCCGCTGGCCACCGCGCAATGGGTGCTGCAACAAGTACAGGGCATCATCAGCGGTGGTGGCGGCAGCATACCCATGCCCCAGGCACCTGCGGCGCGACTGAACCTGCTGGGCGCGCTGTTCAGCGGCACCGCTGCTTTCGCCACCAGGCTGTTCACCACGCTGCTGGTATTGTTCTACCTGTTGGTGTCCGGCGAGACCTTTCTACGCCGCATCGTCGAAATTCTGCCGACCTTTGGCAACAAACGGCAGGCGGTCGAGACCTCCCTGCACATCGAGCGCGATGTCTCAGTCTATCTCATTACGGTCACACTGATCAACGTCACGGTCGGGCTTTGCACCCTGGGCCTGATGTGGGCCTGCGGCGTGGCGAACCCATTGCTTTGGGGCGTGATAGCCCTGGTGTTGAATTACGTGCCCATTATCGGGCCGATGATCGCGACGGTCATATTCCTGATGGCAAGCGTGCTGTCGCTCGGTGTCACCTGGTGGGCACTGCTTCCGGTCGGGCTGTACTTCTGCGTGCATGTGATCGAAGGCGAGTTCGTCACGCCGCTGCTGGTGGCCCGTCGTTTCACCGTCAATCCGGTCGCCGTGATCCTGGCGCTGATATTCTGGTACTGGATGTGGGGGGTACCTGGCGTGATCCTCGCCGTGCCGATGCTGGCCATCATCAAGATCGTCTGCGACGATCTGCGTCCATTCCGCGCGTTTGGCCATCTGCTGGAGGGTTAGTTAGGGCCTGACGCGAGATAACCGCTTCAAGTGGCGCACGACTTGCGCTCACAGCGTCATGCCCGCGCATGTCGGCATCCACGACTCATATGAGGCGTCCCCCGTCAAGTGGAAATTCGCTCATCTCGCCACCTTCCCTTCCGTGTTCAGTTGCTGCGATTGAGTGCTTAACCGGCACCACTGCATCCGGCTTGGGTGACGGTGCCGGGGTCAAGTCGCGCAGCCCGCTTGCGGGTGCGCGCAGCGCAGGACTTGAGGCCGGCACCGTCACCCAAGCACAATCGTTCGTGTCGTTCAGCAGCGATCGGT
>DASRQX010000154.1:0-12808 GCA_035696165.1 Acetobacteraceae bacterium | reverse complement strand
GCACTCCCCTGGCACACGCCGACAACGCGATCCTCGAGGTCGAATTGGGCGGCACAATGGCGTATCCGTTACAATCCCCAGGGCACGATGAGCAGGAACGCGTGGTCGCCCCGGGACGTGCCGAACGCGTTGCCTGAGTATCGCGCCGGACCTCCGGGATTTCAGACGCGCTGAAACCGTTTCGGTGTCGTGAAGCTGAAGTTCGCGACCCTGGTTCGCGGGTAGCGGTTTGTGCGGCGGAGAGGGGCGGGGCATTCCGCCTTCTCCGTGCCGTTGGCGAAAGGCGCTTCGCTTTTCCGCCCCACAGTCCAGCGAACTTCCGGCTCAGGCCATTGGCGAGACCTACGCCGCCTTCGCCAGCGCCAGCGCCCTCCACACCACCTCCGGCGTTGCCGGCATATCGATGTGCTTCACCCCGTCACCCGACAGCGCGTCGATGATCGCGTTGATGATCGCCGGTGGGCTACCGACCGCGCCGGCCTCGCCTGCACCCTTTACCCCCAGCGGGTTGGACGCACAGGGCACCTCGATCAACTCCACCTCGATATCCGGCAGGTCGTCGGCGCGCGGCAGGGCGTAGTCCATGAAGCTGCCCGACAGCAACTGTCCGGAATCCGGATCGTAGGCGGTTCGTTCCAGCACTGCCTGGCCGAACCCCTGCGCCACACCGCCTTGCACCTGGCCGCGCACGATCAGCGGGTTCACCGCCTTGCCGAAATCGTCGCACACGCTGTAGCGCATGACCTCGACGACGCCGGTGTCCGGATCGATCTCCACCTCCGCCATGTGGCAGCCATTGGGAAAGGTGTGGTTGTCGATCGGCGCGATTTCCGCGGCATCCAGCGTCATGGCCCCCTGCCCGCTCTCGGCCTTCTGGCGCTGCGTCGCGGCCAGCGCCAGGATGTCGATGCCGCGATCGGTGCCGACGATAGCGAAACGACCGGCGGCAAAGGCGATGTCGGCGACAGCGGCTTCCAGCACCTCGGCCGCCGCCTGTTTGCCCTTGGCGATCACCGTTTCCGCGGTCAGCAGGATCGCCTGGCCCTCGGAATACAGGCTGCGTGCGCCACCAGTGCCGCCACCGACCGGGATTGTATCGGTGTCACCTTGGCGAATGCGGACCTTCTCTCCATCCACCCCCAACTGCGCGGCGGTGAGTTGCACGTAGGCGGTTTCATGCCCCTGACCGGTCGACTGCGTGCCCACGTAGACATCGACGAACCCGTCATCGGCGAAACGGATTTCCGCCCGCTCGGTCGGATCGCCGCCGGTGGCTTCCAGGTAGTACGCTAGCCCGAAGCCGCGCCGCTTGCCGCGACGCACGGACCCAGCGCGACGCGCGGCGAATCCGGCGTAGTCCATCTTCTCGACGCCCGCGCCCAGCACGCGATGAAAATCGCCGCTGTCATACGTCTTGCCCACCGGCGTGCTGTGCGGCATCGCCGACGGCAACACCATGTTGCGCTTGCGGAACTCAACGCCATCGATCCCCAACTCGCGCGCCGCGGCCTCGATCAGCCGCTCCACCAGATAGTTGCTCTCCGGCCGTCCGGCACCGCGATACGCGTCCACCGGCACGGTGTTGGTGAACACGCCGAGCACGTTGGCATACACCGCCTTGAAGCCGTAGACGCTGGCCAGCACGCCGGTACCGGCACCGGTCGGGATGGCCGGCGCGAAGGTGTTCAGATAGGCGCCCATGTTGGCGAGGTTGAGGGTCCGCAACGCCAGCAGTTTGCCGTCCTTGTCGATCGCCAGCTCGCCCAGGGTGATGTTGTCGCGGCCCTGAGTGTCGCACAAGAACGCCTCGGACCGTGCCGACGCCCACTTCACCGGCCGCCCCAGCTTCTGCGCGGCGTAACAGGTCAGCACGTGCTCGGGGTACAGGAACAGCTTCATGCCGAAGCCACCGCCCACATCCGGCGTAACAACGCGGAATCGTTCCTTATCCGTCCTGAACACCGTTGCGATCAGGTCCTTTACCAGCCAGCCGCCCTGGGTGTTCGCATACAGCACCCACCGCCCCGTCGCGGCATCGAAATCAGCGACGCAAGCACGCGCCTCCATTGACGAGACGACGATGCGGTTGTTCACCACAGTCAACCGGGTGACATGCGTTGCCTGGGCGAACTGCGCGTCGGTCGCGGCCTTGTCACCAATGTGCCAGTCGAAGGTGATGTTGTTCTTCACCTCCGGCCAGACCAGCGCCGCGCCCGCCTCGGTTGCCACCGACAAATCGGTGATCGAGGGCAGCAGGTCATAATCGATGGTGACCAGCTCCGCCGCATCGCGCGCCGCCTCGATCGTATCGGCGACGACGAACGCCACCGGATCGCCGACATGGCGCACCGCCTCGTGGGCGAGCGTCGGGTGCGGCGGGTCCTGCATCGGGGTGCCGTCGCGGTTCTCCACCGGCGCGACGCAGGGCAGCGGGCCCAGTCCATCGGTCTGCAAGTCTGCTCCGCCGTAGACGGCGTGCACACCTGGCGAGGCCTTCGCGGCGGTCGTATCGATGCCGGCGATCCGTGCCGCGGCGTGCGGGCTGCGCACGACCACGCCGTGCAGCATGCCGGGCAGCACGATGTCGTCGGTGTAGCGGCCGCTGCCTTTTAGCAGCCGCGGGTCCTCCACGCGGCGGACCGGCTGGGCAACGCCGAACTTTGTCATGGCTAGGTTTCTCCGAAGCACCTGTATGATCGGGGCGGAGCATGCACGTTCGCACTGGGAAAGGCCAAGAGGGATGACGCCGGGGTGTCTCTGTGTGCTGAACGCCGGCTCGTCGAGCCTGAAATTTGCGCTGTATCGAGTGGTCGCCGATGGCGCGCCCGGCGGCGCGCTGATCCGCGCACTGTCCGGCGAGGTTGAGGGGATCGGCGGGGAGGGACGCCTGCATATCGCCGCCGCCGAGGGCGCCGCGCCGCCGGATACCAAATTGGTAGCGCGGGATCACGCGGAGGCGCTGGCCGGTCTTGCCGCGCTGCAAGACGGGCCGTTGACGCCACCGGACCTTGCCGGCTTCGGGCATCGGGTCGTGCATGGCGGCCCGGAACTCACCGCACCGATGCTGGTGGATGCCGCATCGCTGGCGCGGATCGAGGCGGTGTCGCCACTCGCGCCGCTGCACAACCCGCCGGCTATTGCGGTGCTGAAAGCGCTCGCCGCGCGGTTTCCCGACCTGCCGCAGGTCGCCTGCTTCGACACCGCGTTCCATCGCGGGCATCCGGCCGTCGCAGATCGCTTCGCCATTCCGGATGCGTTCTATCAGCAAGGTGTGCGACGCTACGGGTTTCACGGCCTGTCCTATGAATACATCGCCGGCGCTCTGGCAGTGTGCTACCCCGCAGTCGCCGCCGGGCGCGTTGTCGTGGCGCATCTTGGCTCCGGGGCCTCGATGTGCGCGCTGACGAACGGGCACAGTGTTGATTCCTCGATGGGCTTCACGGCACTGGATGGGCTGCCGATGGGCACGCGCTCGGGCTCGCTGGACGCTGGCGTGATCCTGTGGCTGCAACAGCAGAAAGGCTGGAACGTCGATCGGGTGGAGCACTTCCTGTACGAAGAATGCGGACTGAAGGGCCTGTCCGGCGTGTCCAACGACATGCGCACGCTGCTGGCGAGTGATGTGCCGCTCGCGCAATTGGCAGTGGACTACTTCGTCTATCACGTCGCGCGTACCGCTGGCGCCCTGGCGGTCAGCATGGGCGGCATCGACGCGCTGGTGTTCACCGCCGGCATCGGCGAACGCAGCCCTGAGATCCGTGCCCGGGTGCTGGGTCGTCTGGAATGGTTGGGCTTCGCGTTGGACGAGGCGGCGAACCGGCAGGGCGGCCCGTGCCTGACAACCGCGGGATCGGCACGCCCCGCCTATGTTATCCCTACCGACGAGGAGATTGTTATTGCCCGCCACACGCTGGCGCTGATCGACGCGCGGTAAAGGAATTGGCAATGCAGTTGTCGGCACATTGGTCCGGCTATACACTTCCGGACAATCAGGTGCGCGTCGGCATGAGTGGCGGCAACGGAGTCGATATCGCGGCGGTCTATCAACTGCTCTCGCAGGTTGCGCGGACCGTGAGTGATCATCCGAGCACCCTGAACGATCATACGCACCAACTGGCCGAACTCCAACGCGACGTGGGCGGTCTCACCCGCGAGGTGAAAGACCTAGCATACGGCCAAACCACCCTGCGCCAACCCCTCACCGAGTACCACTCCTCCGTGATCGGCCACGGCATCCTGATCAGCCATCTCGAGGATCGTGTTCGCCGGATCGAGCACCACCTGAACCTGCCGCCGGCCGCCTAATCGCGCCGCCCGCAAACCGCGCCTTCACCCGCTCGCGCATCGATTGGAACGTCACATACAGCATCGGGATCAGGAAAATCCCGATCGAACTCGCCACGATCATTCCGGCAAACACCGCTGTTCCAACCCCCCGCCGGCTAAGCTGCGCCGCCCCCTGCGCGGTGACCAGCGGCAGCAACCCCAGAATGAACGCCACCGAGGTCATCATCACCGCGCGAAACCGCGTGCGTGCACCGAGAACCGCCGCCTCGCGGATCGGCACCCCAGCCTCACGCTGGTCCTTGGCGAACTCGACGATCAGGATGCCGTTCTTCGCCGCCAGCGCAATCAGCACCACCAGGCCGATCTGCGCGTACAAATCCACCGACAACCCGGCGACATGGATGCCAATAAACGCACCGACCACACCAACAATGACCGACAGCAGCACCGGTACCGGAATGGTCCAGCTTTCGTACAGCCCCACCAGGAACAGATACGCAAACAGCACCGCCAGCCCCAGGATCAGCCCGGTTTGACCAGCTGCCAGTTCTTCCTGATACGCCGTGCCGGTCCATTCGAACCCGTAGCCCGGCGGCAGCGTGCGCGCCGACACCTCGGCCATGGCGGCAAGCGCCGAGCCGGATGACACGCCCGGCGCCGGCCCGCCATCGATGGTGATCGAGCGATAGTTGTTGTAGCGGGTGATCACCTGCGGCCCGGTAACGATACGCACCGAGGCGATCGCGCGCAGCGGTACCATCTGCCCGGTTCGGTTGCGCACGAAGATGCGCCAGATCGCCGGGATATCCGCCCGGTCGGCCGCTTCGCCCTCGATGTTCACCTGCCAGGTGCGGCCAAACTGGTTGAAGTTGTTGACGTAGATGCCGCCCAGCGTCGCCTGCAACGTGGTGAACACGTCGCTCATCGACAGCCCAAGCGCCTGAGCCTTGTCGCGATCGATGTCGAGATACAATGACGGATTGGTCGCGGTGAACGTGGAAAACACCCGCGTCAGACGCGGATCCTGGTTGGCCGCCGCCAGCAGCCCGCGCATCACCGAGCCGTTGTCGTTCGAATCCTGGCCCTGCAAGGCCTCAAGCTGGTACTCGAACCCCCCGCTGGTGCCCAGACCGATGATCGGCGGCAGGTTGAACGGGAAGATGATCGCCGAGCGGATCTGCTGCACCGCCCCAAACGTCCGCGCCACCAGCGCACGCACGTCGTTCTGCGCACCCACGCGATCGGCGAACGGTTTCAGCCGAGCCACCATGAACACCGAGTTGGGCTCATACACACCGCCGTCCAGCAGCGAGAAGCCGATGATCGACAGCGTGTCCTGCACCTGCGGCATTCCGTGCAGCAAACCTTCCACGCGCGCTGCCACCTCACCGGAACGCGCGACCGATGCACCGTCCGGCAGTTGCGCGGAAATGAAGAATGCGCCCTGGTCTTCTTCCGGCAGGAAGCCGGTCGGCGTGTGCGTCGACAGGAAGAAGGCCCCGGCACCGCAGGCCGCGACCGCCAGCAGCGACAACACGGCAAGGCGCACCAGGCGCTGCACCACCCACGCGTACCCGTCGCGCACATGATCGATGCCATTCAGCAGCCGGCCCAACGGCCCACGCCGCTCGCCGCTATGGCGCAGGAACACCGCGCACAGCGCCGGCGACAGGGTCAGGGCATTCACCGCCGAGATCAGCATCGCAGCACTGATCGTCACCGCAAACTGGCTGAACAGTGTGCCAGACAGACCCGGAATGAACCCGACCGGCACGAACACCGACAGCAGCACCAGCGTGATGGCAATGATCGGCCCGGTGATCTGGCGCATCGCCTCCAGCGTGGCCTCCGCCGGCGGCATGTCGGGGTTCTCCTCCATCACCCGCTCGACATTCTCCACCACGACGATCGCGTCATCGACGACGATGCCGATCGCCAGCACCAAGGCGAGCAGCGAGATGGTGTTGGCCGAATAACCCAGCGACAGCAGCACGATGAAAGCGCCGATCAGGCTGACCGGCACTGCGATCGTCGGGACGATGGTGGCGCGCACACTGCCGAGGAACAGGAAGACGACGATCACCACCAGGATGAACGCTTCGCCCAGCGTCTTGATCACCTCACGGATCGTATCGGTGACGAAAGTGGTGGAATCGTACATCACCATGGCATGCAGGCCGGGTGGAAACCGCCCGCGCAGCCGGTCCAGCGTCTGCGCCACCGCGGCCGCCGCGTTCACCGCGTTGGCGCCGGGCGCCAGGTAGATGCCGATCGGCACCGCCGGCTTGCCGTTGAGCCGCGCATCGCTGTCCATGTTCTGCGCGCCAAGCTCGATCCGCGCCACATCGCGCAACCGCAGCACCGACCCGTCGGGGTTGGCGCGGATGACGATCGCGCCGAACTCGGCCGGCGTGACCAGCCGACCCGTGGTCTGCAGATTGAACTGGAACTGCTGGTCGTTGCCGATCGGGCGTGCGCCGATCCGCCCGACCGGGGCCACCACGTTCTGCGCGTTGATTGCCGCGATGATGTCGCCGGGCGACAGGCTGAGGCTGACCAGGCGGTTGGTATCGAACCAGATACGCATCGAGTAGTTCAGCTTGCTGAACAGGCTGGCTTGACCGACACCGGCGGTGCGCGACAGCTCGTCCAGTACGTTAATTATCACGTAGTTGGTGATGAACAGCGGATCCATTTTCGGATCGTCGCCGTAGAACGCAAGGAACTGCAGAATGGCAGACGATTTCTTCTGCACCGTCAGACCTTCCAGCTGCACTTCCGCCGGCAACTGCGACAGCGCGGTCTGCACCCGGTTGTTGACGTTGACGGTGTCGATGTCGGGGTCGGAGCCGAGCGCGAAGCTGACGGTCAGGGCATAGCTGCCGTCGTTGCCGCTGGTCGACTTCATGTAGAGCATCTTGTCGACGCCGACCACCTGCGCCTCGATCGGCTGGGCGACAGAACTCTCCACCGCCTCCGCCGAGGCACCGGGGTAGGTGGCGCTGACCGTCACCTGCGGCGGCACAATGTCGGGAAGCTGTGCCACCGGAATGCGCAGCAGCGACAGCACGCCGGCGAGCGTGATGACGATCGCGATGACGATCGCCAGCCGCGGCCGGCGAATGAAGACGGCGGAGATCATCGGTTCACGGTTTCGTGTCGGTCAGCGGGGGACTGGCCGGCCCGGGTGTCACTACCAGGCCGGGCCGCACGCGCTGGATGCCGTCCAGCACGACCATCTGGCCCTCGGTCAGGCCACTGAGCACCGAGACCGTCACCGGCGTCGATTGGCCAAGCTGCACGCGTGACTGCTGCACCTTGTTGCCGGCATCGACAGTATAGACGTAGTCGCCCTGCTGGTCGGACAGCACCGCCGCGCGCGGTATCGACAGCAGTTCCACCGGCTCGACGCCCTCCAGCAGCACGGTAACGAACTCGCCGTCTACCAGTTCGCGCTCGGTGAATCCGCCCGGCGCGCCACCAGCCGCCGCGCCGCCGGCCGGCGCGCCGTCACGCAGTGGCGGATTGGCGATCGAGCCGCGCAGGATGACGGTATCGGTGGTGGTCGCGACCGTGTTGTCCTCGAAGTCGAGTTTGCCCTTCTGGGCATACAGGCTTCCGTCCGGCAGGCGGATGCGGATGACCACTGCACCGAAGCCGCCTTTGTCGGCGTAGTGGTGCCGCAGTTCCAGCATCGCCCGGACCGCAATCGGAAAGACCACGTACATCGGATCCTGGCTGACGATGGTCGCCAACGTGCCGGTGCTCGGCGAGACCACGTTGCCGATGGTCACGGCGGTGCGGCCGATCTTGCCGCTGATCGGCGCGTGGATCTCGGTATAGCCCAGGTTGATCTCCGACTGCTTCTGCTGCGCCTGCGCCGCCAGCACCTGGGCGGCGTCCGACAGCGCCGTGGCACGGGCGTCGTCAACCGTGGATTGCTGGCCCGCGGGTGTGTGCAGCAGACTAGTCGCGCGATTGAGCGTAATGCCGGCGTTCGTCAACTGTGCCTGCGTCTGCTGCACCGTCGCCTGCTTTGCCTCCAGGTCGGCCTGGAACGGCGGCTGCTCCAGCACGTAGAGCAGGTCGCCCTGTTTCACTTCGGTCCCCTCGATGAAATGCCGCTCCTCCAGGAAGGCCGTGACGCGGGCTATCAGGTTTACCCGGTCGGTTGCCTGAATGCGGCCGACGAATTCCGAGGTCTCGGTGATCGGCTGCTTCAGCACCCGAACCACGCCGACGGACGGCGGTCCCCCCGGCGCCTGGGCAACCGCCTGGGGCAGCACCAGACTTGCCCACATCGCAAGGAGCACAGCCAGCCTGGACAGGTGCATCGCATCGACCCCTTAAGCAGCGCTCGCGGCGGCGCACCGGATCGCACAGGTAGGACTTCCAACGCAACACGCAAGAGGAATGCCGCGCGACCCGGTCAATTGGAGGACCGCTGGTAGTGGGAATACCTCTTGAAACCAGCCACTACGGCTGCGTAAGCTATTGCACCGGCCTATCGACAACGAAAATCAACCAGGGAGGTTGAAGTGTTCCGGAAAGCGTTTGTCTGCCTCCTGGGCGGACTTTTTGTGCTTGCCATGACTGTGGCGACGCCCGCCACCGCCGACGATGCCAACAAGACCCTCAAGATCGGCGTGATTTATGATCTGACCGGCCCGTTCGCCGGCGGTGGTTCCGACCTGCATTACCTCGGCGCCAAGACCATGATCGACTATTTCATCCAGAAGGGTCCCATCGAAGGCTACAAGATCGAGGCGGTCTACGCCGACGCGCAAAGCAAGCCCGATGTCGCGATCAATGAAGCGGTGCGTCTGATCGAACAGGAAAAGGTCGACATGCTGCTGGGCTTCTATTCCTCAGCAGAGTGCGTGCCCGCGGCGGCGCGGATCGAGGAATTCAAGAAATTCATGTGGATCACCACCTGCATCGCCTCGCCGGTGCTGCGCGATCGCAACCTGAAATACGTGTTCCGCCCGCAGCCCTACGGCACGCAATGGGGGCTTGCCTCCACCGAGATGCTAACCGCCTACAGCAAGGCGCAGCTTGGCAAGGATCCCAAGGATCTCCGCGTTGCGATCATCCACGAGGATGGGCCCTATGGCGTCGATGTCGCCAAGGGCAACGAGGAGGGTGCGAAGGAAGGCGGCCTGAACGTCGTGATGGACGAAGGCTATTCGGTCGCCTCACCCGATCTGTCTACGCTGGTCACCAAGTTGAAGCGGGCGCGGCCGGATGTGATCCTGCATACCGGCTACAATCCCGACATCAGCCTGTTCCTGCGCCAGGCACGCGAGCTAGGCCTGCGCTTCGATGCGCTGATCGGGCACGGTGCGGGCTATACCGACTATACCAAGATCAAATCGACAGTCGGCAATGACGCGAATTACTTCTTCGATGTCGATCCGATCTCGATCTGGGAGACCAACCCCAAGGCGCTGCGGCCCGAACTGCCGCCGCTGATCCAGATGGTCGGCGATGCTTACATGAAGGCCAAGCCCGACACGGTGATCAAGTCGCCGCATGTCGGCATGGCGGCGTCCAATACCTATCTTTTCCTGTCCGATGTGCTGCCGCGCGCGATCAAGAAATATGGCGGTGTTTCGGCCGACGCGTTGGCCAAGGCGGCAATGGACACCGATCTGCCGGCTGGCGCCACCATGCTGGGCTTCGGTGTCAAGTTTGAAGGCGAGGGCATGGCGTTAAGGGGACAGAACGATCGCGCGTTCCCCGTGGTGATCCAATACATCGACGACAAAAGCTATGTGGTGTGGCCGAAGTCGCAGCAGCAGCGCGAACCCGTGTTGAAGCTGCCAGCCAGTTCGCCCTACGCGATGAAGTGATCGCTACTCCGTGCTGAAAGTCACCGATCTGTCCAAACGTTTCGGTGGCTTCACCGCTGTCGCGAACGTATCGTTCAAGGTCGATCAGGGAGAGATACTTGGCCTGATCGGTCCGAACGGCTCGGGCAAGAGCACCATCTTCAACATGCTGTCCGGCACGCTGGTGCCGACCGCGGGCTCGATCCGTTTCGACGGGCGCGAGATCGCCGGGGTCGCGCCGCATCGCATCATCAATCGGGGCGTTGGGCGAACGTTCCAGATCCCGCGACCGTTTCGCCGCCTGACCATCTTCGAGAACGTGGCGCTGGCTGGGTATTATGGTCAGGGCGGCGGCCAGGGTCGGCACTCTCGCGCCCGCGCGTTCGAAGCGGCGGAGCGCGCACTGGTGACGGTCGGCTTGACCACCGACCGCGCCGCGCCGGTGAGTGGCCTCGCTGCCGCCGGGTTGAAGAAGCTGGAGCTCGCCAAGGCGCTGGCAACCGGGCCGAAGCTGTTGCTGGCGGATGAAAGCCTAGGCGGACTTGACGACACCGAAATGGGCCAGGCGGCCGACATGCTGCGCCGTATTCGCAGCGAGCTTGGCATCACAATCATCTGGGTCGAGCACATCATGGGTGTGCTGATGCGGGTGGTCGATCGCGTCATGGTGCTGGATCACGGCGAGAAGATCGCCGAGGGGTTGCCGGAACAAGTCGCCGCCGACCCGCGCGTGATCGAGGTCTATCTCGGTACCGACGCCATCGAGGTGCAGGCGATGACCGCCGCGCGCGCCACCGCATGACCACGGAACGTTCTCCCCCTCCCCTTGAGGGAGGGGGACGGGGGGAGGGGTTGGTGCCAGGGCCGCACCGAGTTTCCATCGACCTCGGCCCCCTCCCCCCAACCCCCTCCCTCAAGGGGAGGGGGAGAACGTTGCTCCAGCCATGACCCAGATGCTTACCCTCTCGGGCATCGACGCCGGCTACAGCGGCTTCCAGGCGTTGTTCGGTGTGTCGCTGGAGATCGCCGCCGGTGAGGCCGTCGCTGTAATCGGACCGAACGGCGCCGGCAAGACCACGCTGATGCGGGTGATCTCCGGCCTGATCCGGCCCACCGCCGGGGCGATCGGCATGGAGGGGACTGACGTCCTTGCCACACCGGCGCATCGGATACTCGCGCTTGGCGTCGCCCATGTGCCGGAGAACCGCCGGCTGTTTGCGCGCATGACGGTCGAGGACAATCTGCGCATGGGTGCCTACGTCGCCGCGGCGCGGCCGAAGTTCCATCAGCGGCTTGATTTTGTTTACACGCTGTTTCCCCGCATGTCCGAGCGCCGCCATCAGTTCGCCGGCACCCTGTCGGGCGGCGAGCAGCAGATGTGCGCCATTGGCCGTGCGCTGATGTCGGATCCGCGGTTGCTGTTGTTGGACGAACCCTCGGCGGGTCTGGCGCCGGTGATCGTGCAGCAGGTGTTCGAACTGGTGCGCCGCATCCGCGCCGGCGGGCTGACCGTCCTGATCGTGGAACAGAACGTCCGCCAGGTTCTGCGCGTTGTGGACCGCGCCTACCTGCTGGAGGCCGGCAGCATCCGCACCAGTGGCACCGCCGCGGACCTGCTGGCGAGCGAAACGATCCGCGAAGCCTATCTCGGCATCTGATACGGCAGGGGAGCACCGCCTGGATGTTCGGCATCTTCGACATCTACCTGCTGGAGGCGCTGATCAACGGCATGCTGCTTGGCGGCGTGCTGGCCTTGCTAGCACTCGGGCTGAACCTGATCTTCGGCGTGATCGACGTGGTGTGGATCTGCTACGTCGAACTGATCATGCTTGGCATGTACGGAATGTATTTCATGTATTCCGTGTATCACCTGCCGTTTGTGGTGGCCGCGCTGATCTGTATTGCCGGGGTCGGCGGCCTGGGCATGCTGCTGCACGTCCTGGTCATCGCGCCGCTGTTGGGGGCTGCGCCGATCAACCAGTTGCTGGCCACCGGGGGCGTATTGTTCTTCCTGCAGAGCTTCGCCACGGTGGCGTTCGGCATCGACTTCCGCAATCTCGGTATCCGCCTGCCTGTGCTGGAGGTTTCCGGGATGTTTCTTAGCTACGCCAGGCTGCTGGCCTGCGGCACGGCGTTGGCCGGCATGGTGCTAGTGTATCTGTTCCTGGCGCGCACCTATACCGGCACCGCGATCCGCGCGATCGCGCAGGACCGGCAGATCATGCCGCTGATGGGTGTGGATACGCGGCGCATCTACCTGATCACCTCCTTGATCGGCGGCGCGCTGGCGGGGCTCGCCGCATGCCTGCTGGTGCTGCAATACGACATCCATCCGTTCATCGGCCTGACCTTCGGGCCGACCACCTTCCTGATCTGCGTGCTCGGCGGACTGGGCAACATGGTCGGCGGCTTCGTCGCCGCGTTCATCTTCGCCGAGATCATTTCGGTTAGCGGTCTCTATCTCGACCTTGAGTGGGGCTACGTCTTTGCCTTCGTCTTCTTCATCGTGGTGATGTTCATCCGCCCGCGCGGCCTGATGGCCAGGCGGTCATGAGGCGCGGCCGAAGGCCGACGCGGGCATGAACCGCGCATTGCCCTGGGTGATCGGCGCAGCGCTGGTGGTGGTGCCTTTCGTCTACCACGAGCCCTATCCGCTGCATATCATGGTGATCATCCTGATCTGGTCGCTG
>DASRQX010000153.1:0-68587 GCA_035696165.1 Acetobacteraceae bacterium | reverse complement strand
GATCTGGCGATTATGCGCACAACCCCGGCGCTGCTCGGCCTGTTCTCGCTGGTTACTCTCTGGGCGCATGACCTCGCAGCCAACACGCCGCTGGTTCCCGCGACCGCTGCCTGGTACCCAAAGCGACACTGCACATTCAGCGATGCCATTGCCGCCGTGCGCCGCGAAATCTGGCACCATCAGGCTTCTTTCATGTCCCGGACCAACCGGGACAGCATTAAAATTCCCCGCCAGCTATGGGACCGCGCAGCAAACGCACTCGCATACGCCGCGTAGTTCGATAAAGTCGAGCTAAGCATCCCTCGCGGCGGGTTTACCTTCTTGTAACATCTTGATTTCATTGGTGGGCGCAGTAGGACTCGAACCTACGGCCCGCTGATTAAGAGTCAGCTGCTCTACCAACTGAGCTATGCGCCCGTCTGCCCATCCGGACAGCCAAGCGGGCCTATAGCAAGCGTGCCCGGGATTGCAAAGACCGGCGCTCGCCAGCGGCTCCGCCCGACAGCGACACCGCCCGCCAGCGCCAGCGCTTGATACGGCCAGCGCTTGACGCGCGCCAAACCCGCGCGCATGTCCCGCCGCGCCAGACGGCCGGACGGCCGCTGCCTGCCGGGTTCGCCCGGCGGACAGAGGAAAGTCCGGGCTCCACGGGAATACGGTGCCGGCCAACCGCCGGCGGGGGCGACCCCAGGGACAGTGCCACAGAAAACAAACCGCCCGCGCACCCAGGGTTGACCTGCCAAGGTTTACCGGAAAGTCCGCGGGCAAGGGTGAAACGGTGCGGCAAGAGCGCACCGCGCCCCTGGCAACAGGGGCGGCAGGGTAAACCCCACCGGGAGCAAGACCGAATAGGGGCGACCGGCGGCATGGGACGAAGACCCACTTCGTCCCATGGCCGCGGAGGTGTTCCCGCCTCGTCGCCCGGGTTGGTCGCGAGAGGCGCGCCGCAAGGCGCGTCCCAGAGGAATGGCCGTCTCGTGCCACCCAGGGAAACCTGGATGGCACGGACAGAACCCGGCTTACAGGCCGTCTGGCACGATATCTCCACCACGCCTAGCATCTTCGTCCACAGACTTGCCCACAGCCCGCCGCCTTACACTCTCCATCGCCTTGCACACCTGGTTTCCACATCGTTGCCCACAAAGATGTCCACAAGAACAAAACAAAAACACCAATACTTGCCCGAAAAGATCGCCTGCCACCGAGCCGCCTCGAACAGCGCAAAGTCTTTGAGTTTCGAGTCAAATTTCGACCGCGCAGGCCGATAAAACCGCGGATTCCTTTTGACGGCCCATGAAGTGGCGTGCTATCCCATGTTTTCCCATGCGGGGAGACCTGCGGACGCATGAACCAGTTCCTCGGCAGCCACCAGAACAGGCTGGACGCCAAGGGACGCGTTTCAGTTCCGGCGTCGTTTCGCGCTGTTTTGCGCGAAAGCGGGAACACCAATGGAACCGGGATCCAACTCGTGCTGCGGCCGTCTCATTTCCACTCCTGCATCGAAGCCTGGCCGGTCGGCAAGTTCGAAACCCTGGCCACACCGCTCGAGCACTACAGTCCGCTCAGCGCCGAGCACGAGGATCTTGCTGCCTCGCTGTATGCCGACGCCTACCCGGTCGAGGCAGACAAGGAAGGCCGCATCCTCATTCCCGATCAGCTCGCGGCGCACGCCGGGCTGACCGAGGCCGTCGTGTTCATGGGGATGGGCACCACCTTCCAGATATGGGAGCCCGCCGCCGCCGATCGTCGTCGCGCCGAGGCACGCACCCGCGCACGCGATCTGGCACCACCTGGGACGCCTGGGGGGACCCCATCCGGGACGCCGCAGCGGGCCGGCACGCCATGAAGCATCAACCGACAAGCCGGGACATCACCAGCGCGCACGCCACCAGCGGGCACATCCCCGTCATGCTGGGTGAAGTTCTGGCCACGCTGCGTCCGCGTGACGGCGGCAGCTACCTCGACGGCACCTTTGGCGGCGGCGGTTATGCCGCGGCCATCCTCGGCGCCGCCCAATGCACGCTGTGGGCGATCGATCGCGATCCGGATGCGATCGCGCGGGGCGCCGGCCTTGCCGCACGTTTCCCCGGCCGGCTGCATCTGCTGCACGGCAACTTCGCCGACCTGCTGGCGCTGCTCACGGCCAACGGCGTCGCCGCGCTCGATGGGGCGGCGCTGGACGGGATCGTGCTCGATCTCGGCGTCTCCTCGTTCCAGCTCGACGATCCCACGCGCGGCTTCTCGTTCCGCACCACCGGCCCCCTCGACATGCGGATGGGCCGCGCCGGCCCCACCGCGGCCGACCTGGTCAACACGACCCCGGAACGTGAACTCGCCGATATCCTGTTCACCTTCGGTGAAGAGCGCGCCTCGCGCCGCATCGCCCGCGCCATCGTCGCCGCGCGCACCGCGGCCCCGATCGAAACCACCGCGCGGCTGGCCGAAATCATCCGTGCCGTACTTCCGCCCGATCGCTCCGGCATCGATCCCGCCACCCGCAGCTTCCAGGCGCTGCGCGTCCGGGTGAACGACGAACTGGCGGCGATCGAATGCGCGCTGGCCGACTCTGCCAGCCTGCTGCTACCCGGTGGAGCTCTGGTGGTGGTGGCATTTCATTCGTTGGAGGACCGTATCGTCAAGCGCTTCATGGTCGCAGCCGCCGGCCGCGACGCGGCGCCGTCCCGCCACGACCCGCGCGGGCTGCGGGCGCGTCCGGCGCCAGGCTTCCGCCTGCTGACCCAGCGCCCGCTGCGCCCCGGTGCCGCCGAGCTTGCTGTCAACCCGCGCGCCCGCAGCGCCCGGCTGCGCGCGATCGCCCGCGTGCATCCGCCCGAGTTCGGCGCCGCCGAAGACAAAGAGGCCCCGCGATGATCCGACCCTTCACCTGCGTCGCCGCGCTGCTCGCCTTCGGCTCGGGACTGTATCTCTATCAGACGAAGCATCAGGCGCAGGTGCTGGATAAGCAGATCGAGCACACCATAAAGATCATCACCGCGACACGGATGCAGACGCGCGAGCTCGCCGCTGCCTGGACCCTGCTCGGCAATCCCGATCGGCTGCAGCAACTGTCCGACCAATTCCTCGACATCAAGCCGGTGCTGCCCAGCCAGTTCGTGGCGATGGCCGATCTGGACAGCCGCCTGCCGCCGCCGCGACCGCTGCCCGCGCCCCAACCTGCGCCAACGTCTGCTACGCCGGAGGACGACGGGTCCACCACGCTGCCGCTGGCGACGACAGAGCCGGCCGCGGCGCCCGATACGCCAACGACCTCTTTCGCATCCGCCCCTCGTCCGGGCACCGCTGCCCCAGTTTCTGCGTCGTCCGGCTCACCCGCCGCGCGCGTGATGGCCATGACCAGCTCGTCAACGCCCTCGCCTGCCGCGGCGGCGGATTCCGTCAGGATCCAGGCCGCCAGGCCGCCAGACCGCAAGCCGAGCGAGACGCCGCGGCCAGCGCGTGATGTCGCGCAGGGCCGCGCTATGGCGCCTGCTCGCGTGCCTCCGGCGAACCCGGCGCCGGCACGGCCCGCCAGTCCGTCGCCGGTGATCGCCGAGCTCGATCGGCCGACCCCACCCGCGCCGCAACACATGTCCGCGCCGCCAGCGATGACCGGCTCGCTGCTGGGGATGGCGCATGCCTCGACGCGGCCGCCGGCCCCGCTCCCGGTAGCCCTCGTGCCGCAGTCGGCCAACGGCAATTGAGCGCACGAAGATGACCGATCCAATCGACCCGCCCGAAATCGATCTACCCCGGGGCGACCCACCCCGGGACGACCCGTCCCGCCGCGCCCCGTCGACCGCACAGCCCCCGGCGGATGCGTCCGCACCGGACGCACCGTCGCCCGATTCCGCGCCGCTCGGCTGGCTCGGCCGCCACCTGGGCGGCCTTCCCTCCAGCCGCCCCGGCGCGGCGCGCGCCGACGCGGTGCCGCGCATGGAGACGGTGCGCATCACCGCGCCGGACCTCGCGCGCCGCGCCGCGCTGCGCAAAACCCGCCGACGGCTGGGCCTCACTGCGATTGGGTTCGCCCTGCTGTTCCTGACCGTGGCCGGCAAACTGACAGTGGCGACCGTGATCGCGCCGCGCCTGCCGCGCCCGGATGCGGTGGTGGTTTTGCCATCCCAAGCCAAATCTTCGTCGTTGTTCGGGTCGCAGTCCGCGGCCCGGACCACCGAGCAGCTCGCCGGCGAGCCCGCCGGCCAGTCCACTGGCCAACCCACCGGCCAACCTGCCGCCATCGGCGCGCTCGATCATCGCGCCACCATTGTCGATCGCAACGGCCAACCGCTCGCCATCTCGCTGCCATCGGTCGCGCTGTTCGCCGATCCCCGCCAGATCATCGACCCGGCCGACGCCACCCGCCGCCTGAAGCAGGCCCTGCCGCGCATCGACGCCGTGGCGGTGCAGCGGCGCCTGTCCGACACCAACCTGCAGTTCGCCTTCGTCGAGCGGCAGATCACCCCGCGCGAGGAACTCGCGGTCAACCGGCTGGGCATCCCCGGGGTGGATTTTCGCCCCTCCGAGGTGCGCCGCTACCCGATGGGGCGCATCGTCTCGCAGGTGCTGGGCGGCGTCGATGTCGACAATCACGGCGCGGCCGGCGCGGAAAAATCGTTCGACCACCGCCTGCTCACCGATCCGAACGATCTGCGCCTGTCGGTCGACGTGCGCGTGCAGGCGGTGGTGCGCGACGAGCTGTCCAAGGCGATGGCCGAGTTCGGCGCGATCGGCGCCTGCGGCATCGTCATGGACGTGAACACCGGCGAGGTCCTGGCGATGGTCAGCCTGCCCGACTACGACCCGAACGCGTTCAAGACCAGCACCGACGACGAGCAGTTCAATCGCGCCATCACCGGACGCTACGAGCCGGGCAGCACCTTCAAGTTGCAGACCGCGTCGATGGCGCTGGATGGCGGCATCGTTCACATCTGGGACGAATTCGACGCGTCGCGGCCATTGGTGATCGGCCGGTTCACCATCACCGATTTCGAGGGCAAGCACCGCTGGCTGTATCTGCCGGAGGTGCTCGCCTACTCCTCCAACCTTGGCGCCGCGCACATCGCAATGGATGTCGGCGCCGAGCGTCAGCGCGCCTGGCTCAAGGCGATGGGGATGTTCGAACGCCCGCCGATCGAATTGCCCGGCGCGATCGCGCCGCAATACCAGTCCGCGGCCAACTGGCGCGAGACCACGGTGATGACGGTGGGTTTTGGCCACGGCATCGCGATCGAGCCGTTGCAGGTCGTGCGGGGCACCGCCGCGGTGGCCAACGGCGGCGTGCTGGTGCGCCCGACCATCCTGGCGTTGCCACCCGGCTCGCATCCTGACCCCACACAGCCCGAGGGGGTGCGGGTCATGCAGGCATCCACCTCCGAGACTATCCGCAAGCTGATGCGCCTGGTGGTCACCGACGGTTACGGCAAACCGGCCGAGGTGCCAGGCTACTACGTCGGTGGGAAAACCGGCACCGCCGAGAAGGTCGGCGCGCACGGCTACCGCAAGCACACCAACGTCGCCGCGTTCATGAGCGTGTTCCCGATGAACGCGCCACGCTACGCGGTCTACATGATGCTGGACGAGCCGCACGGCAACAAAAGCACCTATGGCTACGCCACTGCCGGCTGGGTGGCCGCGCCGGCCGCCGGCAGGGTGATCTCGCGGATCGCGCCGATGCTCGGGCTGCTGCCGGACCTGCAGGACGCGGCCGCCATCAACCAGGCGCTGTACATTCCGTTGCAACCCGGACGCCCGCCGGGCGCACCCCTGGCACATGGCCCGGCCGTGGCGGAAGTGAAAGCAGCTGAGCCGCCCGGTGCGAAGGCGTCCGGTCTGAAGGCGCCCGGTCTGAAGGAGTCGGGTGTGAAGCCGGCGGCGGCGCCCGCGGCACCAATTCCATCGCGGTCGGGGACGACGGCCACCCGCTCGGCGCGGCACGATGCGCGGCACGAGGCCGAAGCCGTGCCGTCGCCGCCGGCGCGGTTACTTCCGGTGTCTGTCGCTATGTCCCCAACGATGTCCCCAAGAGCGTCCCCAGGGATTCCCCCCGGCGCGGTGCCTGTCGGTGCAGTTCGCTGATCTGATGCGCCAAGACCTTGTCCCCGGGGCGCAGGCCCTTCCGGCGTCCGTCCAAGCCGGGGCCGATATGGCCGCCTGGCAGTCGATCGCCTCGCTCGACGTGGCCGGCATCACCGCCGACAGCCGCGAGGTGGTGCCCGGTGACCTGTTCGCCGCGCTGCCGGGCGCCAGCGTTGACGGCCGCACATTCATCGCCGACGCGGTGCAGCGGGGCGCCGTGGCGGTGCTGGCCCCGCAGGGCACCGAATGGCCGCCAGGCGTGCCGCCTCGCCCGCTGATCCTCGATCCCGAGCCGCGCCGGCGCCTGGCGCGGATGGCCGCCGCCCTGGCCGGCCCGCAGCCCGCGACCGTGGTCGCGGTCACCGGTACCAACGGCAAGACCAGCACCGTCGAATTCCTGCGCCAGATCTGGTCCACGAACGGCGCCAGGGCAGCGAGCCTCGGCACGCTCGGCGTGATCGCGCCGGGCTTCGACCCCGGGCCCGGGCTGACCACGCCCGACCCGGTAAGCCTGGCCGAGACGCTGGCCGGCCTGGCGCGCACCGGCGTGTCGCACGCCGCGCTGGAGGCGTCGTCGCACGGGCTGGACCAGTTCCGGCTCGACGGAGTGAATCTGACGGCGGCGGGCTTCACCAACCTGACGCGCGACCACCTGGACTATCACGGCAGCGAAGCCGCCTATCGCACCGCCAAGCTGCGGCTGTTCGAGGACCTGCTGCCGGGCGGCGCGCCGGTGGCGGCGAACGCCGACATGGACCCGGAGACCCTTGCCGCGTTGCGCGACATCGCCACCCGCCGCGGGCTGCGTCTGTGCCTGGTTGGCGAGAGCGCGCGAAGCGAGACGGGGACCGTGATCCGCCTGCTGAGCACCATCCCACGGCCCGACGGCCAGATCCTGACGATCGAGCTTGCCGGCGTGCGGCGCGAGGTCGAACTGAAGCTGCCAGGTCGCTTCCAGGCGGACAACGTGCTGATGGCGGCTGTCCTGGCGGACGCATTGGGCGTCCGCGATGTGCTCGATCGCCTGCCGATGCTGACCGGCGTCCGCGGGCGCATGGAACTCGCTGCGCGCCTGGCAAACGGTGCCGCGGTCTATGTCGACTACGCCCACACGCCGGATGCGCTTGAGCGCCTGCTGACCGCGCTGCGTCCGCACACATCCGGCCGGCTGCATGTGGTGTTCGGCGCCGGCGGAGATCGTGATCGCGGCAAGCGCCCGTTGATGGGTGCGGCGGCGGGGCGCTACGCCGACGTGGTGATCGTCACCGACGACAACCCCCGCGGCGAAGACCCCGCGACGATCCGCGCGGCCGTCCTCGCCGGGGTGTGCGCCAACGGATCCACCGCGCCGACGGTCGGCGCGAAAGAGATCGGTACCAGGGAAATTGGTACCAGAGAAATTGGTGCCCGGGAGATCGGCGACCGCGCGTTGGCCATCGCAGCGGCGCTGGAGGACCTGCGCCCGGGCGACGTGCTGGCGGTGGCCGGCAAGGGTCACGAGCAAGGCCAGACGATCGGCGGGACAGTGATCCCGTTCGACGACGTGACCGTGGTCCGCCGGCTGATAGGGCAAAGGGGCGGTAACGCATGATGCCCCAGCCAGGCATGACGCCCTTATGGTCCACCCGCGATCTGGTCGAGGCAACCGGCGGGGCGATGGTCTCGGACCTCGCGGTCACTGGTGTATCGATCGACACCCGCACCGTGATGCCGGGCGATTTGTTTGTGGCACTGCGGGGCGACAACGGCGACGGCCACGAGTTCGTCGTCGACGCGCTGGCCAAAGGCGCCGCGGGAGCGATGGTGCATCGGGATGTGCCAGGGGAGCTCACCACGGACGTCACCACGGGGGGGGGCATCGCCGCGCGCCTGCTGCGGGTCGACGACACGCTGGCGGCGCTCACGCGGCTCGGCGCCTATGCCCGCGCGCGCTTCACCGGCCGGTTGGTGGCGATCACCGGCAGCGTCGGCAAGACCACCACCAAGGAGATGCTGCGCCGCGTGCTGGCCGCATTCGCCCCGACGCATGCCGCGGTCGCGTCCTACAACAACCATTGGGGCGTACCGCTGACCCTGGCGCGCCTGCCGCCGGAAGCCCGATTCTGCGTCGCTGAGATCGGCATGAATCACGCCGGCGAGATCGCTCCGCTGGCGCGCCTGGCGCGGCCGCATGTCGCGGTCATCACCACGGTCGAGAAGGCACATATCGGCTATCTCGGCTCGATTGCCGCGATTGCCGCGGAGAAAGCCTCGATCATGCACGGGCTGCCGCCGGATGGCGTCGCCGTGCTGCCGCTGGACAATGCGCTGTTCTCGATGTTGCGCGACGCCGCCGGGCTGCGCGACACCGCCGGGCTGCGCGATGCCACCGGGCCGCGCGAGGCTGCCGGGGGGCTGCGGATTGTTACGTTCGGTGCGAACCTGAGTGCCGATGCGTGCCTTCTAGCAGCCGACACCGACGCCGACGGCACCGACCTGCGCGTTCGCATCAACGGTACTGAGGCGCGGCTGCGGATCGACGCGCCGGGGCGGCACATGGCGATGAATGCGCTGGCCGCACTGGCCGCCGCCACGGCACTGGGCGCGGATGTACGCATGGCGGCCGATGCCCTGGCCGGCTTCGCGCCCGTCGCCGGCCGTGGCGCGCGGCGCACGATCGCCGTGGCGGGCGGGACGGCCCTGCTGCTCGACGAGAGCTACAACGGCAACGGCGCCTCGATGCGCGCGGCGCTCGAGGTGCTGCGGCTGCAACCGGCGCGGCGGCGTCTCGCGGTGCTCGGCGACATGCTGGAACTGGGCGACGAAGGGCCGGCCGAGCACCTCACGCTGGCACCAGCCGTCACCGAGGCAGCCGATCTGCTGTTCGCCTGCGGGCCGTTGATGCAGGGCTTGTGCGACGCGGTGCCGGAACGGCTGCATGCCATGTGTGCGGCCGATTCGGCGGCATTGGCGCCGATTGTCGCTCGCGCGGCGCGGCCGGGCGACGCAATCCTGGTCAAGGGCAGCCTGGGCAGCCGCATGCGGCGCGTGGTTGCGGCGCTCGACGCCCCCCAGGGACGTGATCAGGGACGTGCCCAGGGACACACCCAGGGACACACCCAGGTCCGCGACCCGGCATCGGGGAGTGGCGGCTGATGCTGTTCAACCTGACGCGTCCGTTCGCGGACCAGTTCATCCTGTTCAATCTGTTCCGCTACACCACCTTCCGCTCCGGCGCGGCGTGCCTGACCGCCCTGCTCGTCGCGCTCTTCCTCGGCCCACGCGTGATCCGCTGGCTGCGGACCCTGCAGCGCGACGGCCAGCCGATCCGCGAGGACGGGCCGGAACGCCACCTGATCGAGAAGAAGGGCACGCCGACCATGGGCGGTGTGCTGATCCTGTTCGCGCTCGGCATCTCGACGTTGCTGTGGGTCGATCTGCGCAACCGTTACGTCTGGGCGGTGCTGTTCGTCACCTACGGCTACGGCGCGCTCGGCTTCGTCGACGACTACCTGAAACTGTCACGGCGCAGCCACAAGGGGGTTCCGGGCCGCATCAAGCTGCTGGTGCAGGCGGTGATCGGCCTGATCGCCGGCGTCTGGATCACGTCGTTGACGCGCGAGCCGTTGGCGACCGAGTTGGTGCTGCCGGTCTTCAAGGAGGCGCTGATCCCGCTCGGCTACGCCTTCCCGCTATTCGCCATGCTGGTGATGATGGGCAGTTCGAATTCGGTGAACCTGACCGACGGGCTGGACGGACTGGCGATCGTGCCGACCATCATCTGCGCCGGGGTATTCGCGCTGATCGCCTACCTGGTCGGCAACCATATCTTTGCCGAATACCTGCAGCTCAACCCGGTGGCAGGCGTGGACCAGTTGTGTGTGTTCTGCGCCGCGCTGATCGGCGCCGGGCTGGGCTTCCTGTGGTTCAACGCCCCGCCCGCCGCGGTGTTCATGGGCGATATAGGCTCGCTGTCGCTGGGCGGCGCGCTGGGCGCGGTGGCCGTGGCGACCAAGCACGAGATCGTGCTGCTGATCGTCGGCGGACTGTTCGTGGTGGAGACCGTTTCGGTCATCATCCAGGTGTTCTGGTTCAAACAGACCGGCCAGCGCGTCTTCCTGATGGCGCCACTGCACCATCATTTCGAGAAGAAGGGCTGGGCCGAGCCCACCATCGTGATCCGTTTCTGGATCATCTCGATGATCCTGGCACTCGTCGGTCTCGCGACGTTGAAGATCAGATGAGCGAATTTCCGCCCGACCTGTTCGCCGGCCAGCGCTTCTACGTGGTGGGGCTGGGCAAGAACGGCCTGCCCGCGGCGCGCGCGCTGGCGGCGATGGGCGCGGTGGTGGAAGCCTGGGACGACAGCGCCTCGGCGCGCGAGGCGGCTGTCGGCGACGCGATGGACAAACTGGTGCTGCGTGATCCGTCAGCCGGGGCGTTTGACTACGACGCGCTGGTGCTGTCGCCGGGAATTCCGCACCTGCTGCCGCACCCACACATCGCCGCGTCGCGCGCGCGCGACGCAGGCGTGCCGATCCTGTCCGACGTCGAATTGCTGTTCCAGGCGGTGCGCAAATCCGGCTCGCGCGCGCGGTTCGCCGGCATCACCGGGACGAACGGCAAGTCGACCACGACCGCGCTGCTGGCGCACATCCTCGCCGGCGCCGGCGTCATTGCGGCAGCGGGCGCCAATCTCGGCCCGGCGGCGTTGTCGCTGCCGCTGCTGGACGATGACGGCATCTATGTTCTGGAAATATCATCTTACATGTTGGAGCGGCTCGATTCGGTACGCTTCGATGCCGCGGTCATGCTGAACCTCAGCGCCGACCACATCGATCGACACGGCGACATGGCGGCCTACGCCATGGCAAAGCGCGCGATTTTCGATCGCCAGACCACGGATGACCTGGCGGTGATTGGGATCGACGATGCTGAGTCGCGCGCGATGGCCAACTGGCTGCGCACCCGTGCGGCCCGGATGGTCACCGTCTCGGGCGAGGCACACGCGGACATCTGGTGCCGCAACGGCATCCTGCGCGATGCGGCGGGTCCGATCGTGGACCTGACTGTGGCGAACGCGCTGCCGGGCGCGCACAACGCGCAGAACGCCGCGGCCGCCGCGGCAGTGGCATTCGCGCTGGACGTTTCGCGCGCGGAGGTGGCTGCCGGCATCCTGTCCTACCCCGGCCTGCCGCATCGCCAGCAGCGCGTGGCCGAGATCGATGGCGTCGCATTCATCAACGACAGCAAGGCGACCAACGCCGAATCCGCCGCGCGCGCCCTGGTCTGCCACGAGCACCTGGTCTGGATCGCCGGCGGGATGCAGAAGGAAGGCGGCATCGAACCGCTGGCGGATTACTTTCCGCGCGTCGCGCACGCGCTGCTGATCGGCCGTGACGCACCGGACTTCGCCGCCACGCTCGCCGCGTACGGCGTGCCGCACGATATCGTCGCAACCCTGGAACATGCTGTGCCGGCCGCCCTGATTGCCGCGCGCCGCACCGGCACGCCGGTCGTGCTGCTGTCGCCGGCCTGCGCGAGTTGGGACCAGTTCACCGGCTACGACCAGCGCGGCGATCGTTTTGCATCCCTGGTGGAATCCTTGCGGAGGGCGGCCTGATGCCCACCCTGTCACGCGCCGACAACTCGCTGCTAGGCCGCTGGTGGTGGACGGTGGACCGCTGGACCCTGACGGCGATCGGCGTGCTGATCGGCTTCGGCTACATCATGATGCTGGCTGCCAGCCCCGCCGTCGCCGAGCGCATCCACATCTCGCGCGACATGTTCATCCTCAAGCAGGTCGGGTTCCTCGCCGCCGCCGGCCTGATCGTGGTGGGCGCGTCGCTGCTCTCGCCGCGCAACGTCCGCCGCGTCGCGCTGATCGGCTGCATGGTGGCGCTGACGCTGACCGCGATGACGCTGGTGGCCGGCGTCGAGATCAAGGGCGCGCGCCGCTGGATCGCGCTGCCCGGGATGCAGATCCAGCCGAGCGAATTCCTGAAACCCTGTTTCGCTATCGCCGCCGCCTGGCTGATCGCCGAGGGCAAGCAGATGCCGCGCTTCCCCGGCACGACACTCGCCATCCTGGTCTATCTGCTGATCGCCTTCTGCCTGAAGTCGCAGCCGGATATCGGCATGCTGGGCGTCGTCACGCTGGTGTTCTTCGCGCAGCTTTTCCTGGCCGGGCTGAACCTGTTTCTCGCCGGCCTTGGCGTGCTGGGAATCGGCGGCGCCGGGTTCGCCGCCTATCTGTTCTTCAGCCATGTGCAGAAGCGCGTGCAGGAATTCCTCGATCCGGGCGCCGCCGGCGCCGCCGCCAGCTATCAGCCCACCAAGGCGTTGGAAGCGTTCGGCAATGGCGGGCTGTGGGGCCGCGGCCCCGGCGAGGGTCATGTAAAGGACGTGCTGCCCGACGCGCATGCCGACTTCGTTTTCGCCGTCGCCGGCGAGGAATTCGGCATGGTGGTCTGCCTGGTGATCCTCGGCGTGTTCGCCTTCATCGTGCTGCGCGGCCTGCTGCAACTGCTGAAGGAACCCGATCCGTTCATCGTGCTGGCCAGCGCCGGCCTGATCACCGGCTTCGGGCTGCAGGCCTTCGTCAACATGGCCACCTCGCTGCAACTCATTCCGACCAAGGGCATGACCCTGCCGTTCATTTCGTATGGCGGTTCATCGGTCATGGCAGTGGCGCTGGGCATCGGGATGCTGCTGGCGCTGACCCGACGACGCCATCACGGGGACCCGCCATGAGGGGGTGCGTATGAGGGGCCCCGCGGTGCATCCGGTGGCAATCGTTGCAGGCGGAACCGGCGGGCATTTCTTCCCCGCCGAGGCTCTGGCAAGCGAACTGATCGCACGCGGCCAACGCATCGTGTTGCTGTGCGATGCGCGCTCGGCCGGGTTGCGCAGCCCGGTCTTCGCCGGCCATGAGCGCTTCGTCATCCACGGCGCCGGGATCGCCGGACGCGGGGTACTGCGCGGCGCCACGGCAATCGCCGCGCTCGCCCGCGGCGTCGCCCAGGCGCGCGGCATCCTCGCGCGGCTCGACGTCGCCGCGATGGTCGCGTTCGGCGGCTACCCGTCAGTCGCACCGGTGCTGGCGGCGCGGCTCCTGCGCCGCCAGCACCGGGTGTACGACCGTGCGCCGGTTATCCTGCACGAGCAGAACGCGGTGCTCGGCCGCGCCAATCGCTTCCTGGCACGGCACGCTGACCTGGTGGCGCTGAGTTTCGCTGCGACCGAGGGCGTGCGAATCGGCACCGCAACGATCGCGACGGGCAACCCCGTCCGTCCCGCCATCGCGGCACTCGGCGAGCAGGCTTACGCGCCGCCGAACTCTCCCCAGGCCGGCGGCACGGTGCGCCTGCTGATACTCGGCGGCTCGCTCGGCGCGCGGCTGTTCAGCGACGTCGTGCCCGAAGCGGTTGCCGCATTGCCGCCGGACCTGCGTGCGCGCCTGTCGATCGTGCAGCAGTGCCGGCCGGAAGACCTTGATCGCGTCCGCGCCGCCTACACGCGAAGCAGCGTCGCGGCTGAGTTGGGGGCGTTCTTCCCCAACGTGGCCGATCGGCTGGCCGCCGCGCATCTGGTGATCTCGCGCGCCGGCGCTTCTTCCGTCGCCGAACTGGCGGTCGCCGGGCGGCCGGCGATCCTCGTTCCGCTGGCGAATGCGATCGACGATCATCAAAGCGCCAACGCGCGCGCGTTGGTCGCCGCCCGCGGAGCTTCCGCCATCGCTCAGCACGACCTGACGCCCGCGATGCTGGCCGAGCAGTTGGCGCTGTTGCTGGAGCATCCCGACATGCTGGCCCATGCCGCGAGCGCCGCGCGCGGCGTCGCCCGCGCCGATGCCGCAGCGCGCCTGGCCGATCTGGTCTGCTCGCTCATGCGCCAGGAGGCATCCGCCGCGAAGACATCACCATCAAGCAACGCGCCGGCAAGCAACGCGCCGGCAAGCAACGCGCCGGCAAGCAACGCGCCGTCAAGCAATGGGTCATCGGGGAGGGGGCCATGAGGGCGCTGCCACTCTCGATCGGCACCATTCATTTCGTCGGCATCGGCGGCATCGGCATGTCCGGCATCGCCGAGGTGCTGAACACGCTCGGGTACCGCGTGCAGGGCACCGACATCTCCGACTCCGCCAACGTGAAACGCCTGCGCGAGGCCGGCGTGAAGGTGATCATCGGCCACGACGCCGTCAATCTCGGCGATGCCCAGGTGGTGGTCGTTTCGTCCGCGGTGAAGCGCGACAACCCCGAGGTCGCGGCGGCTCGCGCGCAGCTGATCCCGGTGGTGCGCCGCGCCGAGATGCTGGCCGAGCTGATGCGGCTGAAATGGTCGATCGCGATCGGCGGCACGCACGGCAAGACCACCACCACCAGCCTGGTCGCGGCGGTGCTGGAAGCGGCGAAGTTGGATCCCACCGTGATCAACGGCGGCATCATCAACGCCTACGGCACCAACACGCGGCTCGGCGCCGGCGAGTGGATGGTGGTGGAGGCCGATGAAAGCGACGGCAGCTTCCTGCGCCTGCCGGCGGTGATCGCCGTCGTTACCAACATGGACGCCGAGCACCTGGATCACTGGGGCACCGCCGAGGCGATGCTGGCGGGCTACGACCAGTTCGTCTCCAACGTTCCATTCTACGGTTTCGCGGTGCTGTGCATCGACCATCCCGCGGTGCAGCAGATGATCCCGCGTTTGTCGGATCATCGCATCGTCACCTACGGCTTCTCGCCGCAGGCCGATGTGCGGGCGGACCGCATCAGCACCGATCGTTCCGGTGCCACGTTCGACGTGGTGGTCACTGACCGCGCGAACAAACGGGAACGCAAGCTGGGACCGTTCCGGCTGCCGATGCTGGGCCAGCACAACGTGCAGAACGCGCTGGCCGCGATTGCGGTGGGCGTCGAGATGGACATCGACGACGCCACGCTGCGCGGCGCGCTGCTGGCATTCCGCGGCGTCAAGCGCCGCTTCACCAAGACCGGCGAGACCGGCGGCATCACCGTGATCGACGATTACGGCCATCACCCGGTGGAGATCGCCGCGGTGCTGAAGGCGGCACGCCAGGCCGGCGGGCGCGACGTGATCGCGGTGGTGCAGCCGCATCGCTATACGCGCCTGAATTCGCTGTTCAACGAGTTCTGTACCTGCATGAACGATGCCGGCACGGTGATCGTTGCCGACGTGTATCCCGCCGGGGAGAGCCCGATTTCCGGCGTCCACCGCGACGCGCTGGTGGAGGGATTGCGTGCGCGCGGCCACCGCAGCGTGGTGCCGCTGCCCAGCCCTGGGCGCTTGGCCGAAATGGTCCACGCGATGGCCAAGTCCGGCGACTTCGTCGTCTGCCTCGGTGCCGGTTCGATCACGGAATGGGCCGCCACGCTGCCGGCCGAGTTGGCGGTGTTGCAGGCCAGCGCCGGACCGGCCGGTTCCACTCGCCGCGCGCTGGGCAACGGGCGATGATGGCAGCCCCCATCAGCCAAGGTTTGATTGATACGCTGCCGCCGTTGCACGGGCGGGCACAGGCGAACGCGCCATTGGCGCCGTTCACCTGGTTTCGCGCCGGTGGTGCCGCCGAGGTGCTGATCCGCCCGGCCGACCCGGCGGATCTTGCGCGATTTCTTGCCGCGCTGCCCCGCGATCTGCCGATGCATGTGCTGGGCGCGTGCTCCAATCTGATTATCCGCGACGGCGGACTGCCCGGCATCACCGTCCGGTTGGCGCGCGGCTTCAACGCGGTCGCCGTCGAGGCTGACGGTGTGGTGACCGGTGCCGCGGCGTTGGATGTCACGGTCGCGGAACATGCGGCCGCCGCCGGATTGACCGGCATTGAATTCCTGTCCGGCATTCCCGGAACGATCGGCGGCGCCGTGGCGATGAACGCCGGTGCCTACGGCGGCGACGTCGCCAGCGTGCTCGACTGGGCCGAGATCGTGTCGCGGGAAGGGACCTCGCGACGCATGAGCGCGGCCGATCTCGCCTTCGCCTATCGTCATGCGGGCCTGCCGGCAGGTGCCGTGGTCACGCGGGCCAGGCTGCGCGCACGACGCGGCGCGCCCGCGGCGATCGCGGCACGCATGGCGGAGATCCGGGCGGCACGCGAGGCGTCGCAACCGGTCCGCGCCCGCACCGGCGGGTCCACCTTCCGCAATCCGCCGCCCGGGGTCAGTTCGCTGAAGGCGTGGGAGTTGATCGATGCGGCCGGCTGTCGCGGACTGACGCGTGGCGGCGCGGTTGTTTCAGACAAACACTGCAACTTCCTGATCAATGCCGGCGGCGCGATGGCCGCCGATCTGGAAGGTCTGGGCGAGGAAGTCCGCCGGCGCGTGTTCGCCGCTTCAGGTGTGTCGTTGGACTGGGAGATCCATCGCATCGGCGTCCCGGCGCGCGGGCCGGAGGTGGTGGCGTGAGCGGGCCCCGTTTACCTCGCCCGCCCTTCGCGGGACAGGTCGAAACGCGAAGCGTCGAGGGTGAGGGTGCTGCGGTCGGCCCGACCCTCACCCGGCGAGCTACGCTCGCCGACCTCTCCCGGGTAGCGGGAGAGGTGCACAGCAAGCGCCGCGTCGCGGTGCTCTACGGCGGCTTCTCCGCCGAACGCGAGGTCAGCCTCTCCTCCGGCGTCCAGGTAATCGCCGCGCTGCGCAGCGCCGGCTTCAATGTCACCCCGATCGAGGTCGCCGACGACCTTGGCGCGGTCATCGCCGCCCTGGCCCCACGACCCGACGCGGTGTTCAACGCGCTGCACGGTCGCTTCGGCGAGGACGGCGCGATCCAGGGCGTGCTCGACTGGCTGGCTATCCCGTATACCCATTCCGGGGTACGCGCTTCGGCCCTGGCAATGGACAAGCAAGCCGCCAAGGCGGTGTTCGCCGCGCACGGGCTGCCTGTCGCGCAAGGCCGTGTCGTGCCGGTCGACGAACTGGAAGACCGTGACCCGCTGCCGCTGCCCTACGTGATCAAGCCGGTCAACGAAGGTTCTTCGGTCGGCGTCGAGATCATCCGCAAGGGCGACAACCGCCGCGCCGAGGTGGCCCGCGCCTGGCGCTTCGGCATCGCCGCGCTGGTCGAGGAATACATCCCCGGCCGCGAACTGACCGTCGGCGTGATGGGTGAGCGCGCACTCGCGGTCACCGAGATCCTCGCCGAGGCCGGTGTCTTCTACGATTACGAGTCGAAATACGCTGATGGCGGCTCGCGTCATATCATTCCGGCTACCGTGCATCCCGGTACCTACACGCGCGCGCTCGACGTCGCATTGGCAGCGCATCGCGCGCTGGGCTGCCGCGGCGCGACACGCTGCGACTTCCGATACGACGACACCGAAGGCGAACCGGGCCGCCTGGTGCTGCTGGAGATCAACACGCAACCCGGGCTGACACCGACCTCATTGTTGCCGGAACAGGCGGCGCATGTCGGCATCGATTTTCCCGCGCTGTGCGCCTGGATGGTGGAGCAGGCCGCATGCCGCGCGTGACCCGCCGCCCCAGCAATTCGGTCAACGACCGCCCGGCGCGGCTGCGGCTGCTGCTGCGGCGCGGCTGGCGCCTGCTGCGTCCGGCCGGTTGGCTCGGTCTTGCCTGCCTCCTGCTGGTGGGCGGGGCTGTCGCGTTGCACATGTTGTCCCCGGGCGGGTCCCAGGGTGGCGGGCCGGGAGGCTCGCTCAGTTCGCTGCGCGAGCGTATCGGCAATGCCACCGCGGCGCTGGGGCTCCGCGTCAACGACATCATCATCCAGGGCCGCGCCAACACGCCGGAGCCGCTGCTGCGCGCCGCGCTCGGCATCTCCAAGGGCGATCCGATCCTCGGCTTCTCGCTCGAAGCCGCGCGCCAGAATGTCGAGAAACTGTCCTGGGTGGATCAGGCAACGATCGAGCGACGGCTGCCCGACACCGTTGTGGTGCAGCTTGTCGAGCGGCGGCCCTTCGCCATCTGGCAGAACCAGGGCAGATTTTTGCTGATTGACCGCGACGGCCAGGTGGTGACCAACGAGGACGTCGCGCAGTTCCGGCAACTGCCGCTGGTGGTCGGGCCGGGCGCACCGGGTGCCGCGACGCCGTTGATCGATGCGCTGATGAATCATCCCGACCTGATGGCGCGGCTCGTCGCCGCGGTGCGCGTGGCCGAGCGGCGTTGGAACCTGCAGCTTCGCGGCGGCATGAGCGTGATGCTGCCGGAGGGCCACGAGGCAGTGGCTATCGACCGGCTGATGACGCTGCAGCAGGACCATGCGCTGCTCGACCGACCGCTGGAGGTGGTCGACCTGCGCCTGCCGGATCGGCTTGTGTTGCGCCCGCATATCGATCCGGCCGCCGATCCTACAACGAAGAAGCCGACATGAGCGGGACGCGCGCCAACCCACCCCGTCCGCCCCGTCATGCCGGCCCCCCGCCTCCGCAGGGGACAGGCTCCCGCCGGCATCCACGACTTGTCTTCGTGCAGCAAGCAAAGCCGTGGATGCCAGCCTTCGCCGGCATGACGGGGGGATGGATCCGTGCGCTGTCAACCGACTCGGCGGTTGCCGCACGGCCCCCACGCGGGGCGCCGCCATGAACGACATGTCGCGCCGGCTGCTGCCGCCCAAAAGCGAGCCCGAGGAGCCCTCGCGGTCCCGCCACCACCGTGCGGGTCCGTTCGGCGTGTTGGACATCGGCACCACCAAGGTGGCCTGCCTGATCGGACGCACCGAAAGCGACGGATCCCTGCGCGTGCTCGGCTTCGGCTGGCAGCGCGGCCGCGGCGTGCGCGCGGGCGGAATCGTTGATATCGAGGACGCCGAGCGCGCCATCCGCGCCGCGGTCGGCCAGGCCGAGGACATGGCCGACACGAGGCTGCGCGCCGTCACCGTGAACCTGTCCTGCGGCCAGCCTGACTCGCGGCTGTTCAACGTGCAGTGGCCGATCGGCAATGCCGCCGCCGGCGGACGCGTCGTGGTCAACCAGGATATCCGCCGCGTGATGATCGAGGCGCGCGACCGCTCGGAATCCGAAGGCCGTGAAGTGCTCCACTCCCTGCCGCTGTCCTTCATGGTCGACACCACCGACCATGTCGCAGACCCGCGCGGGCTGTATTGCTCGACCCTGACGGCGCGGCTGCACATCGTCGATGCGGCGGCATCGGCGCTGCGCACGCTGGGCGCCTGCATCGCGCGCTGCGACCTGGACATCGCCGAGGTGGTGTCGGCGCCGATGGCGGCCGGCCTCGCCACGCTGGTGGAAGATGAGCGCGATATGGGGGCCACCGTCATCGACATGGGCGGCGGCACCACCGGTGTCGCGGTGTTCGCCGAGGGCCAGTTGCTGCACACCGCGCAACTGCCGATCGGCGGCATGCACATCACCAGCGACCTGGCGCGCGAACTGGTCACCACCGTGGCGCACGCGGAACGAATGAAAACGCTGCACGGCAACGCGCAGTCCTGCGCCGACGACGAGCGCGAGTTCCTGACCGTGCCGCTGGTCGGCGAGGACGAGCACCAGTTCGCCAAGGTGCCGCGCAGCATGGTGGTGAACGTCGTCCGCCCGCGCGTCGAGGAGATCTTCCAATTGGTGCACGACCGGCTCGAATCCGCCGGGCTAACCCGCGCAATGGGCGCGCGCATCGTGCTGACCGGCGGCGCCTGCCAGCTGGCCGGCGTGCGCGAGATGGCGGCGCACATGCTGAACAAGCCGGTGCGACTCGGCAGACCGTTCGCGTTGCGCGGGCTGCCCGACAGTGCCTCGGGTCCGGCCTTCGCCACCGCGGCGGGCTTGCTGGCCTGGGCCGCCGGGGCCGGCCGCACACTGCAGGACATCGACCTCGATCCAGACACGCCGACGGGACCGTTCCGCCGGCTCATCAGATACCTGAAGGAGCGCTTCTGATGCCGCAGGTTCCTCATCGCCGCACTCGCGGTTCTCATCGCTGCGCGCGCTGGCCAGACCGCGCCGCGCGAGACTGCCAAATAAAATCTCCGGCACCGCGCAACCACCACTTCACCGAATCGAAGCTCTTGGGGGAGAAGATCGCATGACCCTGAATCTCACCGTGGTGCAACCCACGCACACCGACTTCACGCCCCGCATCACCGTCATCGGTGTCGGCGGCGGTGGAACCAACGCGGTCGACAATATGATCGCCGGCAACCTGCAGGGCGTGGAGTTCATCGTCGCGAACACCGACGCGCAGCAGTTGATGCACAGCCGGGCGGATCGGCGCATCCAGCTTGGCCCACATATCACGCAGGGCCTCGGCGCCGGCGCCAAGCCGGAGATCGGCCGTGCCGCCGCGGAAGAAGCGGCGGACGAGCTGATGCGCCAACTCGACGGCGCGCACATGCTGTTCATCACCGCCGGCATGGGCGGCGGCACCGGCACCGGCGCGGCACCGGTGATCGCGCGCATGGCCAAGGAGCGCGGCATCCTGACGGTCGGCGTCGTAACGCGACCGTTCGACTTCGAGGGCAAGCGCCGCCAGCGCGCCGCCGAGACCGGCATCGAGGAATTGCAGCACTACGTCGACACGCTGATTGTCATCCCGAACCAGAACCTGTTCCGCATGGCGACCGAGCGCACCACCTGGCGCGATGCGTTCAAGATGGCCGACCAGGTGCTGTACATGGGCGTCCGCGGCGTCACCGACCTGATGATGGCGCCCGGCCTGGTCAACCTGGACTTCGCCGACATCCGCACGGTGATGGCTGCGATGGGCAAGGCGATGATGGGCACCGGCGAAGCCGAGGGCGACAACCGCGCCATCCGTGCCGCCGAGGCGGCGATCAACAATCCGCTGCTCGAAGACACCTCGATGTCCGGCGCGCGCGGCCTGCTGATCAACATCACCGGCGGCGACGACCTGACGTTGTACGAGGTCGACCAGGCGGCCAACCGCATCCGTGAGGAAGTGGATGACGAGGCGGAAATCATCTTCGGCTCGGCGATCGACGAGTCGTTGCAGGGCAAGATCCGTGTCTCGGTGGTCGCCACCGGCATCGACACGCAGCCGGGGCAGCAGGTGCAGCCGCCGCGGTTGAAAGTGGTTGGCGGCGAGGACCACATGCTCATCCCGCCGATGCAGCGCGAGGGCGGATACCTGCCCGCCGGCGCGGCCCAGGCGGGGTATGGCCAAGCCGGATATACCCAAACCGGTCATATCCAGGCCGGCTTCACACCGACGACCGCGCCGGTTGCGCAGTTGCGCTCCACAGCCTCGGAACAGTTCGCGGCGGAGCCGATGGATCCCGGCGCGTCGGGCGACCCGGCGCTCATGCAGGATCCGCTGATGGGGCATGACGCCGCTCCGCAGCGCGTCGAACCGACCCTGGCACCGATGGCCGAACACGCGGCGCCCCGCCAGCCGGCCGCTCCATCACTTGGCACGACTGCGCCGCTTGCCGCGCCATCATCCGCCACGCAGTCAGCTTCGTCGCACTCACTGAACGCGCCACCGCGCACCGCGCGCGGCCAGCCCAGTGGTCTGTTCGCGCCGGCACAGCCCGCCGCCCCGGCCAGCCGCGCGCCGACCTCGCATGTGCCGAGCACCGAAGTCGCGCGTTCGCTGTTTGGCCGGGTCACGGGTGTGTTCGGCTTCCGCCAGGCCGCGGAGCCCGATATTCACCCGTCGCCGGCCGCCCCGGTGGCGCATGAGCCGCCCGCCGGCGAGCAGATGCGTCCCACGGTCCGGCAGACCACCGCAGAGGACATCGGGATCGGCATTCCGAAATTCCTGCTGCGCCAGACCTCGGGTGCGGCGGCGCCACCGCGGCGCTAGCGGTCACTTGGCCCCTGGTTCGCCGCGCTGGTTCACCCCCTGGCTCGTGATCGAATTGTTGCAAGAACAAAGAGTTATACGGAAATACTGCGCAACAATCATTGACTGGCCAGGGGTGGCAGGGGCTGAGTAGGTTGTCCTCGGTCGCAAGTCGGTCTCGGATGCGGCCGTGGGCTGCAGGGGAAGCGACGCGATGGATGGTATGCAGCACGCTTTGTCCCCCCAAGGGACCGCCGTGGGGAATCCCAAGGGAAACCCCATCGGCGTTCCGGCTGGGATGGCCTCATTTCGAGTTGCCTCCCAGCGCACGCTGAATACCTCGATCGACTGCGTCGGAATCGGACTGCATAGCGGGCGCCGCGTGAAGATGGCGCTGCATCCTGCGGCACCCAACCACGGCATCGTGTTTCGCCGCACCGATCTCGGGCCCCCCGGTCCGGGCTCAGCCGGTCCGGGCTCAGCCGATCCGGGCCATCCCGGCCCGGGCCCCGCCGATCCGGGCCACGACATCCCGGCCCGCTTCGACCATGTCGTCGACACCAGGCTCGCCACCGTTCTCGCCGATCCCGCCGACCCGACGGTCCGGGTCAGCACCGTCGAGCACGTCATGGCCGCGCTGACGGGTTGCGGCATCGACAACGCGCTGATCGAGGTCGATGGCCCGGAGGTTCCGGTGCTCGACGGCTCGGCCGCCCATCTCGTGTTCCTGATCGATTGCGCCGGAACCGCGATCCAGGACGCGCCGCGCCGCGCCATACAGGTGTTGCGCGCGGTCCGTGTGAGCGACGGCGATGCCTTCGCCGAGCTGGGCCCAGCGCGCCCGACCCACGACGGCCTGGACCTGGCGATGTCAATCGAGTTCGCCGCGGCGGCCATCGGCCACCAGGCACTGTCCCTGCGTCTCACCCCCGACAGCTTCCGTCAGGAACTGTCCCGCGCGCGAACCTTCGCCCTGGCCGAGGACATCGACCGGCTGCGCGCGGCCGGCATGGCACGCGGCGGCAGCCTGGAAAACGCGGTGGTCGTGGACGCGGCACGGGTGCTCAACCCGGGCGGCCTGCGGATGCACGACGAATTCGTGCGCCACAAGCTACTGGACGCGGTGGGCGATCTGGCGCTGGCCGGCGCCCCGCTGGCTGCCAGCTTCACCGCGCACCGTTCCGGCCATGGGCTGAACAACCGGCTACTGCGTGCCCTGCTGGCTGATGCGTCGGCCTGGCGCATGGTCACCGACGTGCCGGTCCGGGTAGCGGCCTGACCGCTTCGCCCCGGCGGGCGGGCGAAATTGCGTCCGCGTCGCCCAATCGTGCCTACTACGTCGCCCCGCGCCCCTTCGCGTAGGGCGCCCGCATGCTATAAACAGCGCCCATGACATTGCCCGCTCTCCCCGCCACTGACCGCCGCGCTACCCGGCGCCCCACACCGGGCAGCCTGCTCCGGCGTCTCGCGCTCGGCACGATTCTGCTGCTGCCGCTGCTCGGCGCCTGCGGTTCCAGCAACGAAGACGATGACGCGAAGGCCAAAGGCCCGCCGCAGCCAGTCGAGACCCTCTACAACAATGGCATCGATGCGCTGAACGCCAGGCGCTATTCCTCGGCGATCGACCAGTTCAACCTGGTCGAGCAGAACTATCCGTTCTCCACCTGGGCGCCGAGCGCCCAGCTTATGGCCGGCTACGCCCAGTACCTGCAGAACCACTACACCGACGCGCTCACCGCGCTGAACCGCTACATCCAGTTGCATCCCGCGAGTCGCGACATCGCCTACGCCTATTACTTGCGGGCACTGTGCTATTACGAACAGATCGTCGATATCTCGCGCGACCAGAAGGGCACGGCGGACGCGATGACGGCGTTGCAGGAGGTGGTGACCCGCTTCCCCGGCACCACCTACGCGCGTGACGCGAAACTGAAAATCGACCTGTGCAACGACCACCTCGCCGGCAAGGAGATGGAAATCGGCCGCTGGTACGAGGACCAGCACATGTATACCTCCGCGATCGGCCGGTTCCAGCGCGTGGTGGACAACTACCAGACCACCAACCAGGTGCCGGAGGCGCTGCATCGGCTGGTCGAAATCTACCTGATCCTCGGCTTGAAGGACGAGGCGAAGCGGACCGCCGCGGTGCTGGGCTTCAACTATCCCGGCAATCGATGGTACGCCGATACCTACGACCAGTTGCACGACGTCGGCCTGGTGCAAGGCGCGCCGGTACCCAGCGATGTGGGCAGCGGCGAGAACATCTTCTCGCGCACCTGGCATCGGATATTCTGATACCGGAACCGGACCGGTCGGCATGCTGACCGCGCTGTCGATTCGCGATGTGGTGCTGATCGAGCGGCTGGACCTTGGTTTCGGGCCCGGCCTGACCGTGCTGACCGGCGAGACCGGCGCCGGAAAATCCATTCTGCTGGACAGTCTCGGCCTGGCCCTCGGCGCGCGGGCCGAGGCCGGGTTGGTGCGCGTCGGCGTCGAGCAGGCCAGCGTGACCGCGTGTTTCGCGCCGCCGGCCGGGCATCCGATCGCCGCCCTGTTGGCCGACCAGGGACTGGCCGACGAAGACGAGATCGTGCTGCGCCGCGTGCTGAGCCGCGATGGCCGGTCGCGCGCATTTCTCAACGACCAGCCCGTGGGCGTGGCGCTGCTGCGTCGTGCCGGCGCCATGCTGGTCGAGGTGCAAGGCCAGCACGAACAGATGGGCCTGGCCGACCCGGCAAGCCACGGCGCGCTGCTCGATGCGTTCGGCGTCGCCCCGGCGCTGCGCCAGGCCGCGGCGGCGACCTGGCGCGAGTGGCGTGCGGCCCTGGTTGCGCTGGCGGCGGCGCGCGAGCAGATCGAGGCGGCAAAACGCGATGAGGAATGGCTGCGCCACGCGGTGGACGAACTCGCCCGGCTGGCCCCGATGGCCGACGAAGAGGACCGCCTGGCTTCCGAGCGCCAGCGCCTGCAACAGGGCGAACGCCGGGCCGAGGCGATCGCCGGCGCGCTGGCCGAACTGACGCCGGCGTCCGGCGGGCGTGACCGGCGCGGTGCCGGCCCGGCCGCAGCGCTGCGTGCCGCCGCTCGTACGTTGCAACGATTGATCGGTCCGGGCCAGAACGAAGCCGACAAACCGGCCGCCGCCGCCACCGCCGCGCTGGAGCGGGCAGGGGAAGCGCTCGCCGAGGCCGAAACGTTGTTGGCCCGGCTGGCGGCGGAGGCGGACGCCGATCCGCGCCTGTTGGAACGCACGGAGGAGCGGTTGTTCGCGCTGCGCGCCGCCGCGCGCAAGCACGCCGTGACGGTGAACGAGCTGCCCTCGCTGCTCGATACCCTGGCGGCTCGGCTGGCGGCACTGGAAACCGGTGCCGCGGAGGTTACGGAATTGGAACGGACCTGCGCTGCCGCCCGCGCCGCCTATATCGATGCCGCCACATCGCTGACCGCTTCCCGTCGCGCCGCAGCGCTGCGGCTGGATCGCGCGGTGGCCAAGGAATTGCCGCCGCTGCGGTTGGACAAGGCACGCTTCCACGCGCAGGTGGTCGGGCTGGCGGAGCCGGAATGGGGCGCGCTCGGCGCCGACCAGGTGCGTTTCCTGATCGCCACCAACCCGGGGCAGGAGCCGGGGCCTCTGGCGCGCATCGCCTCCGGCGGCGAGTTGTCGCGGTTGATGCTGGCCCTGAAGGTCGTGCTGCACATCGGCTCGATCGTGCCGACCCTGGTGTTCGATGAGGTCGATTCCGGCGTCGGCGGCGCCACCGCAGCGGCCGTGGGCGAGCGGCTGTCGCGCGTCGCATCGCAGGTCCAGGTCCTGGTGGTGACCCACTCGCCCCAGGTCGCGGCGCGTGGCGCGGTGCATCTGCGCGTCGCCAAGGCCACCGCGCGCGGGCGTGCGGCAACGTCCGTGGATACGCTGGACGGCGCGCAGCGGCGCGAGGAGATCGCGCGCATGCTGGCCGGCGAGACGGTAACGGCCGCCGCACGGGCGGCGGCCGACGATCTGCTGGGGGCTCCTGCATGAGTGTGGCGGCATGAGCGCTGCCGAGGCGGCGGTCGAAGCATTAGACCCGGCGCAGGCCGCGGCGGAACTCGCGCGGCTGGCCCATGAGATTGCGCATCACGACCGGCAGTACCACACGCTCGACGCGCCGGAGATCAGCGACGCCGACTACGATGCATTGCGCCAGCGCAACAGCGCGATCGAAGCGCGGTTTCCCGATCTGGTGCGGCCGGATTCGCCATCACGCCGCGTCGGTGGTGCACCTGAGACCGGCTTCGCCAAGCTGCGCCACCTGGTGCCGATGCTGTCACTGGACAACGCGTTCGACGCCGAGGAATTCGCCGAGTTCTGTGTCCGTGCCCGCCGCTTCCTTGGGCTGGCCAAGGATGCGCCGCTGGCCTGCGTCGGTGAACCGAAGATCGACGGCCTGTCGATCAATTTGACCTACGAGATCGGGCGGTTCGTCCGCGGCGCCACCCGCGGCGACGGCACCGAGGGCGAGGACGTCACCGCGAACCTGCGCACGATCAAGTCGATCCCGAACCGGTTGCGCGGCAAGGCGCCGGCGCTGATCGAGATCCGCGGCGAAGTGTTCATGACCAAGGCGGATTTCCTGGCGCTGAATGAGGCGCAGGCAAAGGCGGAACAGCGGTTGTTCGCCAATCCGCGCAACGCCGCCGCCGGCAGCCTGCGCCAGCTCGATCCGGCGATCACCGCCAGCCGGCCGCTGTCGCTGTTCGCCTACGCGATGGGCGAGGCGAGCGAGCCCGTTGCCGATACCCACTGGCACTATCTGCAACGACTGAGCGACTGGGGCTTCTCGGTCAATCCGCTGTCGAAGCAGTTGCCGGACCAGGAAGCGGCCGCCGCGTTCCAGCAGGCGATGGCAGTTGAACGATCCGGCCTGGGCTACGACATCGACGGCGTGGTCTACAAGATCGACGACCTGGGCTTACAGCGGCGGCTGGGCTTCGTCGGCCGCGCGCCACGCTGGGCGATCGCCTGGAAATTTCCCGCCGAGCAGGCGATGACGGTGCTGCGCGGCATCGATATCCAGGTCGGCCGCACCGGCGCGCTGACGCCGGTCGCGCGGCTTGAACCGGTGAATGTCGGCGGCGTGCTGGTGCAGAACGCCACGCTGCACAACGAGGATGAGATCGCCCGCAAGGACATTCATATCGGCGACACGGCGGTCATTCAGCGCGCTGGCGACGTGATCCCGCAGATCGTGTCGGTGGTGATCGAGCGCCGTCCGAAGGGAGCGAAGGCTTACAAGTTCCCCGAAACCTGCCCGGTCTGCGGCAGCAACGCGGTGCGCCCGCCGGGCGAGGCGGTGCGCCGCTGCACCGGCGGACTGATCTGTGCCGCGCAGCGGGTGGAACGGCTGATCCATTTCGTTTCGCGCCCGGCATTCGACATCGACGGGTTGGGCGAAAAGACGATCCGCGAGTTCTACGACGAGGGCTGGCTGCAAGGTCCTGCCGACCTGTTCAAGCTGCCGGCACGCGAAGCCGAGATCGCGGCGCGCGAGGGTTGGGGCGCGGTCTCGGCGCGCAACCTGTCGCGCGCGATCGGGGCAAGGCGCACCATTCCGCTGGCGCGCTTCATCTACGCGCTGGGCATCCGCCGCATCGGCGAGGCGAATGCCCGCTTGTTGGCGCGGCATTACGGTAGTTACGAAAATTGGCGGGCGCAGATGCTTGCGGCGACCACCGTCGGATCGGAGGAACGCCAGGCGCTGGGCAGCATCCTGGGCATCGGCGCGGCGATCGCCGAGGAACTCGCGGACTTCTTCGCCGAGCCGCGCAATGTGGAAACGCTCGACGAACTGGCGCGCGAACTGACCATCGAGGACGTGGCCCGCGCGGAAACCGCGGACAGTGAACTGGCCGGCAAGACGATCGTGTTTACCGGCTCGTTGGAGACGATGACGCGCCCCGAGGCAAAAGCACGCGCCGAGGCGATGGGCGCGAAAGTGACCGACAGCGTTTCGAAGAAAACGGATTTCGTGGTGCTGGGCGCCGATGCCGGATCGAAAGCCCGCCGCGCCGCTGAGCTAGGCGTGCGCACGTTGACCGAGGCCGAATGGCGCGAGTTGGCTGGGTTGGCCTGAAATCAAACAACGCTCCGTCGCGCCCTCCGTTGCAACGTTGCAACGGAGGGCGGAAAACCGTTGCCCCGGACTTGTTCCGGGGACAAGCGCCTTCCACCACTGGCCGGACGGCCGCCCACCGCAAGTCCAACAGCCAACCAAATAAGATCAACGGAAGAAAGTATTGACGTACGCTGCCCCACCCCCGTCATGGCCGGCCCGCGCCGGCGATGACGGGCGGAGAGTCGGGACTTTCGGGCGCTGGTATAAGTTTTCACCGTCACGACCGACCCGCCGCGAATGAAACTGTTGCGACTGCTTCCCGGCCGGCTACTGTTTGCCGGCCGCTGGCGGAGAGGTCGTCGTCATCATGATGTGAGCGATCCCGTGTATAAGTTGGATCCGGGGCACCCAAAGCACCCCCGATTGCGCCATGGGCCGCGATGTCCGGGAGCGCGTTGTTTAGACTTTATTTCCGGGGTGCCCTGCGTCGGCGGCGGCAGAGAAGGAGAGCACAATGGAGGTTCTTTACCCGCGCTGCGCCGGCCTGGACGTACACAAGGACACGGTGGTTGCGTGTGTCCGCCTGGCGGCCGAGGGCACGGTGCAGGCCGAGTTCGCACGTTCGACACGACGACGCCCGGACCAACGGCGTTGGCCGAGTGGCTGAACGAGTGCGGCTGCACTCACGTCGGCATGGAGGCAACCGGCGTCTACTGGAAGCCAGTCTGGCACATACTCTCGGATGGCGACATGACGCTCATCCTGGCCAACGCCGCACATGTTAAGAATGTGCCCGGCCGCAAGACCGACGTGGCCGGCGCGACCTGGCTGGCCGATCTGCTGGCGCAGGGTCTGATCCGCGCCAGCTTGGTGCCTGAACCTGCCACGCAGGAGATGCGGGCTCTGTTGCGCACCCGCAAGCAGTTGGTACGCGAAAAGGCCAGTCACGTCCAGCGGATCCAGAAGACGCTGGAGGATGCCAATCTCAAGCTGCCTTCCGTGCTGACCAACATCATGGGCGTCAGCGGCCGGGCGATCCTCGAGGCGTTGATCGATGGTGAGACCGATCCCGATCATCTGCTGACGCCGATTGACCGCCGGGTGAAGGCGCCGCGTGACAAGGTGCATGCCGCCCGACAGGGCGCGTGACGGACCGTCACCGCTTCCTGCTGCGTCTGCACCTGCGTCAGATCGACACCCTGGTCGCCGCCTTGGCTGAGATCGATGAGGCGGTGGACCGTGACCTCGACCCTTTTCGTGATGCGGTGCGCCTGCTGCGCAGCATCCCTGGCGTCAGCGACCTGACGGCGCAGGTGATCATCTCGGAGATCGGCATCGACATGAGCCGCTTCCCGACCGCGGGCCACATGATCTCATGGGCGGGCCTCTGCCCACGCAACGACGAGAGTGCCGGCAAGCGACGCTCCAACAAGATGCGCAAGGGCGCGCCCTGGCTGAAAACCACTTTGGTGCAATTTCCATAGCGCCTCGCCGAACGCTCAGGCACAACGGCTGGTCAGTCAGATCGCGAAGCTTGGGTTCGCGTGCACAATCACCCAGGCTGACCCCGAAGTCGTAGTTTCTGTTTAGCATTGAGACCGTAGCCGGATGCGCTGTCCTCTTGCCGAACGAAAAAGGGCATTGCATCCGCGAGATTGCCTCGCCGGCTACATCGCTCGCGCGATCAGGGCAGCGTTTGCCACGGCGCCAGCAACGACACTCTCACGCTGCACGGCAAATCCTTCGCTTGCAGCAATGTGCCTGGTGTCGGGCCAGCGCTGCAACGCCACTTCGCCAAGGGCGGTAAGCCGATACACGCCGCGCCGCGTTCGCTCGAACCAACCGTACACGTTGCGCAAGAGAATTCGGCCCGCATCGGGTGCTACCGCCCGAAGATCGCGAGGCCGATCACAGCCCGCCCGCAGCAACGCAGCGCAGGCGAGGGCCTGCTGCCGGTACGCGGTCATCACAGGCTGGCGTGTCGAGCCACCGGGAGACGGGTCGCCACTGCGCCGCGCATGTTCGCTCAGCAACCGTGCACGGCGGCGCTGATCCGGCCGCGGTCGATAGGGTTCGGGCGTGGCGAGCACCTCGATCCGATCGCATTCGATGTTGACGGCCATCAAACCGAAGCCGATCAACCGGCAAAGCCGATGCACGCGTGGATCGCGATCGCGTCCGCGCCGGGTCGCCGGCACCGCCAACCACACCTCATCCGCCGCACGCATGCGGTCTGTCGCCTGCAGCAGTAGATCGAGGCTGAAGCCAAGCTTCATCTCCACGATCACCAGCTTCAACTTCTGTCCGTCTTGCATCGGCCCGTCTTGCACCGAGCCGTGTTTTACCGCGACGACATCGCAGCCGTTCACTTCGCCCTTCACCTGAAAGCCCGCGGCCTCCAGGAAGCGCTTCACGACCGGATAGAGCGAGGTCTCAGGCATGCCGCGCAGCCTGCTATACCCCGCCGCGTCGGCGCAACAACTCGCGCGCCGCGGAAGGTCAATCACTCCCGCGCACGGCTATGGCGCAAGCAGCGAGAACCGATTCGTTACCTCGGCGGATGTTCCCAGTAGTGGTGCGCATATTGCAACCGGCATGCCGCCTTAAGTGCGACCTCGTCCAGCGCGCCTTCGCGCCCCGGCGCCAGCGGCGAAAGATCCATTGGCGGTGTGCCATCGCAGATCCAGGCGGCCAGCGCCTCGCCGATTGCCGGCGAGATTGACAAACCGCCGACGCAGCAGCCGCCGGCCACATACAGTCCGCGGACCCCAGGCACCGGCCCGACGGTATGTTCGCCGTCAGCGGTCATCGTCGGCAGTCCGCCGCGATGCACACGCAGCTTGACCGCCCGCGGCCCGGCCTGGAACGCGCGCTGCAACACCGGCAACTGCTCGCGCACGGCATCCGCGAAGCCGCGCAGCACATCAAGGTCGAGCGGCATCTCATCGATATCGAATCTGGCCGGCAGGTCGCGTCCATCGTACTGTAGAGGCGTCTGCTCATAGCCGCCCAGCATCAATCCGCCCTCATCCGGCCGCACATAGACGTTCACGTCGATAATGCGCGTGATCGGCTGCATCGCATCGACGCCCTCGATGGGCTCGGTGATCAGCAACTGGTGACGTGTCGGCACCAGCTTGACGGTCGCGCCGGACAGCGCCGCCACCGCGCGCAACCAGGCGCCGCCCGCGTCCACCACTGTCTCGCAGCGTATCGTTCCATGTTCCGTTGCGACACCGCTGACCACGTCGTTGTTAGTGGCGATGCCGGTCACCAGTGTGTGCGGCAGCATGGTCACGCCGAGCCGCGCCGCCGCACGCGCGTAGCCGCCAGGGATCTGCGACGGCTCCAGGTAGAGATCGGTCGGCGAATAGATTACCCTGAGAATCCCAGCCGTATGGAGGAACGGATTCTTTGCCGCGGCCTCCTGCGGCGAGATCATCTCGATCCCGGTTCCCATCCGCCGCCCGCGCTCCACTTCGCCGTTGAGTTGCTCCAGATGCTCCGGCAGGCGCGCGATCTTCAGTGCGCCGGGCTGGTGAAACACGATTTTCTCGCCGGTTTCCGCCTCGAACCCCTCGATCTTGCGCACCGCGCGCTTGGCCAACTGAGTCATCAGATCGCTGCCACGCGCCTGCGAAGTCAGTCCGGCCGCCCGCGGTGATGTCTGCGAGCCAAGCGCGTGCTTGTCCAGCAGCGCGACCTGCTTGCCGGCCTTCGCCAGATGGAACGCCACACTGGATCCCAGCGCGCCCGATCCGATCACCACGCATTCTACCGCGTCGATCATCTTCACCTCCCGTTGCTCAGCTTGCCACCCGCCCCTGGCCCATCCGCAGCTCCAGATAGCGCGCACCCTTCCCCAGCGGATAGGCCATTACCAGATACATCGCCCCCGCCAGCAGATAGAGCTCCATCGGCATGAAATACTCGCTGCTGAGATCGCGTGCACGCAGCATGAGTTCCGGCGCGGAAATCAGCGACGCGACCGAGGTATCCTTCAACAGCGACACCGCGTAGTTCGCCATCGGCGGAACGATGATGCGCACCGCCTGCGGCAGTATGATTGTGCGCATCGCCAGCGCGTTCGTCATGCCGATCGCCAGCGCCGCCTCGCGCTGTCCGCGGTGCACGGCCTCGATCCCAGCGCGATAAACCTCCGACATGTACGCGGCATAGTTCAGGCCAAGGCCGATCACCGCCGCGGTGAAGGCGGACAGCACAATGCCGGCCGAGGCGAGGCCGAAATAAATCAGGAACAGCTGCGTCAGCGCCGGCGTGCCACGGATCAGCTCGACGTACCACCCGGCCACGGCGGCAACCATGCGCCGCCGCGACAGACGCGCCAGGGCGATCGTCAGACCCGCGACCACCGCCACCAGATAGGCCAGCGCCGTCATCTTCAGCGTCCCGCCGGCAGCCACCAGAAGCTGCGGCAGCCACTCGTGAAGGTCCTCCCAGCTCACGCCACCCGGCTCCGCGCCATGCGCCGCTCGATCACGCGCACAAGGCGCGCCAGCGGCAGGCTCATGGCGAGATACAGCGCCGCCACGGTCAGGTAGATCTGCGTGCTGAGATAGGTCTGGTCGACCAGCATATGCGCCCGGAAGCTCAATTCCGGTGCCGCAACGGATGAGGCGACCGAGGTGTCCTTCAGCAAACCGATCGCGAAATTGCCGAGCGGCGGAACCACCACGCGCATCGCCTGCGGCAGCACGATCACCCGCAGCGCCTGGGCGGGCGTCATGCCGATCGCCAACGCGGCTTCGCTCTGGCCGCGATGCACCGCCTCGATCCCGGCGCGGAACACCTCGGTCAGGTAGGCCCCGCCGTTGATGCCGAAGCCGATGATCGCCGCCGGGATCGGATCCAGCCTGGCACCCAGTTCGGCCAGGCCGAAATAGATGATGAACAGTTGCGTCAGCACCGGCACGGCGCGGAAGACGTCCACATACAGTGTGCCGAGCGCGCGCAGCCAGCGCAGTCGTGCGGTGCGCAGGCCGGCGCCCGCCAGGCCCAGCAGCACCGCGACGACAAACCCGCCGAGCGTGACGATGACCGTCATCTCCGCGCCCAGCAGTAATGTTTCGATCAGGTATGGAAACTGCGCCGCGAAGCGTTCCCAAGCCCCGGCGTTCACGACGTTGCCGCCGGATAGACCTGCCGATCGATCACCGCGCGCAGGAACGCCCGCGTGCGCGCGTGTGCGGGCGCGTGGAAGATCTGGTGCGGCGGCCCTTCCTCGACGATCTGGCCGTGATCCATAAAAATCACCCGGTCGGATATGTCCTCGGCGAACTGCATCTCGTGCGTCACGATGATCATCGTCATGCCCTCCGCGGCAAGCTGGCGGATCACCGTCAGCACCTCGCCCACCAGTTCGGGATCGAGCGCCGAGGTCGCCTCGTCGAACAGCATCAGCGCGGGCTGCATCGCCAGCGCGCGGGCGATCGCCACGCGCTGCTGCTGGCCGCCCGACAGCATGTCCGGATAGACGTCGCGCTTGTGCGCCAGGCCGACCTTGTCGAGCAGCGCCAGCGCGTCGCGGCGCGCCATCGCCCGCGTCTGGCGCAGCACTTTGATCGGCCCGACCGCGACATTGTCCAGCGCCGTCAGATGCGGGAACAGGTAGAAGCGCTGGAAAACCATGCCGATCCGCGCCCGCATGCGCGCGAGTTCCGCGTCCCGCATGTCCACCCGCCGACCGCCGGCGCGCTTTTCGCCGATCGGCTCGTCGTTGATCAGGATCTCGCCGTCGGTCGGGCGCTCCAGCCAGTTGATGCAGCGCAGCAGCGTCGTCTTGCCCGATCCCGACGGCCCGATGACCGTCAGCTTTTCACCCGCCCGCACCTCAAGGTCCACGCCGCGCAGCACTTCCAGCGCGCCAAATCGCTTGTGCAGGCCGACGATCCGTACGAGAGGCCGTCGGCCTGCGTCATCCGGCATTGCTCAGGCAAACAGCGCCGAGTAGTCCTTCGGCGTATGACCGCCCGGGCCGATAATGCCGCCCTTGGCATCGCGATCCACGCCGACGCGCGGGTTGCTTTCCGGCGGCACCAGGTAGTCGGCGTTGCTGACGCCGTATTTCGCCAGCAGCGCCGCGTTTGTCTTGGACTTCCATAGCCAGGCCACCCCGGCATTCACCGCGTCGAACAGATCGTGGTTGTCCTGGTTCATGCCCATCACGGTGTGCTGCTTGCTGGTCAGTTGCGGGAACGCATCGTCGTGCGCCACCGGGATCTGCTTCAGCCCCCAGCCGGCGTTCTGCAGGATCATGTAGTCCACCGTCGGCGGGTCCAGCACGGCAAAGTCCAGCCGACCGGCAACCACGTCACGGATACAGGCATCGCTGGTGTCGTACAGCTTCACCTCGGTCGTGTCGGGCACCTTCTTCATCTCCGGAACGATGCTGAATCCGGTGACGGTTCCGATGCTGTGCCCCTTCATGTCGCCGATGGTGATCTTGGTGAGCGGATTATCGTGCTTCATGGTGGCGAACGTGCCGGCGAAGTAGATCGCGTCGCTGATTGACAGCACCTTCGCGCGCGTCGGCGTCCAGCCCATGTTGCCGAGCATGATGTCGGTGCGCCCGGTGCGCACGCTTTCCACCGTGGCCGACCATTCCATCAGCGCGGGCTTGGCCTCGAGGGCAAGCTTCTGCGCGATCATCACGATCATTTCTCCATCGGTACCGATCAGCTCGCCGTCCTTGACGCTGGTCATCGGCATGTCACCGTTGATTGCCACGGTCAGCACGCCGGGGGTGACGGTCTTGAAGCTCGGCGGAGCGGCCACGACGGAGCGGGGTCGCAGTCCCGCCAGCACCGCGCCACCCACCGCGGCCCCAGTTATGAATGTCCGGCGGTCGATGACGTGTGACATTGGTTGTCCCCCCTCGTTTCGACAGGCGCCGCGCAGTATTCACCGCGATGTGCACCGTTTTCAAGCATCATACCGGCGGTTCCCCCCCGTCATGCCGGCGCATGCCGGTATCCACGACTTGTCTTCGTCGCAACAAAGAAAGTCATGGATACCGGCCGGAGCCTTCCTCGGGCGCTTGACCCGGGGGCCGGCATGACGGGCGCACTGTCGGTGAATCAATTTTTACGGCCGCCGGCATCACTCCACCACCAATCGCGCCGACCGAGAACGCTCCGGCCGCAACGGCAGGCCGATCTGAAAGCGATGTTCGCCGACCTTCAGAGGCCACATCACAGGATTGTCCGGATCGGTCAGCGCGAACGGTGCGCCGTCCACGTACCACACGACCTGCGGCACGTGCGGCGATGTCTTCGCCCGCAGTATCAAACGATTCGCAGCCGCCGGGCTCTCCGGATTGCGCCAGACGCGGCTGTCGGCTTCCGGCGTCACCACCGACAGCCGCACCGCGGTGTTGGCCGGCAGCGTTCCGGGAGTCACCGCAGACGCCCGCGCCGATGCGCCGCTTGGCAGCCATGTCAGCAGGGTGCGGCTACAGCTATCCTGCGGTGTCTCGGCGGGTCCCGCGCAGACCGGCGCCGCCACGTATCCCTCCGGCACCGCAAGGTTGGTGTCGCTCAACTCGCCGGAGACAGCGTGGTGCAGCGCGAGCAGGATCGCCCGCACCAGCTCCGCTGCGCTGTCGGTGCCCCCCAGCCCAGCCATGGTGCCGGCGTCGCTGCGTCCAACCCAGGCGCCCACCAGGAAGTGCTGCGACCACGCCACCGTCCAGGCATCGCGATAACCCTGCGACGTGCCGGTCTTCACCGCCACCGTGAACGGGTACTCGGTACTGCCATAACGGGCAAAACTCGGTAGCCGGGCCAGCGGATCGGACAGGAACAATCCCACCTCGCGCGCCGCAGCGATGGAAAACACGCGGCGCGGGGGCGCCTCGGGCTGGCCCTGATACCACCGCAGCCCGCGCTGCATTCCGTCATCCGCCAGCCCGGCGTAGGCGTCGGCGAGCCGATCGAGGCTGGTCGGCAAGGCACCGATTGCCATCGCCAGGCCCAGGCTGTCCGGCGCGGCGTCCAGCACGTGCAGCCCAAGCGCGCGAAACAAATCGAAGCCCGCGTCGATGCCCAGCCGGCGCAACACGTCCACCGCCGGAACGTTGCGCGAGTTGGCCAGCGCCTGGCTCGGCGGCAGCGGCCCGAGGTAGCGCGAGTCCGCGTTGCGGATCCCCCCGGACCGCCCAGGCCCGTCCTCCAGCAGGTCCGCCGGACGCAGCAGGCCGCGTTGCAGCGCGGCGGCGTAAAGGAACGGCTTCAGCGTGCTGCCCGGTGAGCGGATCGCGCGGGTGAAATCGATCGCCCCGCCGCGCTGGCCGGCGTAGCTCTCGGAACCAACCGCTGCCAGCACCGCATTCGTGCCGCGCTGCACGACGATCGCCGCCGCCTGTTGCGCGCCTGCGCCGCGCCACCGCTCGAGTTCTCCGCGCAGCAGCGTTGCTACCATGCGTTGCACATCCAGATCGAGCGACGCGGTGATCCGGTCGTCCGATGGATGTGGTGGCGTGGGTGCCTCCGCCAGCATATCGCGCAGCCGCAGGATGGGGTGCAGCGCGTCCGCCGGTCGTTGCGGCGCCGGCCCCGGCTGCAACGTGGCAAGCTGCGCCACGGCGGCGGCGTATTCCGCGTCGGTGATCACGTCCTGTGCGCGCAGTGCCAGAAGGATGCGGTTGGCGCGGGCCCGGGCACGGTGCAGCCCGGCCGGGCGCAGCGGGTTGTAGGCGGCCGGCGCCCGCGGCACGGCGCAGAGCAAGGCGATTTCGGCCCAGCTCAGGTCGGCGGCGGGTTTTGCAAAGTACCAGCGCGCCGCGTGGCCGATGCCGTGGCTGGCGTTGCCGTACGGCACCAGCCGCAGATACTGCCCAAGGACGGCGGCGCGGCCGTAGCGCGCGGTTAGCGCCAGCGCGGTGCCCGCCTCCACTGCTTTTGCCCAGAGCGTGCGCGGCTCCGGGTGCTGCATGCGCGCCACCTGCATGGCAATGGTCGAAGCGCCGGAGCGTCGGCGCAACCCGGCCAAGTCCTGCCAGGCGGCGCGCAGCACCGCGCCCGGATCGACGCCGGGGTGGGACCAGAAGCGATGGTCCTCCAGCGCGAGGGTGGCGCTGACAACGCGCGCCGGCGGTTGATCGACCGGCCAGTAGCCATACTCGGTCAGGCGGCCGCCGCCGCGCGATGGAAGTTCGTCGCCGAGTTGCGCGAGGAATGCGCCGTGGCGATCGTAGACGATCGGTGTCGGCGGGGGGATTTCGAAGTGGGCGCGAGAGAAGACTACGGCAAGGTAGGGGAGAAAGAGGGTGATCGCGACGAGAGCGATCCACCATTTTACCACGAAGACTGTCGCCAGCGCCCCCCTCGTCATGCCGACGAAGGTCGGCATCCACGACTTGGCTTGCTGCACGACGGCAAGTCGTCGATGCCAACCGGAGCTTGCCTCCGGGCACCTGTCCCGGGGGTCGGCATGACGGTGGGAGCTAGCAGGAGAGCGCTCTCCCCGCCTCCTCACGGTGCGATCACCAGCCGCGATCCGGCGCTCGCCCCGTCGACCCCCTGCCGGTACATCATCTCCGCCGTCGCCGGCGGTTCGGTGAAACTCCCCACCGTTCCGGCGCGGGCACGAAACCGGAACTGGTACGTCCCGGCGGGCAGCGACTCATACACATACAGCACCGAGTCATCCCCGAACGCGGTGTAGGTCGGCGCCAGTGTCGGCCCGGCGGAGGGGGCGGCCTCGGCCGGCGCGGTCGCGAGGTTCGGGTTCAGCGGCTCCAGCCCGGCCGCGATCGGCAGCGCCACGGCCACCATCGTGTGTGCCTCGGGATTGACCAGCTCCGCGGTTTCTTCGACGACGTCGCCGCTCGCCAGGTGCAGCGTGCCGTCCGGGCCCGGTGCCAACGCCACCATCGGCGCACTGCCGCCTGGTACGCGCAGCAGCGCGCGCGTCAGGACGAAGCCGTGCTGCACTGAAGTTGCCTGCCAGCCCGGCGCCGTCGGCACATACGCCGCCTGCTGCAACGCCAGCACAGGCCGCGCGCCGCCATTCGCCACCCGCATTGGCCCCGGCTGCGCCGAGGTCCAACGTGCCATCGGCACCGCATGGCTCAGCGTCGCCTGCTGCGACCCATCCGGCAGCGCAACCGTCACCGGCACATCCGCCCCGGAACCACCCAACGCCGGGACATCCCAACTCGCAGCCAGCGCGCGCAACGCCGCGGCGTCGGCGTTGGTGCTGCCCCAGCCGTCCGGGCCACCCAGGTCCACCAGGCCGCCGCGCAGCAGCGCCAGCCTTGGTTCCTCCGGAGTGGCCAGCGCCACGGCGCGCGTCACCTCGGCAAGACCCCGCGTCTCCGACGGCAGTACCAACGGGTCGGCGTCATAGTCCGCCAGCCCGGCGTAGGCCGGCGCACCGTTGCGCGCCAGCACATGCACCCTGCTCCACAACGTCTCCAGCAACCCGGCCACCAGCGCGCGATCGGCGTTCGGCGTTGCCGCGATCGCCGAGACCACCATCGCCAGGCCGCTGGTATTCAACGCACCCGCGGTGCGCGCCAACTCGCTGGCATAGGCGGCGTCCAGTTTTCCCCCCGCTGCCAACGCGTACAGCGCCGTAGCACGCTCCAGTAGCGCCGAGTCGGTCAGCAAATGGGGAAAGTCCGACCGCAGCGACTGATTCAGCACGACCGCCAGCCGATCACGCAGCGCCGCGTCGACGGGAAGATGCGCCGCCTGCACCCGGATCATCAGCTCGTACGACCACGCCGTCAGCGTCACCAGGCCGCGCGTGTGCGGCCAGAACCCGACCAGTCCGTTCTCATCCACCGCCTGGGCGATCGCACGCAGCGCCGCGGCCGCATCGACGCCAACCCGCTGCTGCAACCGCTCCGCCCCGGCGATGGGTGCGAACGGCAGTAGCGCCAGTTCCGCGGAGGCCAATGCGATCCGTTGCTCGGTGCAGCCGAACGGATAGGTCAGCAGGTAGTCCAGCGCACCCAGCGAACGTGCCAGTGCCGGATCGGTCGCGATCGCCAACGACCCGGCATAGGACCCCGCGCGCACCTCGCCCGGTGGGGCGGGGAGGTCGGCGGAGGCACCCGGCGCGACCTCCACCAGGCGCCGTTCATGCACCGGCGGCCGGTCGGGATGGATCGGCAGCGCGATTTCGACCCCATCACCCACCTGATCGGAGTCGCGACGGACCAGGAAGCGGATTGTCGCGGATCCGTGCCCCGGCGCCGGTTGCGGCACGCTCACCGGAAAGCTCGCCTTCGCCGGCGCCCCGCCATTCCAGACGAATTTTTCCTCTGTCCCACCGGTCGCGGTCAGCCCATCGACGCTGAGCACCGCGGTGCCGGCGCCGCCTGGGCCTTCGACCACGCGCCCGAGCACTTCGGCGTCGAACGTATCCCCCGGCCGCAGGAAGCGCGGCAGCACCGGCTGCGCAACGATCGGCTGACGCACCCGCATCTGCCCGGTGGCGAAACCAAATCGATCTGGCCCGCTGGTGACCTCGGCGCGCAGCATGAACACGGTCAGTGTGTCGGGCAGCTTCACCTGGATGTGCGCCACTCCGTCCGGGCCGACTTTCACGTGCGGCAGGTAGATCGGCACGGGGGTGAAATTGCGCCGGACCGAGATGTTCTCGATGCCGGGGTTCTCATTGCCCTCGCCGCCGCCAGGATTCTCCTGCAACGGAATGATCCCGAACGCCATGTTGCGAGTGTCACGCGCAACCATGCGGGACGGCCGCTCGACGATGAATTTCGGCAGCGGATCGAGCGGCGCCTCCTTGGCCAGCGCCAGCACGGCCTGGTCCACCATCCAGAACGTTGCCTCACCGGCGAGCGGTTTTCCCCCCTCGTCCGACAGGCGCAGCGCCACCTCGACGGTTTGCGCGGGGCGCGCGGCGGCGGGCGCCTCGAACGCGACGGTCACCCGGTTCTGCACCTGCCGCACCTTGATCCACACGGTAGCGGCGAGCGTCGTCGGCTTGCCCTGATCGAACGGCGCCGTGGCCGAGGGCGACGGCCCCGCCAGCCGACCGCGCATCAGCAGCACATGCACGGGCATACGCGGCATCTGATCCTTGCGCACCGCTAGCGTGTAGCGGCCAACGCCGTTCGCCACGTCCACCCAGGCGTAGTCGAAGGTTCCCCCCGGCTGCTCCGTCACCACCAGGGCGCGCGCCGCCTGGAACGGGCTTTCGATCAGCAGGGTGGCGTTCTCGCCCGGCGCGTAGTCGTCCTTGTCGGTGTTCAGCGTTACGGTCTTCGCCGGCGGGCGCGACCATGTCACCGGCGTGTCGCCCGCCATGAAGCAATCCACCCGAAGCGTCTGCCGCCGGCCCAGCCGGTCCGACGCGGTCACCTCCACGACGTAGATGCCCGCCTCGGTGGTGTTGAAATTCAGCGTCTGCGCCACGTCGGTGCTGGTGACGCGGCGTTCCTCCAGCGTGCGGTCGATCTCCTGGGTGACGTATTTCGCGGTGCCCTGGGTGAAGTCGCTTGCCTGCAGCACGGAGTTCCAGTCGCGCTTGATCAGCCGTACGGTCATGTCGAGACCGGCGCGAGGTTTCCCTTCCGCATCCAGCGCCAGCAGGTCGGCGGCGATGGCGCCGGGCTGCGCCAGATAGCGCGGCATCTTCACGCCCAGCACGAAGGGCGGCAGCGCCGGCACATGCGCGACGTTGCGGATCTGCTGGCCGTCGTCGCCGGTGACCGTCGCTTCAACGACGTAGGTGCGCGGCTGAGCGGTCGGCTCCAGCGTCGGATCGAGCGTTAGTTGCGCCGCCCCGCCCGCATCCGTCTTGCCGTCGCTCTCCATGACGGGCGTGGAACGAAACGCCTGCTCGCCGGAGAACCGCGCGTCGGAGGAAAAAAGAAAGCCCTCGCGGCCAGGCGGGGACCAGGTGTAGGGAAACTGCGTGACGCGCCACTTGATCGGCCGGTCGGTCACCACGCCGCCGGCGTAGTAGCGCGCCAGCAGCCCCACCTGGAACGGCGCGTCAAGCGGCACGCGCGGTGGATTGTTCAGCAACACCTCGAAGGTCGGCAGCCGGTAGGCTTCCTTCTTGAACCCGGCGCTGTCGCAATCGGCTTCCTTCTCTGGCCGGAACGATACCGTGTAGTCGCCGGTCGCCTCGGTCTTGGCATCGAAATGCAGGTAGAAGCCGCTGGTGTCGTCCAGCGTCACCGGATAGCGCCATTCCTGCTTGTCCGGCCCCTGCACCAGCAGCGTGCCCTTGCCCCCGGCGCCTGTACCATCGATATCGGCCAGCGTGCCATGCAGGTAGCGGCGGACGAAGCCGCGGATTTCCACCGCCTCCTCCGGGCGGTAGATCGGACGCTCGGTGAACACATGGCATAGGATGCGCGGTTTTTCGGCCCGCGCGCTGATCGCGGTCTTGGTGAACGGCCACGCGAGCCAGGAGCCGCGTGGCTGCGTCCAGTTGCCGTTGGCGTATTGTTGCGGCCCCGGCGCGGTCTGCAACACCAGGGTGTCGGTTGCCTTCTGCACCACGATGCGCTGCGGCGCCGCCTGCCCGCCTTCACGCGGGGTGTAGGTGAAGGCGCCGTCGGCGTCTGTACTCCCCTCCGCGAGCACGCGGTATTCTTTGTCCGCCAGGCCCTCGATGCGAATTTGCGCCCCGGGAACGGGACGCGCAGTGGCCAACCAGGTCACCGCGAAGCGGACGCGCCCGGGTTCCTCCACCGCGGTGAGTGAAAGATCGGTGACCTGAAGGCGGATCCAGTGGCGCTCGTTGCCCTGCAACGGGAGCAGCCCCACCAGATAAGTGCCGGCCTGCCGCGGCCCGGCGATCCGCGCCAGCAACGGCTGCAGATCGAGGCCGAATTTGGCGTCCGCGCCGCCGGCGGCTTGCGGCAGGGCCAGCAGTTCGGACACCGATGGCGACCCAAGCGCCTTGATCCGCGCGGCGATGTCCCTGGCCCGGATCGAACCCGGATCGGTCCAGGTGCCGGGCTCGTTGCCGGACAGCGGCGGCGCGGCCGCGTCAGCGGTGTCCAATCCGGCCGGCGGGAACGGCCAGAAGTCGCGGTCCAGCGGGTCGATGCGATGGATGCGCACATCGGCATGGTCGTAGCCGTGGCCTCGCACCGGCACCATCTGCGGGCCAAGCTGCTCCGCGATGCCTTGCGAGGTGTCCCATACCAGCCGCGGCGGTACCGGATGGAAGGCAAAGCGCAGCGCGTGCGCGGCACCGGTCAGCGTGCGACCTCGCCGGTCGGTCAGGCTGCCGGGCGCGACACGCAGCGTGTACTCGGTCTCGGCGGCGAAGCTGCCGTTGATCCGCAACGTCTGGCCGTCATCCGCGCCACCTGGGGCAACATGAAGGTCGTCGACCGGCGGGGCAATGCGCAGGGCGTTGCGCGCCTGGAGGATATCCAGTGGTTGCGGCGCCGCGGAAAACTTCAGCACGATGGAGCGGCGCCGCACGCCGGCGCCGGAATCGTCCGGATTGCTGCTGGGCGTGCACAGCGTCAGGCCGTCGGTGGTGCGCGACGAATAACCGTCACCGCAATCCAGGTCGGACAGCGTGAACGGCGTGGCGGTGCTCAGCCGAAGTTCGAAGATCGGGTCGTCCAGCCCGGGCTCGTCGGACAGGCGCAGCCGGATGATCACCAGCCGCTGGTCCGGCAACCTCTGGTGCAGCATGACCAGGTAGGTCTGCTTGTCGGCGCGACCCGCGCGTTCCAGCGGGCGGAGGTCGAAATCCTCGCGGGTCAGCGTCTGGCCGCCGGCGGCATCGACGCCCGGCAGCGGGCGCAACTCGATGGTCAGCAGGCGGGCCAGGGCGGCGGGATCGACCGGATCCTGAAAGGTCAGGCTGATGGTGTCGAGATTGGCGAGCCCCTCGGGCTGGTCCTGCGGCGCGGTCTGCACGGGTTCGGGCAGCAGGGGCACCAGCGTTGTCGCGCGGTTGCCGGCGGCGATGGTGACACGGCGGAGGGGTGTCCATGGCTCGGTCGGGCGGAATTGGAGCACGCGCGGACCGAGCCAGCGCCAGGCGCCGGGCTGCGTCGGGGACAGGGTAACGACGCGCTCCGGGTGGTCTTCGGGGCCGGTCTGGGCGGGGCCGGTGTCGGCGGGGAAGAACACCGTCAACGGGTCCCAGCGGCGCAGGAAGTGATCGGGCACGACCAGGACACCATCCGCGCGCTGCACCTGGTCGAGCGGCGGCGAGGCGTTGTCGGCGCGGGCGAGGCATGGCAGCAGCAGGAGTACCAACAGTGTCGTAATGGCAATGAAGAATCGCCGCTCCCATCGGGAGAAGCCGGGCCAGCCAGTAACATTCTCCCCGTCCCCTTGAGGGAGGGGGAGTTTCGCCCACCAACACAGCCTCATCGCGACGCCGATGACCTGGAACCCTCCATGCGTCGGCATGCGCGTCTCCTGTGCCTCAGCGGGCATTGTCGGGTGGGGCAAAGCCGGCCGCCAGCAGCAACCCGCGGATGATTTCCGGTGGCGGCGGATTGGGGTGCGGGACGATGCCGAGCACCGCGGGCCGTGCTAGCGTAGTCGGCGAGTCGGGCGGGACGCCCGCCTCCAGCAGGTAGTGGCCCGGTGTCAGGTGCCGCAGCATCGACACCCCGCGCTGCAACGTCGCGCCATGCTCATCGAGCAATCGCACCGCCACCCGATCCGGATCCGCACGAACGCCGAGCCCAACCGGCCCCGCCACGGTGACGGTGAAGCCGAACACGGCGGCGCCGCCGGGCGGGATGGCGACCGGTGCGCCGAGGCCCTCATTCACCTCGATCACCGGGCTGCCGGACAGTTCCAGCGCCCCGGACAGCTTGCCGTCCTGAGGCGACAGCAGGCGCAGCGTGGTGTCGCCCGCCGGCAGGTAGCGCGCCAGCGCGACACCCTTGCCGAACAGCTCGGGTGGCTCGGCACCGATCGCGACGATGGCGGGGCCAGTGCTGGCCAGCCGCAGCAGCACAGGTGCGCCGGGGGACAGGTGCAGCGTCATCGCCTCCTGGTCCAGTATCAGGTGCTGCGGCAGCGTCACGTCGCGCGGCGCGGCGTCGGGCCAGGGCGAGACACCCGGGCCCTCGATCCACAGCGCCAGCGGCCCGGTGCCGTGCGTCACCACCGCGCTGGCAGGACCATCCAGCGGGATCGCCCGGCCCTGGCGCACCTGCCCGTCCGGGCGTTGCACCGATGCGGTTGCGTCGCCTGCCAGCACAAGGCGCTGGCCCGGCTTGGCGGTCAGCGGCAGGACGAAGGACCCGTCGGCGCCGAAGAAGCGGCGGAACATGCGGCCGTATGCAAGGTTTTGGGGTTCGCCGACCGTGGTCACGGCCAGCGCCACCGGCGCCGGATCGTCGCCGGTGTTGACCAGCAGCGCATCGGTCCAGCCGCCGGTCAGGCTGCGGCTGAGCGCCGCGTTGCCGGCCCATACGGTGACTGCGTCCGTGATCGGGTCAGCCTGCTGCCAGCCCGCGACCAGCGCACCGCCCGGTGCCAGGCTGGCATCGAGCCGCTTGATCCCGATCGGCAGGCGCAGCCGGACCGCGGCATGTGGCGGCAGCGCGCCGGCGAACGCCTGGTCGACGGCGACCTCGGGTTGCGGCGTCAGATCGTACCGGCGCAGGCGTAGGCGCAGCGCCGTGTCGTCGCCGGCATTCCAGGCGATGAGCGTCGCCCCGCCGCAGAGTGCGAAGGCGCTGCCATCCGCCACACCCATGCCACGGCCGGCCTGCAATCCAGGCTGGCCCAGCGCGGAGGTGGCGACATAGGCGCATAGCTTGGCCCCCGTGGCGCCATCCGCGGGAACAGCCCCCGTGGGAATGGCCCCCGTGGGATCGGCGATGGGCAAGGTCGCCCGGCCCACCGCGGGCACGCCGAGCGTAAGCTCGGCACCCGGCCCCGCCTGGACCACGGCAAGACGTGGCGGCGTCGGGTCCGACGCCAACAGCCACACCGCATCTGACTGAGCGACGATCGTCCCGTCAGGCGACGGCGCGGCCGGCTGATCCGGCGCGGACGTGGCGAGCAGTCCGGAGTGCGGTTCGGCCAGGCGCAACATACTGGCGCCCGGATCGGCTACGAGTGCCGCGTTCCAGTGCCCGGTGATGCCGCCTAGCGCCACCGGCGCCAGAGGCACGGTGCCGATCGGCACCGGCGTTGCCGTCACGGCGCGCGCGGCGAACCGGGTCGGCACCGTGCCGCCATCCACCGTCCAGACCGAAACCCGCCGGTCCGCCGCCGCATTCCCGACAGGAGTCCCCAGAATAGGCGCCAGCCCCTGGCTCTGGCCCACCGTATGCCAGCCGTCGGCGGCCCGCTGCTCCAGCGCGAGGATCAGCTCCACCGATGCCTCGGCGGCGGCCACCAGCAGGCTGCCGGCCTGCGTCGCCGGCAGCGCTACGTGCTGAATGCCGCCGCCCGGAAGCACCATGGCGCCATCACCGGCCAACGGCACGTCTTGCATGTCCGGCGGCAGCAGGAGCGTGAGTTCAGTGCGAGCCGGTCGGTGGTCGGTCGCGGGTTGGTCGGCCTGATCGTTACTTGCCTGGTCGGAGCTTGCCTGGTCGTTGCCTGCCTGATCGGGATTTGCCTGGTCGTTGCTACTCTGGTCGTTGTTACTCTGGTCGTTGCTACTCTGGTCGTTGCTCGTCTGATCGTTGCTCGTCTGATCGTTGCTGCCCTGGCTTGCGCTTGTCTGGTCGGTGCTGGCGTCCTGGTCGGCGGTCTGCGCGGCCGATTGATCCATTGGCTGGTTATCGGCGTCGTTCGCGGTGCCCTCGCTGGCCTTGCCGCTGTCGTTTGCGTCCGCGTCATTGTCCGATGTGTTGTCCTGCGTATCGGCGGCCTCTGACCTCGCCCGCCCAGCTGGAGGCAGCAGCGGCGCCAGCGCCAGCCGGTAGCGCCCGGCCGACAGGAAACGCGACAGGGCGATGTTCCAGTCATCGGTCCGCCCGGCGGCGCGGGACAGCACATGGCCGGCGTCATCGCGCAACTCCGCGCGCAACGGCACGCTGCCGAAGCTGGTCAGGCTCACCACCCGCGCTGCCGCCACGGCGAACGGCACTTCGGTTGGCAGCGTCACGCGGCGCGGAGTGTCGGGCTGCAATTCGTCGCTGTGCAATGTGATTGTGTAGGCTAACCGGTCGTTGCGGCCGAGGCTGCTGGCCGCCACACGATAGCGCCCGGCCGGCAGGTCGATCACCAGCTTGGTGCCGGCCAGCAGGCGCCCGAGCGGCGGCGCGTCCGGTTTCGCCGCCCCCACCTGAAGCGACCCGGTCTGCGGTGGGTCGGCCTGCAGCGGGTCGGCTTGCAGCGCGGCGGCCATGCCGTCGCCGTCGATGTTCAGCGTCACCTTGGCCGGGCCGGCCAACCCAAAGGTCCAGATGTCCGGTGCGCGTGGATCGTCGCGACCCGGCGGCTCCCGCCATTGCAGCGACTGCTCGGCGTCGAACGGCAGCTTGTGAGGGCCGTGGCCGGTCAGCGCCACCGGTAGCTCGATCCGTTGCAGGCGCGCGACGACCTGGGCCTGAACGCTTGGCGGCTGGACGATCAGCCGGTAAGCGCCGGGCAGCAAATCCTGATCGACCGAGGACAGATCGCCGGCGGCACGCAGCGGCCAGCCGTCGGCATCCTCCAGCCGCGCGATGAACACGCGGCCGTCGCCGAGCAGGTCGAGGTGATAGCGCGCGGCGGTGGTGATGCGGATCGGAAAGGCGACGCCGCGGCCCGGCGACAGTGTCGCGCGCGTGCTGCCGCCGGGCAGCAGGCCGGCGCCGTCGGACAAGGCGGTCGCGGTCGCGCTGACGCCAAGCCGTCCCGCCGAATCACGTGCCGTCACGTCCAGCCGGTAGCGCCCGGCGCGCAGGTAGCGCTGCAGTAGCATGTTGCTGCCAATGCCATTCGCGGTTGCCTGACCCAGTACCGGAATGAACGCGGTGGCGATGTGGCCGGCGGTCTTCAGACGGCCGAGCGTCTCCACGCGGTAAAGCCCCCCCTGCCCGACCGTCAGGGCAAAGCTCGCCTGCGCGTCACGCACAAGATCGAGGAACGCCGGTTCGCCGTCCCGCAAGGAGGTCAGCGAAGGCGCGGGCGTGGGATCGGGGGGGGCCGGTGGCGGCGGAAGCAGGGCGACCGCCACGGTATGGGCGTGATCGGATGCAGCCAGGGCGACCGACGTGGTTGTGCCGGAGTTGACCGCTCGGGTCTCCAGCGGCGCGCCACCGCCGATGTCGCGCACCTGGAGCACGCCGGGACTTCGCGCATGCACCGGGACGTCGAGCGTCGCGCCGGCTGGCAGCGTCTGGACCAGCGGACCGTCGGCGAGTTCCACCGGGACCGCGCGGGTCAGCAGGTCGGGCGGGACGCCCGGCACGCGGTTGACCAGCAGTGCGAAGCGGGATTGCGCCCCGGATTGCGCATCAATCTGGTGCTCCCCCAACGACAGGACCGGCGCCTCCGGCCCGGGCTGTTCCGGCGCCGGCGGGACCAGGCCGGGCGGACCGAGCGTCAGGTCGAGGATGCCGGCCACGCCGGGTTTCGTGGCCAGCGCCAGCGTGTACCAGCCGGGCGACAGTGCCCAGGTCGTCGCGGTACGGCCATCGCCCATCGCGTTGAGCACGGCCCCCTGGAGAGTGGTGACGCGCGGCGTGACCGCCGGCCCCTCGGCGTGCACCGCGACGGTGACGACAGAAGTTGCGTGGAACAGCAGCGCCGTGTTGCCGCGCAGGTTGAAGCGGACACGCCAAGCCTTGCCGGGGCCGATCGCCGGCACGCCGGGAGCAGCGAGCACCTCGGGGGTGGCCGTGCCCGTGGGATCGGCGCGGAGTTGCATGAGGATGGCGGCGGCCGGCGCCTCATCGCCACCGTTCGCCGGTTCCGCGACGCCGAACCAGAAGCGGCCCGGCCGGTCCGCCGGCGCGCCGGCAGCCGCCATGGGACACAGGGTGAATGCCTGACCCGGCGCGGCCTCGAGACTGACAGTTCGTTCCTGCTGCGGTTTGCCCGGCAGGTCCAGGAGCGTGGCGCGCCGACGATCGTTCTTTGCCATGTCGGCGGTGTTCAGGTTCGCAACGGGCGCGGTGGCACTCAGGTGGGCCTCGGCGGGCTGCGGCAGGATCAGCAGCACGCGAGCGGCGTCCGGCGGCGTGTCGAACACCTCGGTGCCGAACACCCCAACCTGGGCGGACACGCCGCCCGCCAGCAGGTCAGTGGAACGTCCGGTGCGCAGGTAGAGCGGTTCGTCCGCGGCGCCGTCAGACCAGGGCAGCTTCGGGCCGCCATAGGCGGTGACCAGGTAGGTGCCGGGCGGCACATGGCCGGACAGCAGGATATCGGTCAGCGGGTGCGCCGGGGTCGGTGTCAGGACGCGGACTGTCTCCGGCATCGCCATAAGGTCGCGGCCGTCGCGCCACAGCTTCAGCGCCGCGAGGCTGCGCCCGGCCGCCTCGATGCGGGTGGTCGCGGCGGTGTCACCGACCGCCAGCCAGAACGATTGGAATTGCAGATCGCGCAGTGTCGTGGCCACCGGCTGATAGCCGGGGGCGAGTTGGGCGGGACCGGCTTCGGCGAATGCCGCGAGGGACAACACCGTGTCGCCGGTTGCGGCCTTATCGCCGAAAGCGCGCAGCTTATAGGTGCCGGTGTCGAGCAGGGCGTCGATGCGGCCGTCCTGTTTGCCGGGCCAGCCCGCGCGGTCGCCGGGACCGGTCAGCATATCCACGAGCTGCAACGCCGTGCCGGTGGGACTTTGGGCGCGAACGGCAAAGCGGCCTGGGGTGGTGACGTGCAGCAGAACGTCGGTTTCGCCGGCGGTGGGAAAACGGTCGCGCTCCAATGCCGCGGTTCCGGCCGGGGTCGCCGGCAACCCGACTGCCGGGTGTGGCGACGCGAACGGCGCGGCGGTCTGCCCCGATCCCTGCGATGTCCCCCGGGATGCACTGGCGCCCTGGGTGCCCTGATGCGTGGGGTTTTGTTGCGCTGCCCGAGTGGGTTCCGGGACGGGCGACGCCGGGGTGGTTCCCGCCACGCCAGGAGTGGGTGACACGGTCGTGACGGCCCCCGGTGCGACGGCCCCCGGTGTGGCGGGCGTCGGCGGGACAGCGGTGGTCGATGCAGGGGCTGCTGCCGCGGACGCAGTCGGTGTTGCCGAGGACGTGGTCGGCGCGGCGGACGCGGTCGGTGCCGAGGACGCGGTCGACGCGGCGAGAGTGGCGAGCCGGCTGGCGTAAGCCACGACCAGGCATTGCTCCGGATTTGTCGTCCCGCCTGCCGGTGGAACCGGGCGGGATAGGCAGGTCGCGCGGCCCTTGGCCCAACTTCGTTGCGCCTGGCGTATGGCATCGGCCTGCACGGTGTCGCGTTTCACGGCAGCCGCGTAGGCCACCGCCAGCTCGGTATCGAGCTGCCGCAGCCGCGGGGAAGCGCAGATCGCCCGATCGGTGGGGTCTTGCGCTTTGCCGCAATCGAAACTCTGCGCCGCGGCCATGGCTGGCAACAGGCACGCAACCACGGCGCCTATCAGGCTGACGCGGCGAGCTCGATGCCGTCCCGAAGGGACACCACGATCCGGCAGTGGAATACCTGGGCAGGAAATCGTCACGTTTCAGGCTCCGGCAATGGCGGTCGTGTCGCGTCGCAGTGGCTGCTCGGCCGATCGGCCGATCGGCGCAACGCGCGGTGGGTGGGGACTCACGCATACCAACCGGAACGTTGTGACAAGTTTAACACACCACTTGCGATGTTCTATCGGCGTCTTCGCATGGCTGGCGACACCGCGTCTCCGGGAACCGGCGTTACAGTGGCTGTGCAAAGCTGAGTTCGTGTCCGTCGGGATCAACGATATGGAAAAAGCGCTCCCCCCACGGGGCATCGCGCGGCGCAGACGCGGGCGACAACCCGGCCGCCACCGCGCGTGCATGCTGTACATCGACGTCATCAACGTAGAAAATCGCTCGGCCCCACCAGGACCATACCTGCCCGCTCGGCGCCGCGGTCAGGTTCAGATGGCCGCTGCCGGCATGGAAGCTGGTGAACGACGCCTGCGGTCCGCCAAATTTCAGCTCGAAGCCAAGCCCCGTGTAGAACGCCACCGAGCGCGCCATGTCGTGCGTCGCCAGGGTGATCGCGCTCACGCATTTGAGCATATCCGCTTCCTCCCGGGGCACAGCATGCCGCAGGACGACGGCGGCGCCCACAGCGACGGAACGCCCAGCGCCGACGCGGTGCCGACGATGCACTTGGGTCTGCCCTGTCGGCCAGCCGCGTGCCACTATCCGGCGCGGCTTGCCCCTGCCCCGGATCGGCCGGCGGGACGCGCCGGTGTGGCCTGAAACCTGGACGGAATGACGCCAAAAGGGAACGATGGAGATGCCTGTATCGATCAGCCAGTTGCGACCGACCTTTGCCGGAGAGGTGTCCGGTGTGGACTGCGCCAGGCCGCTCGGTCCCAAGCAGATCGCCGACATCGAGGCCGGAATGGATCAATACGCCGTCCTGGTGTTTCGCGACCAGGAGCTTGGCGATGATCAGCAGCTTGCATTTACCCGCCAGTTCGGCGAGCTGGAGAGTTACAAAACCCCCGGTCACATTCTCAAGCGCAACGATGCGCGGCTTGGCCCCGGCATCGCGGATTTCTCCAACCTCGACAAGACCGGCAAGATCATGTCGGCGCGGGACCGCGTGTGGTTCTTCAAGCTGGGTGACCGGCTGTGGCATTCCGACAGCTCGTTCCGCCCGATCCCGGCAAAATATTCGTTGCTGTCGGGACGCATCATCCCATCCTGGGGCGCCAACACCGAATTCGCCGACATGCGCGCCGCGTATGATGCGCTCGATGCGCGCACCAGGGCCGAGGTCGAAGACCTGGTCTGCGAACATTCCTTACGATTTTCGCGTGAGGCGATCGGCTTCACCGACCTGACCGAGGAGGAGATCGCGGCATTCAGGCCGGTACGGCAACGGCTGGTTCGCACCCATCCGGTGACCGGACGCAAGTCGCTGTTCCTGTCGTCCCATGCCGGTGCGATTCTGGGTTGGACCATCCCCGAAGCGCGGATGTTCCTGCGCGATCTTACCGAACATGCGACGCAGCCGCGGTTCGTCTATTCGCATGAATGGCGGGTGCATGATCTGGTGGTGTGGGATAATCGCACGACGATGCACCGCGCGCGGCGGTTCGATCACAAGGAAGTGCGCGACGTGCGCCGCACCACGCTGGCAGGCGACGTCGCGACGATCGAGCAGGCGGCGTAGAACCACTACAGGCAATAAACGCAGGAGGAAACCGATGACGGTCCGGACTCTGTTCCAAGCGGTCTTCACCGGCGCCGCCATCGTCATCGGCCTAGGGGCCGGCAGCCCCGGCGCCGTCCGCGCCGAGCAGGTCACCATCAAGATGTGGATGCACGAGCACCCGCCGCGCATCCCCATCGACAAGGCGATCATCGCCGAGTTCGAAAAGGCCAGTCCGGACGTCAAGGTGCAGTACGAGGTGATCGCGGCCTCGGAATATCCCACCAAGCTGATCACCGCCTTCGCCGCGGGCTCGGGTCCCGATCTGTTCAACACCTCGTCGTTCCTGGTCGCGCAGTACTACAACGCCCGCATTCTGGCACCGATCGATTACGCCGCGTTGGGCTACGCCGACCAGGCGGCGATGACCAGCCAATACCTGACCGGCTTCGACGGGATCCGGTTTGGTGGCAAGCTCTACGGCGTGCCGACCGAGGTCAGCAACTACGCCTGTTACGCCAACAACGCGCTGTGGAAGGCCGCGGGCCTCGACCCCACGCGCGACTTTCCCAAGACCTGGGAGGAAATGCCGGCGATCGCCGAGAAGCTCACCAAAAGAGACGCCAACGGCGTGCCCATTCGCCGCGGCTTCGACTTCGACTGGCCCAGCGGCCCCGCCTATTGGCTGACGCTCAACACCATGATGCTCCAGCTCGGCGCCAACGTGGTCGACGAGGCCGCCTACAAGGCGACCTTCGACGGACCGGAGGCACAGCATGTGATGCAGTACCTGGTAGACTGGGTGAACAAGTACAAACTCGGCGGCCCGCAATACACCGACAGCCGGACCGACTTCCTCGGGGGCAACCTCGCCACCGATTGCAGCTTCGGAATCTGGGGCATTCCGCAGGTGCGCGACGCCAAGATCGACTACACGGTAAAGCCGTTGCCGCGCTTCGCCGACGCCAAGAACGACAACGGCTTCGATGCTTACGCGTATTACATGATGGTCAACGCCCGGTCCGCGCCGGCGGTGCAGAAGGCGGCATGGAAGCTGGCGCGGTTCTACATCAATCACGCGGTGCAGCTGTTCACCGGCGCCGGGCTGTTCGTGCCTCGCCCGGAGGTGATTGCCCAGACCGGCGATGCCGACAGCCAGGTCTTCCTGACGGAACTGAAGAAGGCAAAGTTCGGGCCGCGCGTCGTCGGCTACAGTCAGCTCGTCGACATCGTGGTGCGGGGCCGAGACGCCGTGATGCAGGGCGGCCAGCCCATTGCCAGCATCCTGCCGCAGGAGAACGATGACATGAATGCGGTGCTGAAGCGCGAGAAGGCGCGCGCCGAGGCGATGCTGAAGTAGCGGCCAAACAAGCAACGCGGGAAGGCGCCGGGCAGGTGCGAACAGGGCCGGTGCGAAGATGGGGGCCGCTTGGTCGGCGCTGGTGGGGCCTGATCTTCGTCCTGCCGGTGGTCGGTTATTTTGCGGTGTTCAGCATCTTCCCGGTGCTGTTCGGCTTCACCCTCAGCCTGACCGACTACGACCTGCTGGACCCTCCGGACTGGGTTGGATTCGACAACTTCCGCAACCTCTTCACCGACCACCTGTTTCTGACGGCGTTGGGCAACACGCTGATGTTCGTGGCTGGTGCCACAGTGCCGGTCTGGCTCGTCTCACTGCTCGCCGCGCTGCTGTTCGATCAGGCCTTCCGCGGCCGCGAGATCCTGAAGACCTTGTTCTTTCTGCCCGTCCTGCCGCCTGTTGTGGTCGTCGCGGTGGTCTGGCGGATGTTGCTGCATCCCAACGGCATCATGACCTGGCTGGCCGGCGCCTGGCGCGGTGTGACCGAGATCGACTGGCTTTCGAGCACCGCATTGGCACCGCTGTCGATGATCGCGGTGCATGACTGGGCGGCGATCCCATTCTTCATGCTGATCTGGCTCGCTGGCCTGGCCGGTATTCCGCCCGAATTGCGCGACGCCGCCCATATCGACGGCGCCACGCCGGCGCGGACCTTCTGGCATATCGACCTGCCGCAGCTTCGTTCCACCGCCGTGCTGGTCGCCGCGCTGAGCACGATCAACGCGTTCCAGACGTTCACTCTGCAATACGTACTCAGCACCGACCCGGGCGGCCCGGCCAACTCCACCCTGGTGCTCGGGCTGCTGGTGCTGAAATACGGCTTTCAGTATTTCCGCATGGGCGATGCCGCCGCGGTGTCGGTGGTGATGTTCGCGATGATCCTGACCGTCACTGCGGCCCAGCTCTGGTTCAACCGCCGTGTCAGCTAGGCAACGAGCGCACCCGCTGCTGTTTCTCACCGCGCTGGCGGCGGCGATCGTGTTCGCGTTCCCGATTTGGTTCATGGTCACCTCCGCGTTCAAGGCGGAGCCGGAAATCCAGGCCATTCCGATCCACTGGCTGCCGCATGATTTCCAGTGGCTGAACCGCTTCCGCGAGGCAGCCGACTTCGCCCCGCTGTGGCGCTATTTCTTCAACAGCACACTGTTGTCGCTGGTACATGTTGCGATCACCGTGTTCTTTGGCGCGCTGGCCGGCTTCGGTTTCGCCAAATACCGCTTCCCCGGCCGCAGCGTCCTGTTCTTCTGCGTGATCTGCACGCTGATGATTCCGTTCCAGATCCTGGTGGTGCCGCTGTTCATCGAAATAAAAGCGTTCGGCTGGCAGAACAGCTATCCCGGCCTGATCATCCCCGGAATGATGAATGCGTTCGGCGTGTTCATGATGCGGCAATACGCCGCCGACCTGCCGGACGAACTGCTGGAGGCGGGGCGGGTCGACGGCGCCGGCGAATTCCACATGTTCCTGCGCATCGTCCTGCCGCTGCTGCTGCCGGCCCTGACTAGCCTGGCCATCATCGTCTTCATCTGGTCGTGGGGCTCGTTCCTGTGGCCGCTGGTGATCGTGCAGGACCGCGAGTTGAACGTGCTGGCGGTCGGCCTTACCAACTACAGCCAGCCCTACCAGCACGCGCCGATGTGGGGTGCGGCGATGGCCGCCTCGACCGTGGCCACCATCCCGATTGCCTGCCTGTTCGTGTTCTTCCAGCGCTATTTCATCAAGGGCCTGACCGCCGCAGCCGTGAAGGGATAATCATGCGAGTACTGGTCACCGGAAGCCGCGGCCTGATCGGCAGCGCCGTCGTCGAACGCCTGCGGGCCGAGGGCGACGAGGCCGTCAGCTTCGACATCGCAGACGGCCACGATGTGCTCGATCCGCGCGGCTTCACAGCGGCCGCGGCTGAGTGCGACGCCATCGTTCACGCCGCCGGCGGCAGTGGCGGCGGCGATGATCCGGGCGCGCGGTTCATCACCCATAACGTCACCGGCAACTGGAACGCCCTGGCCGCCGCGCAACAGGCCGGCAGCCATCGGGTGGTGACATTCAGCAGCGTCAACGCGCTCGGCATCTTCCGCGGCGAAGGAGTGCCCGATTACCTGCCGATCGACGACGATCACCCGATGCATCCGCCCACCCCCTACGGGATGGCGAAGCGCCTGGTCGAGGAACTGTGCCGCTGCTTCACCCTCAGCACCGGCATCGCAACCATCTGCTTTCGCCCGCCGGCCGTGATGGGCCCGGCCCGGCGTGCGCAGTTCATTGCCGCACGCGCGGCCGATCCCGCAGCGGAATGGACGCCGTTCTGGGAATACGGCGCATTCCTTGACGCTCGCGACGCCGCCGGCGCGGTGTTTGCCGCACTGCGCTGTCCTGACCCGGGCCATGTCACCGCATTGATTTGTGCCGACGACGTCACCTCGCCGATCCCGGTGCGCGAACTCGCAGCGCGGCTTCACCCTGGCGTGCCATGGCGCGGCCCGGAGCCGACTGATCCGTGGCAATCCCTGGTGCGCTGCGACCGCGCCCGCAACGTGCTTGACTGGGCGCCCAGATATCGCTGGCGGGAAGCTGGGGAATGACCGACGGCGCTGGCGTCAGGCAACCCGCCACATCTCGCGCGGCGCCCGCTTCGTCAGCAGTTCGGCACCGTCCTCGGTGATCACGACATTCTCTTCGTGGACGATCATCTTGCCGGGCGCATATTCCATCCCCGGTTCGATGGTCATGATCATGCCCGGCTGCAAAACCGTGCCGTCACCTGGCATATTCGACGGCGGCTCGGTGAGTTGCATGCCTAGGCCGTGGCCGGACCGGCCAACATTGTTGCCGAGCGCGCCGCCGGCATCTAGGACGGCCTGCATCGCTGCCCAAAGATCATCGGTTGTCGCACCTGGCCGCGCCGCGGCGATGCCGGCCTCGGTGGCCTGCCAAACCGTCTCATGCGCCCGCTTTGCGGCATCGCTGATCTCGCCGATGGCGTAGACGCGATCGAAATCGCAGAAATAACCGTCATAGGTCGATCCGGTATCGATAAACATCACGTCGCCCGCTGTCAGACGGCGGTCTCTGGGTCCGCAGACGATTTGGGGGACGCCGCCAGATCCGGAGATGACCGGCAGAAACGGCGTCGAGTCCGCGCCGCGGCGCGCAAGATCGATGCGAAGTTCGCGGGCGACCTCGCGCTCGGTCATTCCGGGGCTGACCAGGCCGGGCAGCGCGCAATAGGCGTCGCTTGCCAACTCGCAGATATGGCGGATGTGCCGGATCTCGGCCGGCGTCTTCACCTGTCGGATTTGCCACAGGCATGGCGATCCATCGACGAATGCGAAGCCGTGCACCGCGTCGCGCAGGGCCAGGAACTCGACGACCGGCATGCGCAGGGACATCTCGCGGCCCAGTTCCGCACCGACGCGACCGTGCCGGTTCGGCAGGCGGTCCAGCACGCCGCGCAGCAGCGAACCCCCATCGTCGCTTGGCCGAGGGGCCGGCCAGGTATGAATGTTGCAGATCCAGGTCCGCGCCAGTTCAGGCGCCGCGATGTCGGGGATGACCGCGATCGGCTCGCCCTCCGCCGGCACGACGATGAACCATGGGCGGGTCGGGCTTTCCCAGAACTGGGAATCAAACCCCGAGAAATAGCGGAAGTTCGGCGGCGCCGTGACCAGCAGCGCATCGAGGCGCGCCTGTCGCATCAGGTGTTGCGCTCGTGCGGTCCGCTCGGCGAATTCCTGCGGCGAGAAGCCGCGGGTCGGTGCATCGGGCGTTGGGCGTGATGCCTGGGTGGGTGAGAGGGTCATGCCAATGGCGCTCCGTCCACTTCGTCATGCCGGCGCAGGCCGGTATCCACGACTTCACTTGCTGCACGAAAACAAGTCATGGATACCGGCATGCGCCGGCATGACGAGGTGCGTATCGACCAACGGTCAAGCATTGGGACGCTTGGCATCACACCCCGATCGCCGCCTTGACACGCTCGGACGAAAGCGGAAGGTCGCGCAGCCGAACGCCGACGGCGTCATGCAGCGCATTGGCGATCGCCGCCGCAATCGGCCCCTGCCCTGCCTCTCCGGTTCCCAGGAATGGCTGGCCCGGGCGCGGCAGGATATGGACCTCGACGCTTTCCGGTGCCGCGGGAAACCGCATGATCGGGTAGCCGCTCCAGTCCGTGCTGGCGATGTGCCGACGGTCGAAACGCACCTGTTCGTAAAGCGTCCAGCTAGCTGCCTGCACCATTGCGCCCTCGATCTGGTTGCGGATGCCGTCGGGATTGATCGGCTGCCCGCTGTCCACCGCCGCCACGACCCGACCGAGGCGGATCCGGCCGGTCTCGTGCTCCACCGACAGGTTCAGCGCCACGGCACAGTACGCACCAAGGTTCTTGTAGCGCGCGAAAGCGAAACCGCGGCCGTGACCAGGTTCGCGCGCTGCCGGCTTGCCCCAGCCGAAGCTGTCGGCAGCCGCCTGCACAACAGCGCGACCACGCTCATCGGTCAGGTGCCGCAGCCGAAACGTAACGGGATCGGCGCCGGCGGCAATCGCAAGCTCATCCATGAAGCTCTCGATCGCAAATACATTCAGGTAAGCGCCGAGCGCGCGCATCGCGGACACCCGCAGCGGCATCTCGGGCACGAAATGCGACACCACGCGCGCGTTCGTCAGCGCATAGATCGGGTTGCTGTTGCGCTCGCCGCCGCCCTCCGGCATCGGGATCGGCTCGGGTGGGGGAACCGGCAAGGGTGTCGGCAGCGCGGCATTCTGCAGCAACAGCCCGCCAACGTTCGGGCGCCGGTTATGCGTGTTGCTCCACACGCCGTAATCCCAGTCGACGATGCGGCCCTCGGCGTCGAGCGCGCCGGTCGCCTCGGCCGCCATCGCCGGGCCGTACGGCTCGCTGGTGTGCTCCTGCTCGCGCATCCATTGCACGCGGACCGGCCGGCCGGGCACGGCACGCGCGATCAGTGCCGCGTCCGCCGCAACGTCGTCGGCGCCGTTGTGGCCGTAGCAGCCGGAGCCCTCGACGTGCACGCAGCGCACCTTCTCCGCCGGCAACCCGAGCAACTGCGCCAGCGCGGCGCGCAACGGAAACACGCCCTGGGTGTGCGTCCACACCGTTACGCCGTCATCGCTGGACACGGCAAGCGCACAGGATGGCCCGATCGCGCCATGCATCTGGTAGGGGCGGGTATAGCGGGCGCTGATCCGCTTGACCGCCGGCGCAGCCGGATTGGTCCAGCTCAGTACCGGAATGTCACGTGCCGGCAATGACCGGATCAGCGCGGGCGCGTCGGCCTGCACCGGCAGCGTCGCGGTCTCCTGCCACTCCGCCGATGCCCCCAAAGTGCGCATCGCCTTGATCGCCTGCCATTCTCCTTCGGCAATGACTGCGAGATAACTGCCGTCCCGTACCACCTTCACCACGCCCGGCATGCGCGCGACTGCGTCGGTGTCGACGCGCAGCAGAGTCGCACCGGCGCTGGGCTGGCGCACGGCGCGGGCATGCAGCATGCCCGGCATGTGCATGTCCTGCACGTAGGCCGCGCCGCCGGTCAGCTTGGCGGGAATGTCGGTGCGCGGCATCGAAGTCCCCATCACCCGGTAAGCGGCAGGGTCCTTCAGCCCACCGCCCGGCTGTGCCCGCACATGCAGCGACAGCTTCGCCGCAAGCGAGCCGTAGTCGTGGGTCGCGCCGCCTGGTGCGTGCACCACCCCGTCCACGACGGTGAGTGTCTCGGCCGCGACGCCAAGGTCGGTGGCGACGGTCTCGACCAGCAGCAGCCGCGCCTGGGCGGCCGCGTTGAGCAGCGCGGTGCCGCTGTCCTGCATGGAGTGGCTGCCGGCGGTGAAACCCTCGTTGGGCGTGCGCGCCGTATCCGCCGTTACCAGCGTCACGCGTGCCGGCGCGATGTCGAGCTGCTCGGCGATCACCTGGATCAGCGCCGTCTTCAGGCCCTGGCCCAGTTCCGCCTTGCCGGTGAAGGCGGTGATGACGCCGTCCGGCCCGATGCGGATCCAGGCATCGAGCAGCGGTGTCCCCTTCAGGCTTCCCGGCAGCGGGACATCGTCGGCGCGCGCTGGTTCGCCCGGTATCGCAACGAATACCAGCAGGCCGCCCCCGGCGGCGAGCAAGCTTCGGCGGGAGAGTACCGCGGTCATTGTGCCGCGGCCTTCGTGGGCGCCGCCGCGCGCAGCGACGACGCGGCGCGTCGCACGGCGGCAAGGATGCGCATATGCGTGCCGCAGCGGCAGAGATTGGGATTAAGCCCATCGCGAATTTCCTGCTCCGACGGGTCGGGCGTGTGCGCCAGTAGTGCCTGTGCGCGCATCACCATGCCGGCGATGCAGTAGCCGCACTGCGCCGCCTGTTCGGTCATGAAGGCACGCTGCACCGGTCCGGGTGCGTCCTCCGTACCAAGTCCCTCGATCGTCGTGACCTGCCGACCGGGCAGCAGCGCGATGGGCGTCAGGCAGGAAAACACCGCCGCGCCGTCCACGATCACCGTACAGGCGCCGCACTGGCCCAGGCCGCAGCCGAACTTGGCGCCATTAAGACCGAGATCGTTGCGCAGTACATACAACAGCGGCGTATCGGGTTCGGCATCGACCGCGTGCTCCTGCCCGTTCACGGTCAGCTTGATCATGTGCCGCCTCCCTGACGCCGCGCTGCCTGCACCGTTGCTTCCACGTCCTGCCACGGCGGCCGATCGCTGTAGCGCGCACGCAAATACGTGGCGAGAACGGCCACCTGCGCGTCCGTCAGCACGGCGGAGAACGCCGGCATGTAGGGTCCGGCGTGGCCCTCCCGCCAGGGCAGGCCGTGCAGGATCATATCAACCACACCGCGTGAGGTCGGCGCATTTACCGCCGTGCCGAGCGCGAGGGACGGCGCGCCGGCGCGGGTCATCGGCGCGTCGGCGCCGTGGCAGGCACCGCAGGCTCCGTTGAATATCGCGAGCGCCTGTGGGTCGGCGACCGAACGCGCAGCCGGATTTGCCAACCCGGTCGCCGCCGTTTGCGGCGTGCCAGCTTGCGGCGTGGGCCCGGATGGCATCAGTGAGGCGACGTATACCGCGATCGTGTGCACATCCGCATCCGGCACCGTCGCGAGTTGATGCGTTACCGGCGCCATCGGTCCCGCCGCGGCGCCATGGCCGGCGTCGAAGCCGGTGCGCAGATAGGTCGCGAGCGCATCGGCGTTCCAGGAGACCGGGGCTGGCGAGCCAGCCTGCAGCGGCGGGGCGTACCAGCCTTCCGCCTCACCCCCGGCGAGCGCCTGGCCGCCCTGCTCGGCGCCGAGCAGATTGTGCGGCGTGTGGCACGCGCCGCAGTGGCTGATCGCTTCCACCAAATAGGCCCCGTGGTTCCATTCCGCGTCCTTGGACGGATCAGGCCGCCACATGCCTGGGCGAAGGAACAGCACATTCCAACCGGCGAGCAGCGGCCGCCAATTGAACGGGAAGGTCAGGGCATTCGCAGGTGCCTTCTGCTGGACCGGCGCGCGGGTCATCAGGAAGGCATACATCGCGGCGATGTCGTCATCGGTGGCGCGCGTGAAGTGTGGGTAAGGCAACACGGGATAGAGGTGCCGGCCGGCACGGTCAATGCCGTCCCGCATGGCACGGCGGAATGCGTCGAGCGACCAGTGGCCGATGCCGGTTGCCGGATCGGGCGTGATGTTGGTCGCGTAGACGATTCCGAACGGCGTCGGGATCCCTCGGCCGCCGGTGTAGGGACGTCCGTTCTCTGCCGTGTGGCATGCGGCGCAGTCGCCCAGGGCGGCCAGCGCGGCGCCCCTTGCGACCTCGGTCTCGGCGAAGGACGCGCGGTCCGGCGGCGCGATCGGCGGCATGCTCGGGCGCCAGGCGATCGCCCCCGCGGCGCCCGCCGCAACGGCGAGGATCACCACGGCGACTACGACGTAGCGGTGCAGGCGGATGCGCGCGGACTGTGCCATCGGTCGTGATAGTAGTCGAACCGCGCTATACGCAAAATCTCAGGCGGCCATTTCAGGCGGCGCCGCGATTGGTGTCAAAGTCAAGTTGCGGCACGGCGGAAATCGTACGGAGATCGAGTTTTGGATAAACTCAAAGCGGCCCATCGACTTCAGCGGTATCGGGAAGCTATCAGTACCCGGGGTCACAGTCCGGATCGCCGTGCGTGCGCGGCTCAGGGAGCGACGGGATGAACGAAACGGTCGACGTATTGATCATCGGTTCCGGCGCCTCGGGCGCCGCGGTGGCCTGGAGTCTCGCCGAGACGAAAATGCGCATTCTTTGCCTCGAACAGGGCGATTGGATGAAATCCACCGACTTCCCGAGCCACGGGCGGGACTGGGAAGCGCGGCGATACAGTGATTTCGCCATCAGCCCGAACCAGCGGGCGCGGCCGACCGATTACCCCGTCAACGACGACAATTCACCGATGAAGATCGCCAACTTCAACGCGGTCGGCGGCGGCACCGTCATGTACACGGCGCATTTCCCGCGCATGCACCCATCGGATTTTCGCGTGAAGTCGCTGGACGGTGTCGCCGATGACTGGCCGGTCGACTACGCGAAGCTGGAGCCGTTCTTCGCCGAGAACGACCGTATGATGGGCGTCTCCGGCCTCGCCGGCGATCCGGCCTATCCGCCGAGACAGCCGCCGATGCCACCGCTGCCGCTCGGCAAGACCGGCGCCCGTTACGCCCACGCGATGAACATGCTTGGCTGGCATTGGTGGCCATCGGACGCCGCGATCGCGACGACCGAGTATGACGGGCGGGCGCCGTGCATCAATCTCGGCCATTGCACACCCGGATGCGCCCAGGGGGCAAAGGCGAGCACCGATATCACCTACTGGCCGCATGCCGTCCGAGCCGGTGTCGAATTGCGTCCGCGCTGCCGGGTGCGCGAGGTTACCACCAGCGAGCACGGCATGGCCGCGGGGGCGATCTATTACGATGCCGACGGGATCGAGCGGTTTCAGCCCGCGGAGGTCGTTATCCTGGCCTGCAACGGTGTCGGCACGCCGCGCCTGTTGCTCAATTCGGCATCGTCGCGTTTTCCCAACGGGCTGGCCAATTCCAGCGGTCTGGTCGGCAAGAACCTGATGCTACACCCGTGGCCACAGGTGCGCGGCTACATCGATGAGTGGCTGGACGGCGACCATGCGCCCATGCTGACCCTGTGGAGCAAGGAATTCTACGAGACAGACCCGTCTCGCGATTTCGTCCGCGGCTACACGCTGCAGTTTGCCCGCGGCGCCGGCGTGGTCAGCGAGGCCGTCACCAGCGAGGCAGCCGGTCGCCTGCCCTGGGGCGAGGACCATCACCGTGTCTATCGTCAACTGGTTTACCGGCGCCTGCAGATCGGAATCGCCTGCGAGGATCTGCCGGAAGAACACAACCGGGTCACGCTTGATCCCGTGCTGAAGGACAGCCACGGCATCCCGGCGCCGAAAATCGACTACGTCATCAGCGAGAACACACGGCGCATGATGGAACACGGTATCGCGCGGTCGCAGGAGATCCTTACCGCGGCGGGTGCCACCAACCTGTATACCTCGCGCACCGTCCTCAACAGCCCCGGACATCTGCTCGGCACTGCCCGGATGGGCAATGACCCGGAACGTTCCGTGGTGAACGCCTGGGGCCGCTGCCACGATGTGAAGAACCTGTTCATTGTCGACGGCAGCATCTGGGTTACGTCAGGCGGGGTGAACCCGACCTCTACCATTCAGGCGCTGGCGCTCTATATCGCCGACAGTATGAAGCGGCGCTTGGCCACCTTGTTCGATTGAGTGACATTGTTCGATTGGGCCACCTTGTTCGATAGGGGAAGACATGCGGAACGACGACCAGACGGACCTTTCCCCGGCGGAAACCCGGGACCTGCACTGCATTGCCGGGATGATGATTCCGGCGAGCGCGGAATTCGGTGTGCCGAGTGCTGACGACGCGATCATCTTCGCCGACATCATGAAGTCCCTGGGCCGCGACCTGGGCGACGTGCGGACGGCTCTGGGTGCGCTTGCCGAACACGCCGGCGGCGCTTTCGCGGAACTTGACGCGGCGCGGCGGCAGGCGGTGGCCGCCTCGTTCCGGGCGCGTGGCGGGGCGGCCCTGGCGGCACTCTCGCGGGTGATCCTGCAATGCTACTACCGCGATGACCGGGTGGTACGGTCCCTGGGGTTAGAGCCGCGACCGCCGTTCCCAAAGGGGCACACGTTGGAGCAGGGCGACTGGTCGCTGCTCGATCCGGTACGAACGCGGCCGAAGATGTGGCGCGATGCGCCGTGACGATGGGACGGCCTAGCGACGCCTTGACAGCTCTACCGCTCGGCGGATGGGTTCTGGGGATTCGAACCGGGGGCGATGTTATTCAACCTCAACATGCGGCGCGCGGCGGTATTGCCGTGCGGCGATTCGCTTTTTGTGTTCCGGACGCAGGTTGGTGACACGCCCGAACGCATCCTGTTGAACCGGATTGACCTGTCCGGCGGTTATCCTCCGAGCCGCGGGCGGATAATTCGTTCAAACGCATGAACCTCGGCCTCTGGCATGTTGTAGCCGCCTGCAAGGTCGTGCGCCGGGAACAAGAATATCTGCTCAATACCTGCTTCCTCGTGCGCGCGCAGCAGCCGCTCTGCGCAGCGCTCCGGCGAGCCGAACAGTCCGATTGCATCCGCGATCTGGTGTGCGCGGTCTTCTTGGATGCAAGCAGGGTCGTGCGTTTCTTCAAGCTCGAAGCCGCACTCGCGGAGCCAGCGAAGGTTCGATGCGCTCGGATAGTTCAGGAACGGCTGTCCTGGCGCGAACCAACTCCGCACCCATCGCGCGCCCACCTCGGCGTCGGGTCCGAGACCGAGTGTGACCACGAACACCACCGGGAAGCCGGCCAGGGAGCGGCCGGCCCGCCTGGCTCCCGCCTCCAAGCGATGGCGCGCGGCGCGGACGGAGGCCGGATGGATGCCGACCATGAGAAAGGCACCGTCGGCCAGTTCGCCCGCGAGTTCGATCATCTTAGGTCCGGCCGCGAGCAGATACACCGGCGTCGGTGCCTCGCTGCGATTCCTGAGCCGGGTCGACGACGGACCAAACGCGACTTCCTCCCCGGCAAGCAGGCGGCGGAGATCGCGGATCGCGTTACGCATGAAGCCCAGCCCCGCGCGCGGCTGCCCGATGCTCCGCGTCGAGATGAAGCCGGGAGCCACGGTCAGACATGTGCGTCCCGGCGCGATTTCCTCCAGGCTGTGGGCGAGCGAGGCGAGAACCAAAGGATGCCGAACCACAGGACTTGAGGTGGCCGGGAACAGCCGCAGGCGGTGTGTCGCCTGGGCCGCGAGTGCCAGTGCGAGGTATGCATCGCGGCCACTGGAAGGATGGTCGTGGATGCCCACCCCGTCGAAGCCCGCGTCCTCGCAGTGGGCGACGAACGCAGCGACTTCGGGCAACGGTCGGCCAACCGGAACTCGCAGAGCGACGTGGGGCTGGGTCATCCGGCAAGCTCCATCATTTCCTCTCCCATGCCGTGCCCCTCCATGCTGCGTCCCCCATGCTGCATCCCAAACGCAACGGCGGCCAGTTCCGCGTTGTTGTCCTCGGGCATTTGACGGCTCAGCCTGCCCCACGCAAATCCATGCTTTCTGGGTAGGCGACGATTGCGAGGGAGCGCTCCGGTCAACGCCTGGGGGCCGGCGCATCGGTGTTGCGCAAAGAGGACGATTGCCACCTGCGGCCGCGGCCAGTGCGTCGCGGGAATTGCGCTGCGTGGTACGCAGGAGCGTGGTGTTTCTGCGCGGCCCGTACGCTCAAGCCCAAATCGGCTCGATCTACGTCCCGCCGGGCGCGTGGGGCAAAGTATTCACCGCCGCGGACCTGCCGCGGATCAGGCCTCCCAGGTGACGACGCCGAGTCTGGTGGTGGACAGCGCGCCGGCGGCGGCGGACTCGGATGGCGCACCGCGACAATGCCATTTTGAGCAGATCGTGCATCGATGCATCACGATGGAGTTCCGCTCGCGGCCGATGGCGTACCGGCCTCACGGGGCGCTGAGGTAGGCCGTCTCACCATGCAGCGCCGCGTCGAGCCCGCGTTCCTCGTCGGTCTGCTCGACTTTGACCGGCGTCACGCGATCGATCAGCCACAGCATGCCGTAGGTGAAGCCGAACGCCCAGACCGACGACAGTACGATCGCCACGAGTTGCTTCCCCAGAAAACCGGGGTTGCCCCCGAACAGGCCGTCGGTCCCGGCGGGGTTGAATGCCTTGGAGGCAAACAGGCCGAGTAGTACGATCCCCAACGCGCCGCCGACGCCATGCACGCCCCACACGTCCAGCGCGTCGTCCCATTTCAGCCGGTTCTTCAGCGTAACGGCGAAGTAGCAGACGACCCCGGCGGCAATTCCGATGACGACCGCGGCGATCGGCGACACATAACCCGCCGCCGGAGTGATAGTTGCAAGTCCGGCGACTGCCCCAGTGAGCAGACCGACGAAGCGTGGCCGTTTCTCCTGCCACCAGCCGACCATCATCCAGGCGATGGCAGCGAACGATGCGGCCACGTCGGTATTCAGGAACGCGACTGCCGTCACCGCATCGACGCGGAATTCGCTGCCGGCGTTGAAGCCGTACCAGCCGAACCAGAGGAGACCGGTTCCCAACGCGACCAGCGGTACGCTGTGCGCGCGCTCAACCACCCGCCGTCGGCCAACATAGAGGACCGACGCCAGTGCCGCGAGCCCTGCCGTGTTGTGCACGACGATGCCTCCGGCAAAGTCCAGCACGCCCCATTGCTGCAGGATGCCGCCGCCCCACAGCATATGCACGAAAGGAAAGTAGACGAGGAACAGCCAGAGCGTCAGGAACACCATATAGGCCCTGAACGAGACCCGGTTGGCGAAGGCGCCGGTGATCAGCGCCGGCGTAATGATCGCAAACATCATCTGGTAGGCGATGTGCACCATCAAGGGAATGCCGGGAGTGGGCGATGGCGTCGTGAGCGTGACACCGTTCAGGAACGCCATGTCGAGATTGCCGATGACTCCGCCCGCACCACCGGAGAAGCACAGCGAGTAACCGACGGCGAACCAGATGACAGTCGTCCAGCCCATCGACACGTAGGACTGCATCATGATCGCCAGCACGTTCTTGCGACTTACCAGTCCGCCGTAGAAAAAGGCGAGGCCCGGCGTCATCAGCATGACCAGGCTGCTGCAGAGCAGCATGAAGCCGGTATTGCCTGTATCCAGCTCGGTCATATGTTCCACCGCGTTTTTTTTGTTTTGAGTGCTCGCGCTTGCTCTCTGACCTGGTACTCTTTGGTTTGGTGCCGACCGCGAGAGAGCATCAGGATCTCTGGGGTGCACGGGACAGGTTCGGCCGTCTCATCGGGCCAGACTACGGCCTGCCGTGCCATCTGTCCCGGGTTACCCCAGAGATCCTGATGCTCTCTCCGTGCACTACCCACGAAACAGCACTGACGGGTCGGGCGTGTATCGGGCGAGCTTTGCACGATCGAGCCGCACCCCCAGGCCAGGCCCATCGGGGATGGCGAGATAGCCCTCGGCATCGAGCGCGAACGGCGCTTCAGTTATACCGTCGACATACGGGCTGCCGCCGATGAACTCGACCAGGTCGACGTTCGGCAGCGCCGCGGCAAGCTGCAAATCCGCCGCCACGCCCAGCGCAGTGTTCCAGCCATGCCCCACGTAACGCACGCCGAAATCATCGGCCATCCAGGCAATCCGCCGCTGCTCGCTGATGCCGCCGACCTTGGTGACATCGGGCTGCACGATATCGAACGCCCCGCGCGACAGCCACGGCAGGAACGACTGCCTTCGCGTGAGAACCTCGCCACCCGCGATCGGTACTGGACTGACCCGGCGCAAATGGCAGAAATCATCGATCGCATCGGGACGCAACGGTTCCTCGAACCAGCCGACATTGTGGTCCTTCAGCATCTCCGCCGTGCGCATCGCCCATTTCAGTCCCTGCGGCCAATGCGCATCGCTGGCGCCGGCATCGACGAACAGCCGGTTTTCTTCTCCGGCGGCGTCCCGCGCCGCCCGAATGATCGCCTCGTCCAGCTTCGTATCGTCCCGGCGCCCGAACGGACCCCAGCCGATTTTGAATGCCCGAAAGCCGCGGGTGCGATATTGTGTGACCACATCGTGCATTTCCGCGGGTTGCTCCATCAGCAGCGAGCAATACGGCTGCACCCGCGTCCGATAGCACCCGCCCAGCAACTGCCCGACCGGCAGGCTGGTCGCCTTGCCCAGGATGTCCCACAGCGCAATGTCGATGCCGCTGATAACGTGCGTCAGCGTGCCGCCGCGCCCCATCCAGAACGTGTTCTGGTGCAGCTTCTCCGACACGCGCTGCGGTTCCAGTACGTTCTCATCACGGAACAACGGCTCCAGCACACGTAGCCCCGCCTGAACCAGCCGACCATCGGTGAACACGCTGCCATGCCCGGTGATGCCGCTATCGGTGTGCACCGCGATCAGCGCATGGATGGAATCCTCCGGCTTGATCTCGGCCGACCAGCCCCCCTTGGGGCTGTCGCCAAACAACGGCGCGGCCTCGATCGAGGTAATCCTGATGACCCTGCCTGCCATGCGCCTGCGCCTCCCGACCCAACCATCCCGGCCCGGTGATCCTGGCCCGCGCCTCCTGGCCCGAGCCGCCTGGCCCAATCCTCCTGGACAGTGCTGACGCAAGGATGCCCTAATGCCGAAGCTGCCACCAGCCGGAGACGCCGATCATGTCGCGCATCCTATTCGTGGAATGCATGCAGGAGATTTCCTCATTCAATCCCCTGCCGTCCGGATATGACCATTTCTCCGTGCAGCGCGGCGAGGAACTGTATCGCCAGGCGAACCAGAACAGCGCCATCGGCGGGGCGCTTGCGGTGTTCCGCCGCGCATCCGGCGTCGCGATCCTTCCGGTCTACAGCGCGCGCGCCGGTAGCGCGGGGCTGCTGTCGGCTGCCGGCTGGCAGCGTTTGTCGGAGGAGTTCGTGGCTTCCGTCGCCGCCAACCTCGCCGATATCGACGGCATCTACGTCTCGCTGCATGGCGCCATGGGTGCCGACGGCGAGTTGGATCCGGAAGGCTTCTTGCTGGTCCAAATTCGCCGGTTGGCCGGGCCGCAGATGCCGATCGTCATCTCGCTCGATCTGCACGGCATCTTGACCGATCGGATGCTGCGCCAGATCGACGGGCTGACGATCTATCACACCTACCCGCATGTCGATTTCGCCGATACCGGGGCGCGCGCGGCGCGGCTGCTGTTGCGCCTGATTGCACGGCCAACCAGGTGCGTGATCGCGCGGGTGGTCATCCCCGCGCTGGTGCGCGGCGACGAGCTGATCACCAAGAGTGGTTGTTATGGCGATCTGATACGCGACTGCCAGCGTATCGAACGCGACGGCACGGCGTTGGCGGCCGGCATCATGATCGGCAACCCTTTCACCGACGTGCCCGAATTGTGCAGCCAGGTGCTCGTCATGACCGACGGCGACGCGGCGCGCGCCGGCCGGGAGGCAGTACGTCTCGCCGAGGAATTCTGGCCCCAGCGTTTCCGCCTGCAGGGCAAGCTGATTTCCCTTGAACGTGCGGTCGCTCAGGCGCGCACCATGGAGGGGCCAGTGCTGTTCACCGATGCTGCCGATGCGACTTCCTCAGGTGCGTCCGGTGATTCCAACGCTATCCTGGTGGGCCTGCGCGCCTACTTGTATGACAAGCGTGTGCTGGCGCAGATTGTCGATCCCGCGGCCGCCGCCGCGGCGCACAAAGCCGGTGTCGGCGCCACAATCGAGGTGACGCTGGGGGGCTGCCACGATTCTGCGCGGTTTCCTCCGATGTCGGTGCGGGCGCAGGTGCGCCTGCTGTCGGACGGCCACGCGCGGTTGGAGACGATGCGTGCGGCGTTGGATGCGGGCCGAACGGCGGTGCTGACATACGACAACGTTACGGTGGTGGTGATGAGCCGGTCGGTCAGCCTGTTCGACCGGGCGATGTATTATACCAGCCATCAGAATGATCGACTCTTCCCCGGGGAGATTCCCGAATCGACTTGAGTACGATTCCCTCTGCGTGTCGCGACGATTCGCAGGGAGTGCAACCGGATGGGCAGGCCGATCGAGATCACCCGTTTTGAGCT